>JADINH010000074.1 GCA_017694225.1 Candidatus Avisuccinivibrio stercorigallinarum
GCGCTATCACGCCCGCACCCTGGCAGTGGAACGCGCCAGGCTCAATCACTGCCCGCTGATCTTAGGCTCTGCCACCCCCTCAATGGAAAGCCTGTTTGCGGTGCAGTCAGGCAAATTTGAACTGTTGACCCTGACAAGGCGCGCAGGTCACGCCCTGCTGCCCACGCTTGAGCTTGTGGATCTGCGCCGTGAGCCGCTCACGCAGGGACTTGCCACCGGCATCGGGCGCACGCTGGAGGAGCAGATCGGCCTTGAGACCGTCAAGGGCAATCAGGTGCTGCTCTTTTTAAACCGCCGCGGCTATGCCCATCAGCTGTTGTGCCACCGCTGCGGCCATCTCTTTGTCTGCCCGCACTGCGACAACATCCTCACCGTGCACAAGCAGGAGCATAAACTCTCCTGCCACATCTGCGACAGCTCCTACCGCCTGCCCGATCACTGCCCGGTGTGCGGCTGCGGCGCCGAGGGCCTGATTGAGAACGGTTACGGCACCGAGCAGATCGAAGCCTTTTTAAAAAAGCGCTACCCGGATGTGGGCGTGGAGCGCATTGACCGCGACAGCGTCAAAACCAAGGCAGAACTTGAAGTAAGATTGGAGCGCGTGCGCTCCAAAGAGAGCATGATCCTAATCGGCACCCAGATGCTCGCCAAGGGCCATGATTTCCCCGACGTCACCTTAGTGGGGATCATCGATGTGGACGGCGGCCTGTTCTCAGATGACTTCAGGGCTCAGGAGTACAGCGCGCAGCTTATCACCCAGGTGGCCGGCCGCTCCGGGCGGGCCTTAAAGCCCGGGCGGGTCATCATTCAGACCCATCACCCGGACAATCTGCTTTTAAATCAGCTCATTGATCCCGCCATGAGCTACACTCAGCTTCTGACCTATTTAATGGATCTGCGCCTGCGCCTGCAGCTGCCGCCGGTCACCACGCAGGCCTTTATCCTGGCCAATTCCCTGCAGCGTGAAAAGGCCCACCGCTTTTTAATTGAACTGCAGCAGGCCTTAATGCCGCTGCTCTCGCGCATGCCGGAAGTCAATGCCGGCATCGTGATGTCCGACAAGATTGAAAAGCGCCACAACCGTTATCACTTTCATATATTGGTGTCAGCGCCCACCCGCCTGCTGCTCGATGAATTTCTTAATGAAGCGGTGCTGCAGGCCGCTGCACTTAAAACCGGCGGCGAGGTGCGCTTTGCAGTGGATGTCGATCCGCTGACCATGTACTAAGCCTTAGTTTTGGCGCACAATAGGCAGGCAAGTCAGACTGAAGACTTAAACATTAAGACAGGTTTACGAGGCCTCTATGCTGATTTTCATGTGTCTTGCCGTGTTAGTCGGCGGCGCCATCCCGGTGCAGACAGCAGCCAATTCCGCGCTGCGCGCACAGCTGCACTCCCCCTTTCTGGCAACACTGGTCAACAGCTCCATCGGTGCGGTGATTTTGGCCGTCACCTTAATGATTGCAGGCTCTGCTTTAAACATCAACTGGAGCGGCGCACTGAATGCACCCTGGTGGAGTTTTGGCGGCGCACCGCTTGCCGTCATCATCCTGATGCTGGCCATGCTCACCATGCCGCTGCTGGGCGGCGTGGGCACGGCCCTGGCCATGATCCTGGGCTCAGTGGGCACCGGCATGCTCATTGACGCCCTCGGCCTTTTCAACGCCCCGCAGCATGTTTTCAGCGCCCAGAGGGCAGGCGGCCTGTGTCTTACTGCCCTGGGGCTCTTTTTGATGCTGCGCCTGTACCGCTTTTTGGGGCACAGCCGTCCGCAGTTTTCCTTAAAGGCCCTGCCCGGGGTGGCATTAGGTCTTACCGCCGGGGCCTCACAGATTGCCCAGACTGCGGTGAACTCCGAGCTCTCGCTGCACTTTGGTTCGACCATTCCGACCGGCTTTATGTGCATGTCCCTTACCGTGGTGATCATCCTGTGCCTGACCGCCCTGCGCCGGGAAAGCCTGCACCCTCTGAGCACCATCAAGGTCGGGCGCAGCTTCTGGATCTTAAGCGGAGGCCTGTGCGGTGCGGCCTTCCTGATCGTCAACGCCTATCTGCTGCCGCGCGTGGGAGCGGGCACCCTGGTTATTCTCAATATCGCAGGACAGATGGCCATGGCGCTGGTGATTGACAGCTTTGGGCTGTTCCGCGCACAAAAGCGCAGCATCAGCGTCATGGAGATCGCGGGCCTTGTCATCATCTTTGCCGGCATTGCGCTGATAAAACAGCCCGTTTAATCTTCAGTCTGCACTCTGCAGCAGCAAAAAGGCCGCTCATACAGACGGGCGGCCGGGCATTACAGGAACATTCATTGCCAGTTAAAGCAGGGACGGTAAACTAAGGCCGGCTGCGGGGGCTTAAGGCAGGCTGAGAGTGCCGCTGCCATGCTCCTCCACGGCCCTTACCGCCTCCTCGCTCATCTGGCCTAACAGTACCAGATCATTGGGGCTTGAATAATCCACGCGGAAGATGCACAGATTGCCCCAGGGCACGTAGTAAGCCAGGCTGCCGCGTTTGACCTCCACCGGCTTTTTCCAGGACTTGATGTCAAGCTTATGGGGCAGATAGGCAATGCGCTCATTGCGACCGAAGTCCTCAAACTCCAGCTTCAGCGGCAGGGCGGCCTTGAGCAGCTGCGCTTCTGCGCTTGCATTTAATTCAATCTGATAGGTTTTGCCCTCAATGTTGAGATTTAAAGTATCAGCCATGGCACTTGCTCCACTTGCGGCGGCCAGCACAGTGCACAGGGCACCGACTAAAACTCTCTGTGCAGCAGTCATGAGACCTCCAGAAAATTAACAATAGTGAACTGTCTGCCACTCTAACAGTGCCCTGGCGGCCTGTAAAATACTTGCTTTTTATGCGCCGTGATAGCTTTGAGGCATTACCTGCAAGGCCTTACGGAAAAGGCGCTGCAGCCGGGGCAGCCTGAGCGGCCGGGGCCCGTGTAAAACGGGCAAAACAGGGCCTGTTGTGGTATGCTTATGGCCTTAACGCATCATATTTTCGCGTCTTGATTAAGAACAAAAAACATCAATGAAAGAACACATTAGTCAATTGCTGAAAGCGGGCATTAATGCGCTTTCCATTAAATCTGAAGTTCCTCCTCAAATGCTGCAGAATCTGCGTATCGATCGCAGCAAAGACAAGGCACACGGCGATTTTGCCACCAATGCAGCCCTGATGCTGGCCAAACCCCTGCATCAAAATCCGCGGGAGCTTGCCGCCCAGATCATTGCGCACCTGCCGCCTTCAGATAAGATTGCCAAGGTGGAAATTGCCGGCCCCGGCTTTATCAATTTCTTTGTCAATCAGGCCGACACCGCACAGGGCCTGATGGACATGCTCGCCGATGCACATTTGGGCATTAAACCGCCTGAGCATCCTGAGACCGTAGTCATCGACTACTCCGCGCCGAATGTAGCCAAGGAAATGGCCGTGCATCATCTGCGCTCCACCGTGATTGGAGACGCCGTAGTGCGCATTTTGGAGTTTACAGGCCACAAGGTAATAAGGGCCAATCACATCGGCGACTGGGGCACACAGTTTGGCATGCTCATTGCCTATCTGGAGCGCATGGAAAATCAGCAGGGCAGCGGCATGGTGCTCAAGGACTTTGAGAACTTCTACACCGAGGCCAAGAAGTGCTATGACGAAGATCCGGATTTTGCCGTGAAGGCCCGCCGCTATGTGGTGATGCTGCAGTCAGGCGATGCCTACTGCCATGAGATGTGGCAGAAACTGGTCAAAATGACCATGGATCAGAACTATGCGCTCTATAAGCGCCTTGATGTCACCCTGACTGAAAAGGACACCATGGGCGAGAGCATGTACAACGATATGCTGCCCGTCATCGTCAAGGAACTTGCTGACAAGGGCCTGGCCGTGCGCGATGACGGCGCCATGGTGGTGTTTCTCGATGAGTTCAAGAACAAGGAAGGCGAGACTGCCGGTGTGATCGTGCAGAAAAAAGACGGCGGTTTTCTGTATACCACCACCGATCTTGCCTGCCTCAAATACCGCATTGAGACTTTGCACGCCGATCGCATCATCTACTTTACCGACAGCCGCCAGGCCCGCCACATGCAGGAAGTGTGGGCCATTGCACGCAAAGACGGCTTTCTTACCGATAAGGTCAAGGTCGAGCATGCCCCCTTTGGCATGATGCTCAACAAGGACGGCAAGCCCTTCAAGACCCGCGACGGCAAGACCGTGAAGCTGCGTGATCTGCTTGACGAAGCCGAGAGCCGGGTGGACAAGATGCTCACTGAGCGCGGCAGCAGTTTTACAGGTGAGGCGAGGGCACAGGTGGTGCACAACATCGCCATCGGCGCGGTGAAGTATGCCGATCTGTCCAAGAACCGCCAGACCGATTACATCTTTGACTGGGACAGCATGCTCTCCTTTGAGGGCAATACCGCCCCCTATCTGCAGTATGCCTACAGCCGCATCCGCGCCATCTTCAGAAAGACTGAGCTCACCGGCGGGCAGATTGTACTGACCGAGGAGGCAGAACAGGAGCTGGCCTCCAAGCTGCTGGCCTTTTCTGAGGCAGTAAGCCAGGCGGCAGTCAAAGCCATGCCGCACCTTTTGTGCACCTATCTCTATGAGCTCTCAGGCATCTTCATGCGCTTTTATGAAGCCTGCCCGGTGCTCAAACAGGGCGTGCCCGAGGAGACGGCCAGAAGCCGCCTGAGCCTGTGTGATCTCACCGCCAAAGTGCTGTCAAACGGCCTTGGCATGCTCGGCATCAATGTGATGGAACAGATGTAAAAGTAAAAGAGGCTTAACAGGAAAATTATGGGAAAGTCAAAAAAGCCGGCCTTAAAGTTCGGCCCGCGCCAGAAGAAGATTGTAGCCGTCGCAGCGGTGCTGCTGATTGTGCTCATCTTCGTGTCCTTTCTGCTCTCGCTCTCAGGCGGGGATGACAAGGCAGAAGGCAGCAGCGCCCACAGCGAAGCCGCGCAGAGCACGCAGCAGTCAGGTGAGCTGCAGATCCCGGCATCCCAGCGCTATGACTACTCCAATATGTTAAACGAGCCGCAGCAGCCGGCTCCTGCTGCAGAGCAGAACCAGAACCCCTTTGCCGGCATGAAGCCTGAGAACGGCTCACTGCCCTCTCCCGCCCCCGCTCCGGCTCCGGGAACTCAGGTGCAGCCTGCCCCGGTGCCCGCCACTGATCACAGTGCAGCCGGGGCACAGCCTGCAGCAGGTGCGCAAAGCGCCAGCCGCCAGGCCGTGCTCTTTTGCGGCAGCTTTGCCTCTGCCAAGGAAGCTGAGAGCCAGAAGGCCTTAATTGCCTTCCAGGGCATTGTCTCTGAAGTGCAGCCGCGCAGCGGCGCCTACACCCTGATGATAGGCCCCTTCCCCAACCGTGAGGAAGCGCGCGTGGTGTTCGGCAATTTGGCTGACAAGGGCCTGGTGTCCGAGTGCTCGCTTACTGACTACTGACAAGTAAAAAGGATTTTTGAATGACCACTATCGTAACTGTACGCCGCGGCAATACCGTGGCCTTAGGCGGCGACGGTCAGGTGACCATGGGCCAGAGCACCGTGCTCAAGGCCAATGCCGTCAAGGTAAGACGTTTGTTTAAAGGGCAGGTGATTGCAGGCTTTGCCGGCTCCACCGCCGATGCCTTTACATTGCTTGACCTCTTTGAGAGCAAGCTGCAGGAGCATCAGGGCAATTTGGAGCGCGCCTGCGTGGCCCTCGCCAAGGCCTGGCGCACCGACCGGGCGCTGCGCAAGCTTGAGGCCATCTTAATCGTGTGCGACAAGAGCGCGTCCTTCATGATCACCGGCGTAGGCGACGTGGTGCGCATGGACGATGACATCCTGGCCACCGGCTCAGGCGGCAACTATGCCCTGGCCGCGGCGCGCGCCCTCTATGCCAACACTGAGCTTGATGCCAAAACCATTGTCAAAAAGTCACTGGAGATTGCAGGGGACATCTGCGTCTTTACCAATCAGAACCATGTGATTGAGACCATCGAATACTAAACGCCGGAATAACCGGAATAACTGGAAAAGAGTGCTATGAGCGAACTTACACCGCGTGAAATTGTCAGTCAGCTGGACAAACACATCATCGGACAGTCTGAGGCCAAGAAGGCGGTTGCCCTGGCCCTGCGCAACCGCTGGCGCCGCATGCAGATTGAGCCGCAGCTGCGCGCTGAGATCTTCCCCAAGAACATTCTGATGATAGGACCCACCGGCGTGGGCAAGACCGAGATTGCCAGGCGCCTGGCCACCCTGGCCAACGCCCCTTTCATCAAGGTTGAGGCCACCAAGTACACCGAGGTGGGCTATGTGGGCAAGGAAGTGGATTCCATCATCCGCGATCTGGCCGACGTCTCCATGAAGATGGTGCGCGAGCAGGCCTTTGTCAAAAACAAGAACCGTGCCCTGGATGCGGCCGAAGAGCGCATTTTGGATGCGCTGATCCCCGCACCTGATGCCACTGAGGAGGAGAAGAACGCCAATCCCACCCGCCAGATCTTCCGCAAGAAGCTGCGCGAGGGGCAGCTTGATGACAAGGAAATCGACATCCGGGTCAACGACAAGCGCCCGTCCTTCAACGTAATCGGCGGCACCGGCGCGATTGAGGAGATGAACAATCAGCTGCAGTCCCTCTTTGACAGCTTCAATCAGGGCCGCACCGTAGTGCGCAAGATGAAGATTAAAGACGCCCTGCGCGAGCTGACCGAAGAAGAGGCTGACAAGCTCACCAAGACCGATGACTTAAAGCTTGAGGCCATCAATCTGGTGGAGAACCACGGCATCGTGTTCATCGACGAGATTGACAAGATCTGCGGCGACAATGCCGGAGCGCGCGGCGAAGTCTCGCGCCAGGGCGTGCAGCGCGATCTGCTCCCCTTAATTGAAGGCTGCCAGGTCAGCACCCGTTACGGCATGGTCAGAACCGATCACATTCTGTTCATTGCCTCCGGAGCCTTCCAGATGTCAAAGCCCTCGGATTTAATCCCCGAGCTGCAGGGACGCCTGCCGATCCGCGTGGAGCTCAAGGCCCTCACCACCGAGGACTTTGAGCGCATCTTAAAGGAGCCGCATGCATCCTTAACCAAACAGTATCAGGAGCTTTTGGCCACCGAGGGCGTTGAAATCTCCTTTACGGACGATGCCATCCGCCGCATTGCCGAGGATGCCTGCTGGGTCAATGAGCACACCGAAAATATCGGTGCGCGCAGGCTGCATACCTTAATGGAGAAGCTCCTGGAGAACATCTCCTTTGAGGCTCCTGACAAGGCCGGTGAAAAGCTCACCATCGATGCTGCCTATGTCGACGAGCATCTTTCCGACCTGGTGCAGAACGAGGACTTAAGCCGCTACATTCTCTAAGCTCAAAGGCAGAGCAGCCTCAGCCTAAACCTCCTGCGCCTGCGGGCGCAGGGTGGCAACGTGCTGCAGTGCTAAAGTGGTAAAGTAGAGAAACAAGCAGAGCCATTTTCCCGGAGGTCTTAATTTTGAGTGCAGAACAACAGCAGCAAAATCCCGAGCAGCTGATCTCACCGCGTGAGCGCAGCCTGCTTGAAGAGCTGGTGGAAATTAAGGAATTAAGCCGGCAGCTGATCGCACAGCTTGGGCGGCAGAACGAAGCCATGGCGCAGCAGCAGAAGGAATTAAATCAGGCCCGGCGCAGCATGATCGAGCTTAAGGAGGAAAACTCCCATCTGCGCGAGGTGCTGCAGACCTGGCGCACGCGCATGGACAATGTGATCTCGCAGCTGCGCAGCCCCGATTAAGCCCTCCCGCCTCAGCGCTTAATCTTCAGGCGGGGGCTGTACTTTTAAGCCTGAACCTGTGGCGCTGCCTGTTCAGAGTGCTGTTCCTTTTTGGCCTGCCGGGCCTTTTTATGCTCCTGACTGTGCACAAAATTGCGGCGCAGCAGTACAAAGGCCGCCGTGCCCGCCGCCGTGCCGATGAACAGCGCCAGGGCGTAAAACAGATGGTTTTGGGCAAGCGGCAGGATAAAGATGCCCCCGTGCGGAGCGCACACCCCGCAGTACATAAACATTGAGGCAGCTCCGGCTGCAGCTGAGCCCAGAATGCATGCAAAACGCATGCGCCACGGGCAGGCGGAGAGATACGGCAGCACGCCCTCAGTGACAAACATCAGCCCCTTGAAAAAGGCTGACAAGGCCTGGCGGCGCTCGCCTGCTGAAAAATAAGCGCGTCCGAACACCCCGGCGGCAAAAGCCGCAGCCATCGGCGGCACCATGCCACCGGCCATCACCGCGGCCATCACCATGGAGCCCGGGCCGTTCTCCGGCAGGCAGTCAGCCAAAAGCAGCACCCCCGCGGCATAGGCCGTCTTGTTAAAGGGCCCGCCCATGTCCGCTGACATCATGCCGCCTAACACCGCACCGATGAGCGCAAGCTGCCAGGGCCTGGCGTTAAGGATAAAAAGCTCCACCCAGTCATCGACAAAGGCCGCAGGCAGTCCGGTGACATACTGTGCGGCCAGCGTGGTGATGGTGGCGCCCAGAAGCGGGTACACAAGCAGGGCAAACATCGCATCGTGGCCCTTTAAAAAGCGGACTGCCAGGCGCGTGATCACAAAGGCCGCGGCACCGCCGATAAAGCCGTTGAGCACTGCGCCGATGACGCCCGCGCCTGACATGTCGGCCATCACGCCGCCGGTAAAGCCCGCCACCAGCGCGGTGCGCCCGGCAATCGAAAAGGCTATGAAGGCCGCCAGCACCGGGAATAACAGCGTGCCGATGCTGTAGCCGATGGTATCAAGGAACAAACCGGTGTCGGTGTCCTTTAAAAATTCCATGCGCGCGATGGCCGACAAAATGCCGGCCGTGGCCGCCAGCGGCAGAATGTAAGTAAGGCCGCTCATCAGGTGGCGGTACAGGCGCATAAAGATATTGGAAGTCTCCATGGTGCCGCCGGCCTGATAGACCGGGCAGTCACCGGAGAGTGCGCGCTCAATCAGCTCCTGCGGGCGGTGCACGCCGTCACCCACCCCGGTGCGCACCATGCGCTTGCCGATAAAGCGGTCCATCTCCACTGCGCGGTCAGCCGCCACAATCACCGCTTTGGCATTGGCAATATCCTCAGGCAGCAGGCGGTTGCGGTTGCCGGCCGCACCGTCAGCCTCGACCTTGATGCGCAGGCCAAGTTCCTTGGCCTTCTGTTCTAAGGCCTCGGCTGCCATATAGGTATGCGACAGGCCCGCCGGGCAGGCGGTCACCGCCACGATGTCATAGGCGGCAGCAGTATCACTCTTGTCAGCCCCGCTGTGGGTCTGCTGCTCTCTTGCGTCCTGCTCTGCCTTTTCGTGCTGCTCCTCTGCAATTTCCGCGCTTTCGGCCTTGTCGATGATGCTTAAAAACTCTTTGACATCACGCACGTCCATTAAGCTTTGCCGGAAGTGCTCGTCGACGAGCAATGCAGACAAACGCGCCAGCACATCAAGGTGTGCATCCGAGGCCTGATGGGGCGAGGCAATTAAGAAAAAGAGTTTGACCTTCTGCCCGTCCACCGCCTCAAAGTCCACCCCCTCGGGCACCACCATGGCGGCCAGGCCCGGGCGGGACACGCCGTCTGATTTGGCATGCGGAATGGCAACGCCCTCGCCAAAACCGGTGGAGCTCTGGGCCTCACGGGCAAAGACATCGGCGCGGTAGCGCTCCACATCAGACAAACAGCCTGACTTGGCAATTAAGTCGACCAGGTGATTGATGGCGGCGCTTTTGTCAGCCGGAGCGGCTTTAAGATCTACGCATTTGACCTGAAGAAGATCATGAATGAGCATGGCATGCTGTCCCAAAAAATAAGACTGAGCCTATTTTAGCAAAAAATGTGATCTAAGGCCGGTTTTTCCCGGCCAAAACGCGCTAACCGGCTTAAATCTGCCGGAATTAATGCGGCCTTAACCAGGATTTAACCCGGATTTAAGCGGAGCTAAACGTCCTTTTTACAGATCACGCCGCAGGCGGAGGTGCATACCGGCTGTGCGGTATCAAGCTCCTGATCCATATTAAGGGCCGGCATGGCCTCACGCGGACGGCCGACCACGCGCGCCGGAATGCCGGCCACCGTGGTGTGCGGCGCCACCTCGGAGAGCACCACTGAGCCCGCGCCGATCTTGGCGCCGGTGCCGATCTTGATGTTGCCGAGGATCTTGGCGCCCGCGCCGATCATTACGCCATCGCCCACCTTGGGATGGCGGTCGCCGTTTTCCTTGCCGGTGCCGCCTAAGGTCACATCCTGCAAAATGGAGACGTTATCGCCCACCACTGCAGTCTCACCGATCACAATGCCGGTGGCGTGATCGAGCATGATCCCCCGGCCGATGCGCGCGGCGGGATGAATGTCGACTGCAAAGACATCGGAGATCACGCTTTGCAGATAGCGCGCCGCGTCGGTGCGCCCGTGGGTGTAGAGATAATGCCCCACCCGGAAGGCCTCCAGGGCATGTGCGCCCTTTAAGTACAAAAAGGGAATGGAGTACTCTGAGGTAGCCGGATCACGGCTGCACACTGCGCGGAAGTCCGCGCACACCGCCTCAATGATCTCGGTCTCGCGGTAGGCGGCCATGCACAGCTGATATAAAGGCTCACGCCCCACCACCTGGTTGGCAAGGCGCGCGGAAATGAGCCGCGCCAGACCGTCAGCCAGATCACGGCAGTCGAGCACTGCATGATGCAGCATTTCAGCGAGCATGGGCTCACGGGCAATAATCGCCTCAGCCTCTGCCCGGATTTCAGCCCACAGGGCTTTGGCTTCTGTACTTTCGGTCATGACTTGCTCTCCTTGCTTTTCACTGCACTCTCTGCAGGCTCTGCGCTGTCAGTGCCGTCTGCGGCAGTGCTGCTGCGCGCCTGCAAGTCCACATGGCAGACGGTTTCATCGATAAATTTCACATCGCGGTAAGTCTCGTCCACATCAGGCTCCATGTGCATGGTGACATCAGCCTCCGGAAAGAGCTCACGCACCGCGTCTTCTGCTTTGGTGGCGATCTGATGGGCCTCGATAAGCGGCATGTCAGAGCGCAGCACCAGATGGCACTGAATAAAGCAGCAGGGGCCGGCTCTTCTGGTGCGCAGATCGTGAATGGATGATACCCCCTTGATCGAGAGAATGGCCTTTAACACCTGCTCATGCTCAGCGCTGGTCATCGAGCGGTCAAGCAAAGTGGCCACTGCCGTGCGCCCGATGTGCACCGCACCGCGGAAAATGTAGAGACCCAAAAGGATGGCAAACAGACCGTCAGCCCAGAGATAGCCGTACATGCTGCAGCACAGGGAAGCAATCACACCCAAATTTAACAGCACGTCAGAGAGATAGTGATAGCGGTCGGCGCCGATGGCCTCGCTCTTGGTGCGCTTGTACACATAGGCCTGAAAGGACACCAGCACAAAGGTGATCACAATGGAGGCAATGGAGACGTACACACCGATATCAAGGTTGGCAAGCTCGCGCGGGCTTTTTAAGCGCTCAATGCCGTGCATCACCAAAAAGAAGGCCGAGCCGCCGATAAAGGCCGCCTGGCACAATGAGGCTAAAGCCTCGGCCTTGTAATGGCCGAAGCGGTGATCGCGGTCGGCTGGCTTGAGCGCAAAGCGCAGGGCCTGCAGATTGACAAAGGAGGCACCAAGATCAATGGTCGAGTCCATTAACGAGGCTAAAATCGAAGAAGAGCCGCTGACCATCCACACCGAGAATTTCATGATAATGAGCACAATGGCGGTGGTAACTGAGGCAAAGCCTGCAAGCAGCACTAATTTCTTGTAATTTACTAATTCTGACATACTATGTTTTCCAGCTTGAAGCGCTATTGTAGCAAAGCACAGCACCCCCTGAGCAGAGTGTGCCGCGCTGCAGCGCCGCGCTGCACAAAACTAAGGCGCCCGCGCCCGTGCGCACCTGGGCAGTACAGCAAAATGTGAAGATAAGAAAAGAGTTTAAAGGGATTTAAAGGGAGTTAAGTTCAGATGACACTGCTGATGTTGATGCTTGCCGCGCTCCTGACCGGCACGGCCACCCCCTGGCAGACGGCGGTCAATGCCCGCATCCGGCTGCAGTTAAACTCAGCCCTGCTCGCCTCCTTTGTCAACTGCGCGGTCGGTGTGTGCCTGCTTTTGCTGCTGATGCTGCTGCGCGGTGAGAGCTTTTACCGCGACCTCAATGAGCTTTCCGCCCTGCCCTGGTGGTACTTTATCTCAGGACCGCTGGGTGCTGCCATTCTGCTCATTGCCCTCGTGATCCTGCCGCGCCTTGGCCTTGTGGGCTCGACCATTGCCACCATGAGCGGCATGCTGCTCTCGGGCGTGCTCTTCGATCACTTTGCGCTCTTTCACCTTGCAGAGCACCGCTTTGATCTGCCGCGCGCTGCCGGTCTGCTGCTGATCTTCCTCGGGCTCATGCTCACTTTGCAGGTGCACACTTATCTCAAGCACTACGGCAGCAAGGTGCAAAAAGGGGCCGTGCTGTGGTTTGCCCTCGGGCTTATCTCCGGCAGCTGCATGACCACGCAGGGAGCTATAAACTCGCTCTTTGCGCAGGAACTGCACTCCATGCTCTACTGCGCGCTCTTTTCGATGGCGGTGACCGCGCTGCTCTGCCTTGCCTTAGCCGCCTGCAGCGGCAGAGGGCCTGCCACCCTCAAAAAGCTGCAGTTCAAGGGCCGGCTCTGCGAGTACTCAGGCGGCCTGATGGGTGTGATTAACATCTGCGGCAATGCCCTGTTAATGCCCTTAATCGGCGCGGGCACCTTAATGACCCTGATTATCGCCGGGCAGCTGTTGTGCTCAATGCTGCTTGATCACTTCGGTGTTTTAGGCTTAAAGCGCCGCCCCGTCACGCTGACCAGGCTTGCCGGCCTTGTCATCATTGCCGCCGGGATCTGCTGCATCAAGCTCATTTAAAGGCCAAAAGAGCGCCCCAGGGCCGGGTTAAGCTCAGTTTTGCCGCCGCCTTTATGCCGGCCCGGCCCCAAAGTTTGCGGCCTGCCTGATTTTTGAGATTTTCTCCTAACTTTTTGGCAGATTGACGCGGCGGCGGGCATATAATCAAGGATATTCTCTTGGCAAAACAGGTGGGGTGTTACGATGTTAAATGACTATCTGCGCATGCTGTTTTACTGGCCGATCCGCCTTACGGCAACCTGCGAGGCAATTCCTTTCGAGCCGGAAAAGCACATCAAAGTCGACCCGGATAAACCGGTCGTTTATCTCACAGTTTCCTCCTCAGTGGGCAACCTGCTTACCATTGAGCGTTTAACGCAGCGCATCGGCTGGCCCTCTCCTTTTGGCAAATTTGAAATGGGCGGCATGTCACTGCAGCGCACGGCCTTTTTGCGCACCCCGCGGATGTTCAGCACCCACGCCCATGTCAGAGATTTAAACATTGTGTTCAATGCCTGGCTGGAGGCAGCCAAAAAAGCCGGCAGCGATCTGCAGATCATCCCCATCACCGTGCTCTGGTCAAGAAACCCCTCCTACGAGGGCATCGCCCTGCGCGGCATCGACGGCGCCAACACCTCCTGGCGCAAGTTCTGGACTCTGCTCTTTGCCGGGCGCGACAACTGCACCATCATCTCCGATCCGGTGTCGGCCCTGGAGTTGTCCGCACGCCTTAAATCAAAGAAATACCCCAATATCTTAAACCGCGCAGCGGCCCTGCACTTTTTAAGAAAGGCCCGCTCGGTGGTGGGCCAGCCCTTCCCCAACCGCAAGGTCTTAATTGAGGAACTGGCGCAGCGCCCGGGCACCGTGGCCGCCATTGACGAGGAGCTGTTGGAGCACCCCGAGCTGTCGCGTGAGGAGCTGCAGAACAAGGCGCGCGGCATCTTTGATGTGATGGCCGCTGACACCCGCTATCCGCTGCTTAAATTCTTCAACACCATCATCAGCGCGGTATGGCGGCGCATCTATCACGGACAGAGCATCATCGGCGCTGAGAAGGTGCGCCAGTTAGTGCAGAGCGGACATGAAATCATCTACATTCCCTGCCACCGCTCGCACATGGACTACATCCTGCTGTCCTTCGTGATCTTCCATGAAGGCCTGCCCCTGCCGCAGATTGCCTCGGGCGACAACTTAAACTTCTTCCCGGTGGGCCCCATCATCCGCCGCTGCGGCTCTTACTTCATCCGCCGCAAGATGAAGGGCGACAAGTTCTACACCGCGCTGTTCCGCGAGTACCTCGCCATCCTGTTTGAGCGCGGCTATGCCACGGAGTTCTTTATTGAAGGCGGCAGATCGCGCACCGGACGCATGCTGCCCCCGCGCACCGGCATGGTCTCGATGGCGGTGCAGGCACAGCTGCGCGGCATCGAAAGGCCGATAGCCTTTGTGCCGACTTATCTTGGCTACGAGCATGTGATGGAGGTGGGCTCCTACATGCATGAGCTTGAGGGCCACAAGAAGGTCAAGGAAAGCGCCTGGCAGCTCCTCGGCATCTTCAAGCGCCTGCGCTACTACGGCCGCGGCTACGTGACCTTTGGCGAGCCGGTGGTGATCCCCCGCTTTTTATCAAAGTATGTGCCCTCCTGGCGCAATGACTTAGATCCGACAGGGCGCGCCCGCCCGGCCTGGCTGCATGAGACCGTGGACAATATGTCCCATGAGATCATTGTAAAACTCAATGATTCAGCTACGGTAAACGGCATCAACCTCTGTGCGCTCGCCCTCATCAACGATGACGATCACACCATTTCCATGCCGGTGTTAAAGCGCTGCTTAAACCTCTTCCTCGCGCTTTTAAAGTGCGACCCTGACCGGGCCAAGTCCATTCCGGATGCGGACATCAACACCTTAATCAAGCAGGCGGTCGAGCTCAACAAATTCCACACCTATGATGTGGGCGAGGACATGCAGTTTTTAAGGCCAAGCCGCGGCCAGACCTTGCAGCTGACCTACTTCCAGAACAACATTCTGCACCTCTTCGCGCTGCCCTCGCTCATTGCCAACATCCTGATCCGCAACGGACACATTAAGCGCAGCGATGTGCGCGTGCATACCCGCTCGCTGTTCTACTTCCTGCGCCACGAGCTCTTTGTGCCGGTGGATGAAGAGCACCTTGACTATCTGATTGAGACTTACATCGACACCTTCCTTCGTGAGGGCTACATTCAGCAGATTGATGACACTCTGTACATCTCAGGCGACGGCTTTAATGAGTTCAACATTCTCTCGCGCATCATCCGCTTAAACCTCATTCGCTACTTAGTGGCCGTGACGGTGCTCAAGCAAATCGAGGACGGCGTGGTGGATGTCGAGCACTTCACCGCCATCTGCGTCAAGCTCTGCCACCTGCTGCCCGGCGAGGTCTACAACAATTCGCCGGAGTTTGCCGATCCGGTGATCTTCAAGATCTTGTGCAACACCCTGATCCGCCACAGCTACTTCAAGCTGCTTGACAACGGCACCATCAAGACCAATCCGCCCAAGATTGAAAAACTGGTGCAGGCGGCCACACCGCTTCTGGCCGCCCGCGACATCAAGCTGCTCAACAGCCAGGACATCAGCAAGCTTGACGAGTACACCGCCACCATCAAGGAGAACAAAGAGAGCGCCGTATCTGCCGATAACAAGGAAGCTGAGCCTGAGAGTGCTCAAGCTCATAAGAGCGCTCACACTGAGGGGAAGAGCGTTCAGACTGAAAATAAGAAGGAGGGCTGATGAAAGCAGCAAGCAGCAACGCCGTAAAGAAATGGGCAGCCGCCCTGCTGACCGCGGGCATTATGGCCCTGTCCTTTAATGCCGCGGCCGCAGAAGAAGCGGCAGCTGAGGAAAATGCCGGGGAGGCCATGGATCAGATGCTCAAAGATCCGGAGATTGGCTATTACGTCATGCGCCCGGACTTTACCACCAATCTGGCCGGCAGCGCCGGGGGGCGGCTGCACTACATCCGCATCTCGGTAAGCATCATGGTGGGCGATGACCGCGACATTGAACTGCTCAAGGAGAAAGATCCGCTGATCCGCGACAGCATCGTCTCCCTGCTTGGCGCCAAGGACTATGCCTCGGTCTCCACCGCTGAAGGCCGTGAGCTTTTGCGCCAGTCCTGCCGCAAGCACTTAATGGAGCTGATCAACGAGCGTGAAGGCCGTGATGTGATCGAGGACGTGCTCTTTACCAATTACATTTATCAATAGCAGGCAGGGCAGCTGCAGCAGACGGCGGCTGTAAGTAAAGACAGATCCGCTGCCACCAAGCTGGCGGTGCTGCGGCACCGGCTGGAGCCATAACGGCCATGGCACAATAGTGCGAAATTAAAATACGTAGAAAAACGAAGCAGATCGTGCGAGAATGATAAGCATAATAAGCGGCGTGATTAAAGCGCCAGGGGCAGGTTTGTGTTGTGTTGGGATCTGCCTCAGGCTTTGGGAGCACCCCGCTTAAGTTCGCTTGTTTAGATTTTTGGGAATAAATCAAAACTTTGAGCTCTAAGCTCTGATTTGCTTCCCTGATAAAGCCCCGCTGATGCGGGGCTTAGTTTTAGTCAGCGTTTGTCAACACTACAAATTAGAACATGTAGCGGATATTGCCGGTTACGCCGAACTCGTCTGCAGCATCGGAACCCACGTAGTGCACGTTGATGCCGAAGCCGAGGCTGTCGCCGTACTCAGCGCTCACACCCAGAGTGCCGCCGTAAGTGAAGTCATCGAACACTTCAGTTGACAGGGACAGACCCTCAACGCCGGTGAAGGTGGTGTCGGTATCAAAGTCAGTGTCGCCTGCATTGGCAGTCAGGGTCAGGTCAAAGACCGGCTTGACTGACCACTCACCTGCAGTGAACTCCTTGGCAAAGGACACACCGAACGGGATCGAGAAGATCTGCATGTTGTCAGCATCGGTGGTGGCCACAACTTCGCCGTCGAGCTTGGCATCATAGCTGTCCATGTCGAGGTTGGTATAGCGCACCCCAAGGTGCGGAGTGATGTCCACGAACTGGGTCTCGAACTTGTACTCACCGCGCAGGCCGACGGTCACTGCAGTGGTGTCGGTGTCAGCGGTGATCTTGCCCACGCCGTGGTAGTTCACAGACTGATCAATGTCATTTGACACCTGAGTGAAGCCCGCATCAGCAATGAAGTTGAAATTGCCAAAGGTCTTGCCGGCATAGAGGCCGAGGCCGAAGTAATCAAAGTCATTGGAGACATCAGAGCCCACGCCCTGGCCGTCAGCATCGCCGGAGCCTACATTGAAGTAAGCACCAACGCGCACGCCGCTGTCGGTGGTGAAGTCAGCACCTAAGGCCACGCCGTAGAGGTCAATGTCAGCGCCGTAGTCAACGCCCTGTGCATCGAACTCGTCAGAATCGTGGTTCTTGTAAATAGGAGCAAGCCAGATGCCGCCGCCGTTTAAGTTGTCAGCATACACCAGGTTGGAGTTCGGGTTGGCAATGCCCAGGCG
>JADINH010000075.1 GCA_017694225.1 Candidatus Avisuccinivibrio stercorigallinarum
ATACTTACTTTTTAAAGAACTTGATAAGCGCTTGGCTTATCTTTTTGTTTCGTTCCTGTCAGGGAACGGGTGCACATTTTAATGAGTTTTTTACCGGTGTCAAACACTTTTTTAAAATTTTTTGGCCCGGAGTTCCCATTTTCCACATTTCAGCCTGCAAAACCGTGATTTATATCGCATTTTTGAAGAAAAAACTTTTTTGAAAATTTTTCGAAATTTTTGCCTCACCGACCCCTCTTTTGGTCTGTGAGCTGCAAAAAGATGCTGCAGCCACGTCCTCAGCCTGACCTTAAGAAGGGAAAACGATATGGGAAAGTCTGCCCTGCTGCAGTTCTTTGGCAGCGGCAGAGATTTAAGAGCCGATAAAACCGCCGGACTGACGCTGCCACAGCCGGTAAAACAGTCCCTGAGAGGCCAGCAGTTCTGCCTGAGTACCGCTCTCCACCACCTTGCCGGCATCGATCACGATGATCTTGTCCATCATGGCCAGAGTGGATAACCGGTGGGCAATGGCGATCACAGTGCGCCCCTGCATCACCTGCTCTAAATTGTCCTGCACTACCTTCTCGCTTTCACTGTCCAAAGCTGAAGTGGCTTCATCGAGGATCAGGATGGGGGCATTTTTCATCACCACGCGCGCCAGGGCAATGCGCTGGCGCTGGCCGCCTGACAGGCGCACGCCGCGCTCACCGACCATGGTCTCAAAACCGCGGGCGCCGCGGTAATCGGATAAATGCTCGATAAAGGACAGCGCATCAGCCGCCTGCGCCGCGCGCTCAAGTGAGTGCAGATCGGTATGGGCGCTGCCATAGGAGATGTTCTCCCCCACCGTGCGGTGCATTAAGGAGGGCTCCTGCGAGACCATGGCAAAGCAGTCGCGCAGTTCATCCTGCAGCACATCTTTAATGTTAATGCCGTCCAGCGTAATCTCGCCTGACTTTACATCATAAAAACGCAGCAGCAGGTTGATTAAAGTAGTCTTGCCGGCGCCGGACGGTCCCACAATGCCCACTTTCTGCCCGGGCAGGATCTCCAGGTTTAAGTGTTCAAACACCTGCATCTTGTCGTTGTAGCCAAAGGAGACATTGCGGTATTGAATGTGGCCTGCCACCTTGGAGGGCAGAGCTTTGGGATGTTCGGGATCTTTGATGTCCACGGGCTTTGCAATGGTATGCATGCCGTCATAGACCGTGCCGATGTTCTCAAAAATTGCGCCCACTTCCCACATCATCCAGCGCGACATATTGATGATGCGGATGGCCACCGCCACCGCAATGGCGATGCCGCCCGGGCTTACCATCCCGGCCTGCCACAAATACAGCGCCAGCATGGTGGTGGAAATGAGCAGCGCGTAATTCATCAGCTGCACGCTGACATCAAAGGCCGTCAGAATGCGCAGGGCTTTGTACTCGGCCTTGATAAAGCCCACCATGCCCTCACGGGCGTACTTGGTCTCCCGGCCCTTGCCGCCAAAGAGCTTGACCGTGGAGATATTGACGTAACTGTCCACAATGCGCCCCACCATGTCAGAGCGCGTATCAGCCTGCACCTGTGCCTGGCGGCGCAGACGCGGAATAAAGTAAAAAATGGCAGCGCTGTAAATGACCAGCCAGACAAGCAAAGGCAGCGCCAGGAAGGGATCGGCGTCACCGAGCATCCAGAGCATGGTGGCAAGGTAAACCAGCATGTGCACCAGCACATCAATGAGCTTTAACACCGAGGTGCGCACCGCCTGCGCAGTCTGCATCACCTTATTGGCAATGCGCCCGGCAAATTCATCGGTAAAGAAGGTCATCGACTGACCTAACATATAGCGGTGGATCTGCCAGCGGATCTGCATCGGGTAATTGCCGGAGATGGCCTGATGCAAAATGAGCGAATGCACGATGGTGGCCAGGGGCAGCACTACGCCGGCCAAAAGCAGCATGCCAATCAGGCTGCTGCTGTGATTTTCCATGAAAGTCTGCGGATCTGAAGCTGCAGTCCAGTCCACCAAAAGACCCATGCAGGAGAAGAATAAGGCTTCACCGGCGGCCATCAGGGCAGTGAGGCAGCCGATGATAATAAAGAACTTCCACAACCCCTTGGTGTAGAAGAAAATGAACTTGCAAAGCCCGCTGGGAGGTTCGCCTTTAAAATTCTGCGGAAAAGGCGGAACCAGACGTTCAAACCAGCGCCAGACACGCTCCATCAATGATTATTTTTCCATTGACTTCATCATGTCATTGAGGCGGTTGTTGCACACATCAAGATGGCGCGCTAAAGCGGCCACGTGATTTGGCATCATGGCATCGCCCACCGCATTGCCGCCTGCGAACACGTAGAGCGGATTGAACTCTTCGATATAGTCAAAGCGCCTTAAGGCCTCAGTAAGGTTCTCAGCGCCGCCGCGTGCTTCCACTGAGTCATCCACTGCAGCCAGGGCGCGCAGCACATTGCCGGCCACCACGGAAACACCCTTGGCAAAGTAGATATTGTTATCGGCCATAAAGTGGCCCATATCACTGTCATTTAAGATGCCCAGGGCAAAATCGGTCATGGCAGCGCAGTACTTGATGATGTTGTAAACATCATCGGACTTTACGTTGTAGATGGAGCCCAATTTGCCGGGCTGGCCCACATGCGCGGCCCACTCATGCCAGTTGTTGATGCCGTTTTTGTACTTGCCCTCACAGTCGTAGATAAACCAGAAGCCCCACACGTTTTCACCGTAGGTAAAGTAACGGGAGGTGGCATCAGCCAGGCGCGGATCGATGGTATCGCGCTCTCCGATGCGCGCTGCGGTCTTGGCAATCATGTCAGAGGCCGGGCGGGTGGCATAAATCACCCCGCGCTGATAGGAAGACTTATCGTCGATGATGTTCGGCACAAAGCACAGATCGTTAACCATCCAGCCCATAAAGCCGGACAGCTCCTGCTCAAGGGCTGTGGTCACGCCGGTTGCCAGCACCTCTGCCTTTTGAGTTTCCGGAGCATCTGCAGGCAGTGCTTCAGGGCGGTAAGGCTCAGATGAGGCTGAGGTAAAGATACCTGCTGCCAGGAGATAGAGAACCGCAGCTGCCACTACGGTGCCGCCGCCGTATTTTAAAATTCCTTTCACGTTTGCCATAAGCGCTCCCCTTTTTGTTGTTGTGCCAAATAATGTTCTGTTGTTTTAATGCCGCTTGCTGCTGCATTCTGCAGGTCAATTTATCTGCAAAATGTTCTCAAAAAATAATAACACAGGCGCCCGCGCATTCCCATGCAAAAACGCGGCAGCTGCAGATTTCTGCGGGCTGACAGCAGAAGCAAAATGCACAATTTTGACGCGAAAATGAGAAGGTTTTCCAACTTTGAGCATGCAGGCGGTGACAGCCGCACTGTGCCCGTGCATAATGGCCTCAAGCTCAGCTTGTGCTGAAAATGGATCATATCCAAGGATTTTACATCGTGAACTTCGCCCAAACTCTCAAGCGCTGCGCCCTCACCGCCGCCATGTCACTTTGCACCTGTGCCGCCCAGGCTGCAGATACTGACAATAAGCTCTACATCCTCAACTGGTCTGACTATATTGCCCCTGACACCATCAAGAACTTTGAAACAGAGACCGGCATCAAGGTCGAATACGTGCTGATGGACTCCAATGAGATCATGGAAGCCAAACTGATGACCGGCCATTCAGGCTATGACATCGTGGCCCCCTCGCTGCATGTCTTAAAGCGCCTGTCTGACGGCGGAGTTTTGGAGCCGCTTGACAAATCAAAGCTGCCCAACTTCAAGCACCTGGATAAAGAGAAGCTCGCCAAAATTGCTGAAATTGACCAGGACAACACCTACGGCATCCCCTACATGGAGCTTTCCACCGGCATCGGCTATAACAAACAGCAGGTGGCAAAAGCCATGGGCCCGGATTTCGTGCCCGACAGCTGGGATGTGCTGTTCAAGCCTGAGATCGTCTCCAAAATCAATCAGGCCTGCGGGGTTACGGTGCTCGACAGTGCCTCTGACATGATCTGCTCGACCTTAATCTATTTAAACCGCGATCCGCAGTCGCCCCATCAGGAAGACTATGAAGAGGCGCAGAAGCAGCTTGCGCAGATGATTAAAAACGTGCGCTACATCCACTCCTCGCAGTATGTAAACGATCTGGCCTCAGGGGAAATCTGCCTGTCGGTGGGCTGGTCGGGGGACGTGCAGCTGGCCGCACAGCGGGCCAAAGAAGCCGGACTTGATGATATCGCCTACGTTATTCCCAAAGAAGGCGCACTGATGGGCTATGATATGTTCGCCATCCCCAGGGACGCCGAGCACAAGGACAATGCCTACAAATTCCTTGATTACATCATGCGCCCGGAGGTGATCGCCGAAATTACCAATTATGTGCGCTACGCCAATGCCAATGCTGATGCCACGCCGCTGGTTAACGAGGACATCAGAAACAACCCGGGCATCTACTTTGCCCCGGAGCTCTTGGAGCGGATGCACATCGTGGTGCCGCCCGCTTCGATGGAGCGCACCTTAACGCGCACCTGGAACCGTGTGCGCATGGAAGCTGCCGATTAATTTACAGGAGGAAATGCATGATCTTTACCGTCACCACCAGCCCCTCGCTTGATTTGGTCATGGACTTGTCAGGACAGGTGCGCGCGGGCAAAACGCTGCGTGCCGTCAAGGAGGAATTAAGGCCCGGCGGTAAAGGCATCAATATCTCCATCATGTTAAAAAACCTGGGGGTGACCTCCACCGCCCTTGGCTTTGTCGCCGGGTTTTCAGGCGACGAGCTGATGCGCCTTACCACCGCAGCCGGCATTCAGACCGGCTTCATCAGGGTGCGCCGCGGACGCACGCGCATCAATCTGCGCCTTAAAGAGCAGGCGGTCAATGACGTGCATCAGGAGATGCGCATCAACGGCCTGGGGCCCACCGTTACGCCCGATGACATCAACTATCTGGTGCGCAAGGTCTCGGCGCTTAAGACCAGTGATTTTCTGGTGCTGGCCGGCACCGTGCCGCCCTCCCTGCCGCAGGACATTTACACCACCTTCTTCAAGGCCATTGAAAGCCACAAGGTAGATGTGATCGTCGATGCCCCGGCCGAGCTGCTGCACGCGGTGCTGCGCTATCATCCTTTTCTTATCAAGCCCAATCTTGAGGAGCTCAAGGAATACCTCAACAAGGAGCTGAGCACCACCGCTGAAATCATCAAGGCCGCCCATTACCTGCAAAAGGAAGGCGCGCTCAATGTGCTGGTTTCCATGGGCTCTTTTGGCGCGGTGTTTGTGAACGTCGACGGCAAAGAGCTGATTTTGCGCGCTCCCGGCGGAGTGGCGGTGGACAAGACAGGAGCGGGCGATTCGATGGTGGCGGGCTTTCTGGCCTCCTACACCAAGCATCACGATTTAAAGCGCGCGGCCAAGCTCGCGGTCGCGGCAGGCTCAGCCACCGCGCTGTCAAACGGCATTGCCAAGCAGGAGACGGTGCTCGAGCTCTACGAACAGATGGCACCACTTGCCGGCACCGAGCTGCAGCCGCTGGCCGATTAGTGAGGCTGTACTGCCTCCAAAAGCAGCACGCTCTTTGAGAAAAACAGATCTTTAAAAACATTGAGGGCACCTTCGTGAGGTGCCCCTTTGATGCTGCCAGGCCAAGCCGGGCAGAAACCGCTGCCGTGCGGCAGCGGATGTTTAAGCCGGTATCAGCCTGCTTTGGCTTAGGCCTTGACGACTGCGGCAATGGCCTTGGCCAGCGGCTCGACGTTGCGGGTGTTGATGCAGGCTACGCAGATGCGGCCTGAACCCACGATGTAGATGCCGTGATCTTTCTTTAAGGCCTCCACCTGCTCCTTGTTAAGGCCGGAGAAGGAGAACATGCCGTTCTGCTCGACCACGAAGTCGAAATCACCGGCGCCGTACTCCTTGAGCTTGGCAGCAAGCAGCACGCGCATGTCGCGGATGCGGTTGCGCATCTCGGCCAACTCCTCTTCCCACTGGGCGCGCAGATTGACGTCAGAGAGCACAGTGGTCACGATCTTCTCGCCGTGAGCCGGAGGATTGGAGATGGAGCTTCTGATGGTGATCTTAAGCTGGGACAGTACGCGGGCAGCGCTGTCCTTGTCCTGGCAGACGATGGTCAGGGCGCCGACACGCTCATTGTACAGGCCGAGGTTCTTGGAGAAGGAGCTGGCAATGAGCATCTCCGGGCAGCGGGAGGCAATGATGCGCAGACCCTGGGCATCTTCCTCAATGCCGCGGCCAAAGCCCTGATAAGCAAAGTCCATAAACGGCAGGAGCTTCTTCTCCTTTAAGAAGTCAGCAATCTGCTCCCACTGCTCTACAGTCGGATCGATGCCGGTCGGGTTGTGGCAGCAGGCGTGCAGCAGCACCACGTCGCCTTCCTTGGCCTGGGATAAAGTCTCAAGCATGCGGTCAAAAGCAAGCCCGTGGGTGGCGCGGTCATAGTAAGGATAACGCTCGAAATTAAGACCGGCGTTGGCAGCGATCTGATAGTGGTTGGCCCAGGTCGGATCGCAGATCCAGATGGTGGAAGCCACATTCTGCTGCTTGATGAAGTCAGCGCCCATGCGCAGAGCACCGGTGCCGCCCGGGCAGTGGCAGGTCACAGCACGCTCAGCGGTAACGATCTGGCTGTCCTTGCCGAAGATCAGCTCACGCACGATGCGGCCGTACTCAGGCAGGCCGGTAATGGGCAGATAGGACTTGGAGGTCTCGGTCTCCAAAATCTTCTTTTCAGCTGCCTTGACGCAGTTCAAAATCGGATTGACGCCGTCCTCGTTCTGATAGACACCGGCGCCGAGGTTGATTTTGCCTTCGCGCGGATCGTTCTTAAAAGCCTCAGTTAAGCCTAAAATCGGATCGGCAGGAGCCGCTTCAATGTGATCAAAAAACATACTTTTCCCTACAATTCCCGTCTGCAGGAGAGCAGACCTGTTAAAAGAAACTGTGCGAACTATATCACAAAATCACAGTTTGAGTGCAGACAACTGCGGCCATTTGTGCAGTTGCACTAAAAGAGCACGGCCGGGAAAAACAGGCGGAAATATCGGCTTTTTAAGAGCAGCCGCCCGCGCCGTCAGAGATGCTGAGCGCCTTAAGGGAGGACTTACTCAGATCTGCTGTCCGAAGCCTTGTCCTCAGGCGGCTGATAAGGCTTGCGCCTGCCGCGGTAGTCAAGGCTCTCGCCCTTTTTAAAGGAGGAAATGTGCAGATTTTTGTAGATGTTGGGATAGCTGTCATCCGGCCTGGTTTTAAAAAAGCGCAGAAACCACATGTACTGCTCCTTGTAGAGCATCACCATATCCTCAATCACCTGATTCATGCGCGCAAGATCAGCGTCGAGATCTGCCGTAGGATAATTATCAAACACCGGCGAGAAATGCACCTCAAAGCAGGCGGTTTTGAAATTGTAAACCGAAAAGAGCTGCATCACCGCGGCATTGCCGGCCTTGGCAAGCTTGGGCAGGGTGGTCACTGTAGCCTTGGGAACGCCCAGGAAATTGATAAAGCGGCTGTTCTCGCGGCCCAGATCCTGATCGGGCAGGAAAAAGCAGGAGTGTCCGGCTTTAAGCTCGCGAATGAGGGTGCGCAGGCCGGAGGAGCGCTCATACACCGCTCCGCCAAAGCGCAGGCGCTGGGCATTTAAAAACCAGTCATAGACCTTGTTGTTCTGCTGATGCACCATGGTGCACATGTGCAGGCCGGCATAGGAAAGATACAGACCGCAGCGGTCGATGGCCAGACTGTGCGGGGCAATAAAGATAATGGCCCGGCCCTGGGAGCGCGCCTGATCTAAATACTCCTGCCCCACCACCTTCCAGCGCCGGCGCAGCATCCACAAAGGCAGCACCGAGGGCTCGGCATAGGCAGTGAAGACGGCCAGGCCCGCGGCCATCATGCGGCGCACAATGCGGCGGCATTCCTTGGCTTTGATGTCAGGAAAGGCGGTGCGCAGATTGGCATAGGCAATGCGCCGCGGCCTCGTGGGCACCATCACCGCAGGGAAAGAAAGTGCTATACAGATAACATCACGGATGCGGTTGGGTATCCAGGCAAGGAGAGCAAGCAGGAACAGTGAAAACCAGGAGAGCAGATAACGCGGCCTGATGAGTTTCTTCCAGCACTGCGGATCAAAAGCTGATTTTTGATTGGCTGTAATTTTCTGCATCTGCCTTACTGTCCTCTGCTGCGGTAATTGAAATTAAAAAAGATTAAAGATGTCCTTAAGTTTGACCCCGCGCCCTGCCCCCTGCTCCGGCGGGCTTTAACACTCCGGCCGGAGACAGGGTCTGCAGAACGCACTTTGGCCTTTAGAGGATCTTGGATAAGAACTCGCGGGTGCGGGTCTCGCGCGGATGATTGAACACTTCATCCGGAGTGCCCTGCTCGATGATGCGGCCGTCATCCATAAAGAGCACGCGGTCGGCCACCTGGCGGGCAAAGCCCATCTCGTGGGTTACCACCATCATGGTCATGCCGCTTTCAGCCAGAGCCTTCATGACCTCCAGCACCTCGTTTACCATCTCCGGGTCAAGGGCTGAAGTGGGCTCGTCAAAGAGCATGATCTGCGGGTGCATGGCCAGGGCACGGGCAATGGCCACACGCTGCTGCTGGCCGCCTGAGAGCTGGGCCGGACGGGCATCAGCTTTCTCTTCAAGACCGACGCGCTTTAACAGTTCCATGGCAGTCTGCTCGGCCTCATGGCGGGACATGCCGCGCACCTTGATGGGAGCGAGGGTGATGTTCTGCAGCACGGTCATGTGCGGGAACAGATTGAAGTGCTGGAACACCATGCCCACCTCAGCGCGGATGGTATTGATGTTCACCTCACGGGTAATGGTCTTGCCGTGCAGCGTAATGGTGCCGGAGGTCGGCACCTCCAGGTAATTGACGCAGCGCAGCATGGTGGACTTGCCTGAGCCTGACGGGCCGATGACAACCACCACCTCACTGGGCTTGACGTGCAGATCGATGCCTTTGAGGATTTCCTTCTGGCCAAAGCTCTTGTGCAGATCTTTAATGATGATCATATTTTAGTGGAACCTCTTTTCCAGATAAGCCACGAAGCGGGTGATGGATAAGGTCATCACCAGATAAATGATGGCCACAGCAGACCAGATCTCAAGTGAGCCGTAGGTCGAGGCGATGATTAACTGGCCCTTGCGGGTAAGTTCCTCAAAGCCGATGACTGAAACCAGGGATGAATCCTTGAGCATGGCGATGAACTCATTGCCCAGCTGCGGGATGATGCGGCGGAAGGCCTGAGGGATCACAATGTGCACCATGGTCTGTGTCCAGCTCATGCCAAGTGAGCGGCCGGCTTCCATCTGCCCTTTGTCGATGGACTGAATGCCAGCACGGAAAATTTCAGCCACATAAGCGCCTGAATTGATGGAGCAGGCAGCCACAGCAGCTACAAATGGTTCAATGCGCATCCCCAGCACAATGGGCAGAGCAAAATAGATGATGAAGATCTGCACCAGAAGCGGGGTGCCGCGGATGAAATCTACGTAAATCTTTGCCGGAATACGCAGCCAGGGATAGCGTGAAAGTTCGGCCACGCCGACAAACAGACCAACCATGACACCGATGGCCACAGAGACGGCGGTGATCTCAATGGTAACTAAAGCGCCGATTAACAGCAGCGGAAAATGGCTGGTGATGAGACTGAAATCAAAAGTCATAAATAATTTAAATATATAAAAATAAAAAGTACATCAGCAGACACTGATGTACTCACAAAAAGCAATGTTATTCAGCGACCGAGAACCACTTCTGATGGATCTTTGAGAAGGTGCCGTCCTCGTGGATCTGCTTTAAGCCGGCATTGAGCTTGTCAAGCAGTTCCTGATTGCCCTTCTTCACGCCGATGCCGTACTGCTCGGAAGTGATCATCTCGCTCATCTCCACGATGCCCTCGGCATGGGAGGTGGCTAAATAGTAGAGGTTCACCGGGCGGTCATTGACGGCGCCGTCGCAGCCGCCGGTCTTCAATTCATTGAAAACCTCGGATTCGTAATTGTAGCTCTTGGAATTGCCGCCGGAGAGCTCATCGGCCTTCTGGGCGCCGGTGGTGCCGATCTGGCCGCACAGTACTGCGCCCTTTAAGTCAGCTAAGGTCTTGTACTTGTCCTGGTCAGTCTGACGGATAAGCACAGACAGGCCTGAATTGTAGTAAGGCTCGGTAAAGTCAACGCGCTCGGCACGCTCGGGGGTGATGGTCACAGCGGCGATGATGGCGTCAATCTGATTGGTCATCAGGGAAGGGATTAAGGCATCAAAGCCCATGTTCATGATTTCCACTTCCATGCCCTGAGTGGCGGCCACAGCCTTGATGATGTCCATATCGTAACCGATGGCCTGTGCATTCTCGTCCATGAACTCGAACGGAGCATAGGTAGCCTCAGTACCGACGCGCAGCACGTCTGCTGCATTTGCGCTGAAAGCGGCACACCCGAAGGCGGCAGCTGCAGCGGCTAACTTGACAGTCTTTACTACATTAACTGACATAAAAAATCTCCTGGAGAAAACGCTGCACAGTTCCTGACTGTGAGCTTAAAACTGCACAAATTGTAACATATCTAAGCCTTTCTTTAAGGCTTGATCTTCAGCCTGCGCCCCATTTCTGGCACAATGATCCGAAAAACTACGGAGCGCTTTAAAGTGACTATTAAAAACATCGTTTTTGACTTCGGCGGCGTGTTGATCGACTGGAATCCGCGCTATTTCTACAACGGCGTTTTCGGCGACCCAAAGAAAGCCGATGACTTCATCAAAAATATCTGCACCGCAGAGTGGAATGCGCAGATGGATGCCGGCCGCACCTTTGCCGAGTGCATTGCTGAGCTGCAGCAGGAGCACCCGGAGTATGCCCATGAAATCGGACTGTACTTTATGGGTTGGACAAAAATGATTTCAGGCCCTATCCCCGAGGGCGTGGAGATGCTCAAAGCCCTGCATGCCTCAGGCAAGTTCAATCTCTACGGCCTTACCAACTGGTCGGCTGAAACCATCGGCTGGGCCAGAAAGACCTTTGACTTCCTGCAGCTGTTCAAGCTTATCGTGGTCTCAGGTGAGGAAAGGCTGATTAAACCAGAGCCGCTGTTATATCAGCGCATGCTCTTTAAGACCCAAAGCCGCGCCTGTGAAACCTTGTTTATCGATGACAACATCAAGAATGTGCGCGCCGCCCGCGCCATGGGCATCACGGCCGTGCACTTAAAGGACGGTGATTTTGCGGCCGCCAAAGCTGAGATTGAACAAGCAACCGGCTTTAAGTTCTAAAATTCTCCTGCAGATCCGCAGCCTGAGGGCTGCGGAAGGGCTTTTGACCCAAGATCCCTCCTGATTAATTAACATTTTGCAAAAAACTGCGCAAAAAGTTTAAAGACGGTACATTGCAGGGCCGTTAATGTAATTAAGTTAAGCAGATTTACGGGGGCTCTATCATGAGCAGCATTAGTGGTTTAAGTTCAGACTTTGGCAGTCAGTCACTGGCTCTGGCCATGACTAAGCGCGCCAACGACGAGCAGGGTCAGCAGGCTCTGCAGCTGCTTGAGGGTGCAGCACAGAGCGTGCAGCAGATTAAAGCGGCCGCTCCGGCACCGTCCTCAAACGGCAGTCTGGGTGCCAATATTGACATCAAGGTCTGAGGCTGACTTAACGGAATAATAAGTCGTCATAATAGTACCTCATTTGGCCTGCAGCCTGTGCTGCAGGCTTTTTTCTGCCCGGCAGCTCAAGCTGCCAGAAGACACTCAGCGCTCAGAGGGCAGCTCAGCGCCTGGAGGCGGCGTAGAGATAGAGCATTTCAAGAGCCAGGGTGGCGGCAGCCAGAGCCGTGATCTCAGAATGATCATAGGGCGGGCAGACCTCTACCACATCAAAGCCCGCAAAGTTCACACCCACCAGATTGCGCAAAATCTTGAGCACCTTGTCGGAAGAAAGGCCGCCGATCACCGGAGTGCCGGTGCCCGGGGCAAAGGCCGGATCGAGGCAGTCAATGTCAAAGGTCAGGTACACCGGCAGAGTTCCGACGCGCTCCTTAATCAGCTCAGCAATCTCTTTGCCGCTCAAGTCATTGCAGTACGGGGCATCGAGCACCTGCATGGCGGTAGGCTCATAGGCCGTGCGGATTCCCACCTGCACGCTGTGCTCCTGGTCAATCAGGCCCTCTTTAATGGCATGATAGAACATGGTGCCGTGATCGCACTCACTGCCCTGCTCGTAGGTGTCGGTGTGCGCATCAAAGTGCAGCAGCGCCACTTTGCCGTACTTTGCGGCCATGGCGCGCAAAATCGGCAGAGTGATGAAATGATCGCCGCCCAAGGTCAGAGGCAGCTTGTTGAAGAAGAGCAGATCATGGATATGGTTTTGCAGCTTAGAAGTGAAATCCTGGGCTGAGCCAAAATCGTAAACCAGATCGCCGCAGTCGATGATGTTTAACGCCTCGGTGACATCAAAATCCCAGGGAAAGCGCGTATGCTCCCAGGCCAAATGAGTGGAGGCCGCCCGGATGGCCTGCGGCCCCAGGCGCGCGCCGCTTCTGCCGGAGGTGGCAAGGTCAAAGGGCACGCCGGTTACCACCACCTCAGCGTTTTCCTGATAGTAGGGCACAAAATTAAGGGGCTGGCGCAGAAAACCAAAGGCATTTGACACCAAAGAATTATCAAGGCGCAGGCCGAGGGCCTGCGGGATCTGTTCCTGCATAGTCATGTAGTTAAAATCTCCTGACGCCCTACTGGCGTTTGGTTAAATTGCAGATAAGGTAATGGGCAGGCGGCTTGGCCGAGCGCTTGGTGATGAAAAAGCCGGCCTTTTGGGCGGTGCGCAGCGCCTTGATGTCATAGACCCCGGCCAGGGTGGAGATGGCTGAAAGCACCCCGTGATCGTAACAGTCCTTTGAGTAGCGGCGCAGTTTGACCGCCAGGCCCTGCCCCTGATATGCAGGGGCGATGCCCACATAGAGCTCGTGGATGATGTTCAGCCCGTCTTCTGCGGTATTGAACATGAACATGTCATAGCCCACCAGCTCACCCTTGTCGTTTAGCAGCACTGAAATAAGCTCCGGGGCGCGGAATTTGTACACCCAGCGCAGCCAGCCGAGCAGGCCTTTGCGAAAGAGCTGCAGATGCAGTTTTTCAATCTCAGGCAGATATTTGGCGCTGCCCGGAGCAAAGGTAAAGCCGTCCTCGGTTTTGACCTCGCGGCGGCGGATGTGTCTGGAGCGGCGCATGTTAAAGCTCCACAAGGAGACATCATGCTTTAAGTGCTCAAAGTCGTGTTTGTTCATGGGCGTTGTCTCCCTGCAAGGCTTTAGGTGCCTGCTTATTCGTAAGGGGTAAAGAAACGGCGCAGCGAGGCAATGGGCTCATGGCCGCGGCTTTCGAGGAAGTCCAGAACCTTGGCGGGGCTGGTGTTGAGAATGTTGTCATAGCCCATCTCAGCCTCTTCAATCACCCGGATGCTTTCATCGAAGTTGGCAAGGTAAGTGACAAAGTGCGCATCGGTGCCCAGGGCAATGATATTGCCAAGCTTTTTGGCCATGCGGGCCACCTCCACGCAGTTGTGGTGGCTGCCCATGCGGGTGTTGACTGAGGAGGAGGAATTAAGCTCAATGGCTACATTGTGCTCCTTGGCGCAGGTGAGCACCGCCTCAATGTCAATCGGATAGGCCGGATTGCCCGGGTGGGTGATCACATCGACCTTGCCGCTCTTTATTACATCGATCATCAGGCGGGTATGTTCTTCTTTAGTGGTCGGAGTGTAATTGGGGTGAAAGCCCGCCAGCACAATATCCAGGCGCTGCAGAATTTCATCTTCCACATCCAGGCCGCCTGAGGGAATGATGTTGGCCTCCACGCCGCGCAGCATGGCCACGTCTTTGACGATATGCGGCACTACGCGCAGATTGCGGAAATGCCACTTGTGCGGGGCATCAGGCACAGCCGGGCCGTGATCGGTGCAGGCAAACATCTGCACACCGATCTCAGAGGCGTAATTGAAATAATCCATGATGGTGCTGTAGGCATGATCGCTGGCCACGGTATGAGTGTGTAAATCTACTAAAAAACGCATAGTTCACCCTTAATGCTGCATGCTGTGATGGTTTTAGGTTTTTGTAACTTTTTCAGGCAGTGTAGCACTTTTGACCGGATTATGCAGTGAGAGCCGTCCCGGCAGCGCCCTGCCGGGAGGTATGTGCAAAGTGCGGGCCTGGAGCTTTTTCTCTGTTTGTCCGCTGCTCTTTGGGCTTAGGCAAACTCAAAGCGCTCACGCAGCTCGTCAATGCGTTTGTGGCCGCGGCTTTCGAGAAAATCGAGCACCGCGCAGGGGCTGACGTTGATGATCTGGCAGGCCGGAATCTCCGCCTCTTCAATAAAGGGCATGACGGAGCGGAAGTCACCGACTTTATAGGCAAAGTGCGCGTCAGAGCCCAGTGACAGGGGATTGCCCACCTTGCGGGCAACGGCGAGCATAGTGCGCAGATTATCCTCACTGCCCGGGCGCACCACCACCGAAGAGGCGTTAATCTCAAGGGCCACCTTATATTCAAGCGAGGCCTCACACAGGCGCTGATAGTCAAGCTGATAGGTGCGGTTGTCCGGGTGGGCGATGATGTCGACTTTGCCTGAGGCCATGACCTTAATCAAGGTATTGGTGTCATCCTCCATACAGCGCGGATGGTAATGCCCGTGAAAGCCCGCCAGCACGATATCAAGTTTGGCCAGAGTTTCATCGGGCAAATCGACTGAGCCGTCGGGCATAATATTAAGCTCCACCCCGCGCAGCAGAGCCACATCCTCCACCACGTAAGGCACGATGTGCAGATTGCGAAAGTGGATGGCATGAGGCCCGCCCTGAATGGCAGGTCCGTGATCGGTGGTGGCAAAAAGCTGCAGGCCGCGCTTTGCCGCATACTGCGCGGTCTCGATGATGGTGGAATAAGCATGCCCGCTTGCCGTAGTGTGGGTGTGCAAGTCTACTAAATAGCGCATATTACTCGATTACTACCTCCCAGCTCTCCGCCTGATTGGCCGCAAAGCACAAAGCTATCTGCTCTGGCGTATTGGTATCCACGCGCAGCTTGTCAAGGGGCAGTTCGTCCCTGGCAAACCAGCCGCAGGCGATGGTCTCGTCGTTTTTAACAAAAGCGCCGGGCTGGGCGGTGCACAAAAAGAAGAATTTGACCGCGCCAAAGGGCAGCGGCGGCACATTGTGGCGGTTTCTGTCCATCACCGCCACCAGGCGCTTTACATTGCAGGCAAGGCCCGCCTCCTCGCGCACTTCCTTGACGGCGCTTTCCACCACCGACATGTTCTCCTCACACCAGCCGCCGGGCAGATTCCACAGGCCGCTTTTCTCCTGCACCATTAAGATTTTGCCCTCTTCATTGAAGATGGCGGCGCGGGTGTCGACCTTGGGGGTGATATAACCGCGGTCAAACAAAAAGCTCTGCGCTGCCTCCTCCGGAGTGGCACCGGCACAGTGCTGCAGCATTTCAGAGGCTATTTCGCGCAGGCGCGAAAAACGCTCTTCATCGTAGACGTCATGGCAGTAGTTAAGGCCGATCTGCCCGATGGCCTGAATTTCCCGTGCCCAGGCAAACCACTGTGCCTTTTGCGCGACAGCGCACTGCACGTTAATGAGGTCAAAGGGCGTTCTGAGATAATGCTGGCAGTTTAAGTGCTTGCGCAAAGGTGAGCCCCACAGCGCCAGGGCAAAATCCACGCCCGCGCTCTGCGCGCACTGCAGATCAGTCTCAGCGTCGCCCACAAAGAGGATCTCCTCAGGTTTGGCACCCGTAAGCTGCATATAATGCAAAATGGAGTCCGGTGCGGGCTTAGGCTTGGCCACATCATCGGCGCACACCGCGCGCTTGATGTAAGGGCGCACGTCAGGGGGCAGACAGTCCCCAAGCGTACCGGCCAGGCCGCCGTGGCGCACGCGCGAGGTCACCACCGCCATCTGCACCTCATGGCGCTGCAGATACTGCAGCAGCGCCAGGATGCCGGGAAAGAGCTTGACGCTCTGTGCGCGCCTGATGCAGCCCTGCAGCCACAGCGGGTAGAGCCCCTTAATATCCTCTTTGGGAATGCCGAGCATGGCAAGGCCCATGCGCCCGGGCACCCCGAAGATGCTGTCAAACTGCTCTTTGGTGAAAGTGCGCTCCGGGTAGCGCTCTTTGAGCAGTTCCCCCAGGGCATCCATATTGGCAAAATAGGTGTCGTATAAAGTACCGTCAACATCAAACAGCACATGCTTATAACGCATTTAAATCTCCTCGTGAGGCCCGGCAGCCGAGACCACGGTCACGTGATCTGCCGTCACCTTAAAGCCGATATTCAGCCCCAAAATCAGGGCGTAATAAATCCTGTCATCTGTGCTCTGGGCCTTATAGGCCGGGCGCGGATCCTGCGCCAAAATCTGTTCCAGGGCCTGCAGTTCATCCGGGGTAAAGCGCTGTGCCAGCGCTTTGTGCACCTCTGGCTCAAAGCTCACGCTCTTGACAGGCGGCGGAGCGGAGGCAAAACCGCCTGCAGCCTCGGGGTGGGCATCGACAAAGGGGATGTAGGGCTTTACATCCACAATCGGCGTGCCGTCAACCATGTCAGCGCCCTCAACGCTAAGGCGCATCAGGCCGTTTACCACGCGCATGGCGCGCAGCTTTAGCACCGACAGCCCCAGGCGCCCCGGCCTGAAGGGGCTTCTGGTGGCAAATACGCCCGCGCGCTGATTGCCGCCCAGGCGCGGCGGCCTTACCATGGCCTTAAAGGGCAGCCCTTCTTCAATTTCATGAAAGATAAAGAGCACATGCAGATGTGAAAAACCCTCAAGTCCGATAAAGGCCTGAGGGTCACCGTAGGGGGCAAAAAATTCGATTTCAGACAGCGCCGCCGGAGCCAGTCCGCCCTGGCGGGGCACTGCAAATTTCTGCCCGTAAGGGGTGTGGATCACCCCAATCTGCGGCAGGTTAAAGCTTGGGTTCATCTTTGACATACAGGGCATCGCCGTAGCAGGTCACCGAGAGCGCACATACACCGGTGTCTTTGGCCTGCACGCACTTGTGAATGGTTACGGCATTGGCGCCCTTGTCAGCGGCCTTGCGCAAAAGCGCGGTGCGGGCATCGGTCTCATTGGCCGGGAAATCATCGGCATCCGTCTGGCAGGACAGGCCGTGCACCGGGCCGACGACGGCATAGGTTTTGCCCTCAAGCTCGTCCTCCTGCACCACGTCAACGGTGGAGGCCTTAAAGTAATCGGTGAAATTGCCTGGGTTTAAATTGGTCTGCACGCTCACCCCGCTGCAGGCGGAAAGGCCTAAGGCAGCAGCGGCTGCCAGCATTAACTGTTTTAACATGACTAAATCTGCTCTTTTTATGTCTTACTGCTGTGTTCTTGCTGCTGTGTTAAAGCAGCTTAGATCTTTTTTAGGTTTTAGTTTGGTTTTGTATTTGCTTTTTTTACATTTCTCTTAAGCAAACTGCCTGCTCAATTATAGCAGGCAGAATGCGCGAAAACTGCCAGACTGACTGCGCCGGTTTAAGCCTGATTAAGCCTTAACAGGCTGCGGGCGCCAGACCTTTACATTGTGATGTCCAAGCTCCTTTAACTGCCGGGCCTGCATCAGGGACATCACGCCCTGATCGCAGTAAAGGGCATAGGTCTTGAGCTTGTCGAGGCTGCCAAAGTCTTTGGCGGTGCGGTAGAAGGGCATGCAGATCACCTCATGGCCCTCGACGGTAAGCGGCGTGCGGGCGGCGTCATCAGGCGAGCGCACGTCAAGCACCACCTCGCCGCGCTGCAGCTCAGTCTCGGTCTCAACTTCCACTGACAGGCGGTTTAAGTCCTCGGGGATGTCCTTGATGTCAATCCAGCGCGAGGCGGCCACGGCCTCTTCCACCAGCCCGGGGTCCATCTTGGCCTCTTCTTCCTCTACAAAGGAGCGCTTGGGGCAGACATTGGGATGATCGGAGATCACACCGCAGTACTCGGGCATGGTCTCGGCAAAGCCGGCGGTGCCGATTTCAGAGGCGGTGTCGATAATATCCTGCTTGTCCATGAAAGCAAGCGGCCGCAAAATCAGGGTGTCAGTGACGCTGTCGATGTGCCCCAGGTTAATCAAAGTCTGCGAGGAGACCTGCGCCACGCTCTCGCCGGTGACCAGGCCGTCAGCGCCCAGACGTTTGGCCACCTCGGCACCGCAGCGCATCATCATGCGCTTTAAGATCACCCCGCGCACGCCGTGATGGGTGCGCTCCAGGATCTGGCCTACGATATTTTCAAAGGGAATGGTCACGAACTTGACGCGGTGTGAGGAGCCGTAGCGGTCCCAGAGGTAATAAGCCTCCTTTTTCACCCCCATCTCATGGGCAGTGCCGCCCATGTTGAAAAATAAGTAGTGAGTGCGAAGGCCGCGGCGGATGGAAAGATAAGTGGACACGCCGCTGTCAAAGCCCCCTGAGAGCAGTGACATCACCTCACCCTGAGAGCCTAAGGGAAAACCGCCCAGGCCCTTGTACTGCGCTTCAATCACATAAGCACGGTTCTCGTCAATTTCGATGTTTAAGGTTACCTCCGGGTGGGAGAGATTGACGCCCTTGTTGTCAAAGTGGGCTTTGAACATGCCGCCTAAGATGCGCTCGGCCTGCTGTGAGGTAAATTCATGTTTGCCGCGCCGGCGCACGCGCAGTGCAAAGGTTTTGCCCACAATGCGCGGGCCCAGGATATCTTTGCAGCCTGAGAAAATATCATCGAAATTTGCAAATTCAAATTCGCTTACCGCCTGAAAGGAGTGGATACCGGGCACGCGCGAGAGCAGCAAGAC
>JADINH010000076.1 GCA_017694225.1 Candidatus Avisuccinivibrio stercorigallinarum
GTTCAAAGACCGCCCGGACTTTAAGTTCGTGCACTGGGACTTTAACGGCAGCACCCATGATCAGTACAAGGCCCTGCGCTACATGATTGACAAGCTGGGCTTTGACATCTACGTGCGCTCCTGCCACGGCCTGGGCGTCCCCGCCTACCGCGTGATTGTGCCGGGCATGTCTGAGGTCTATCCTTTGGATGATCTGATTTACAACAATCTCTCGGAGAATGCCGATTTTCAGGAGGCCCTGCTCTCCCTGCCCTCCTCACACGAAAGCCCGGAGACCTATCAGGCTTATCTGGAGGAGCTCTCAGGCAGTGCGCAGTTTGCAGATGAGGAACTGTTAGCTCCGGCCCTGGGCATCCTGCCTGACGAGGACAGCCCCTGGGCGCAGCTGCGCGTGGGGGAATTGAAGTGCCTGCTGGCCCTGTGCGCGCAGGATTACGACGAGGCACTGACTTACGCCAAATGGACCTGCAGCTTTAACGCCCATGAGTTTACCTTAAAGCGCCTGAACTTCTACCGCTGCCTTGTCAAAGCCCTGGAGCTTAAGCTGGAGGCACAGTTAAATGAGGATGATTACCGCGGCACTTTAAGCCTGATTTACGGGGAGAAGACTGCAGGCAGCGTCATGGATCATTTGCAGGGGCGCGCGCAGTTCAACGGCCTTGAGAGCTCAGATTTGAACTTAAAGGGCTTTGAAACCCATCAGGCTCTGATCGCCCTCTTTGCCCGGATCAAGGAAGCCGAGCTTGAAGCCGCCGCCCGCGCCAAACGGGCCGCAGCGGCTCATGAGCAGGATCAGGCCTGAGGATTAAAAGTGAGATAAGGATAAAAAGATCATTTGAAGGACTCATTAACCATGAACAGCACTAAATTACTAAAGCAGGGCCTGTGCGCCCTGTTCTGTGCCGGCCTGTTGCTTGCCACCGGCTGCCAGACCAGCATTGAAGAGACCACTGTCGCCTCCTCCCCCGAGTATTGGAGTGCGATGCAGCAAAAACTCCAGCAGGTCAAAAGCTACACCATAGCCGGGCGCATCGGCATGTCAGGGGCCGCGCGCTTTTCGGCAAACTTTAAGGTGACGGGGGTGGGTGATGACTATAAGCTGGTTTTGACCTCCTCCTTTGGCAATATCCTCGCTGAGCTCAAGGTCAATGCCGAAGGTGCCGTGCTTACCGCCGACGGGCGCAGCTATGAGGATGTCAACGCCAATAATCTGCTGCTGCAGGTATTTCAGCTGCAGATCCCGGTGCAGCAGTTAAAGCCCATTGTGCTGGGCCTGATTGGACCTGCCTCCATCATCGGACCGGACGGTCAGCTTATGAACTCAGTCTATGACGGCTTTATTGTGACCTACAGCAAGTTCAGTGAATACAACGGCTTTGCCCTGCCCTCTGACTTCCTGATTGACAAGGGCGACATCCACATCAAGGTCAAGGTAAGCGGAGTTGAGAGCATTGAATAAGAGCATCACCCTGCCCTCGCCCTGCAAGCTCAATCTCTTTTTGTACATCACCGGGCGCAGGCCGGACGGCTATCACAATCTGCAGACCTTGTTTACCATCCTCGATTTTGGCGATGAAATGACCTTTGTGCCGCGTGAGGACGGTCAAATCGTCATTCACGGGCCCTTTGATTTTCCCACAGAGAAGAACACCATCTATAAGGCCTTAATGCTGCTCAAAGACAAAGCAGCTGCTGACGGCAGACTGCCTGAGGGTAATGCTGACAAAGCGCAGCGCCTGGGCATGGAGATCACGGTGGCAAAGCGCATCCCGGAGGGCGGGGGCCTGGGCGGAGGCTCATCCAATGCCGCCACAGCCATGCTGGCAGCCAATAAATTGTGGGGCCTTGATTACAGCGTGGAGGAGCTGCTGCCCCTGGGAGTCAAAATCGGCGCGGACGTGCCGGTGTTTGTCGGCGGCCAGGCTGCCTTTGCCTCAGGGGTGGGTGAAAAGCTCACCCCGGTTACGCTTCCCGAGCGCTGGTATGTAGTGGCCGCCCCCGAGGGCTGTCAGGTCAATACCGCGAAGGCCTTTGCCGATCCGGAGCTTACGCGCGACAGCCCCGTGCGCGATTTTGCGCAGCTGATGGAGCTTGGATATCACAATGACTTCACCTTTTCAGTGGTAAAAAATCACCCTGAAATTGGACAGTTATTGTCGCTGTTGGTAAAATATGCACCGGCGCATCTGTCAGGCAGCGGAGCTTCCTGCTTTATTGAATTTGAGAGCAGTAAAGAGGCTTTGAACGCACTGCAGTCTCTAAAGCAGATCCATCGCGGCCCGCTCTTCATGGCCCGCAGCGTTGTCAGCTCACCTGTGCACGATGCCCTGTTGCAACTTTAACTTACTCCTCTGAAGGTTTAAAGAAATATGGCTGATATGAAGCTGTTTGCCGGCAATGCGACGCCTGAACTGGCCAAGCGCATCGCTGCACGTTTATATACAAGATTGGGCAATGCTACTGTTGACAGATTCTCAGATGGCGAAATTCACGTACAGATCAATGAAAATGTACGCGGCTGCGACATCTTCATCATTCAGTCAACCTGCGCACCGGCCAACGACAACTTAATGGAGCTTATCGTCATGATTGACGCTATGCGCCGTGCCTCTGCCGGTCGTATCACTGCAGTCATTCCCTACTTCGGCTATGCCCGTCAGGACCGCCGCCTGCGTTCAGCCCGTGTGCCTATTACCGCCAAGGTAGTGGCCGACTTCTTGTCCAGCGTAGGTGTGGACCGCGTACTGACCGTGGATCTGCATGCCGAGCAGATTCAGGGCTTCTTTGATGTGCCGGTGGACAACTGCTTCTCCTCTCAGATCTTCGTGGAGGATATGTTAGAGCAGAACCTCACCAACCCGGTGGTGGTTTCTCCTGACATGGGCGGTGTGGTGCGCGCCCGCGCCATTGCCAAGCTGCTTAACAATGCAGACATCGCCATTATCGACAAGCGCCGTCCGCGCCCGAACGTCTCTGAAGTGATGCATCTTATCGGTGAGGTCAAGGGCCGTGACTGCATCATCGTCGATGACATCATCGACACCGGCGGCACCCTGTGCAAGTGCGCCGATGCCCTGAAGGATCGCGGCGCCCTGCACGTGATGGCCTATGCCACCCACCCGGTGCTCTCCGGCGATGCCGTCAAGAACTTAAGCGCCTCACGCCTTGACGAACTGGTGGTCTCTGACTCCATCCCGGCTACCGGCCCGGTCTCCAAGCTTGAAAAGGTGCGTTATCTCACCTTAGCCCCGATGCTGGCCGAAGCCATCCGCCGCATCAGCAACGAGGAGAGTATTTCTGCCATGTTCCAGCAGTCCATGTAATGCCGCTGCCAAAACACCCACACAGCAGAAAACTTTAAGTTAAGGCCGTACCCCGGCCTGAAGTCCCGCCTGAAGGCGGGATTTTTATTTTGCCTGATTTTCCCATCCTGCCTGCACTTTTTTGCGGCAAAGCTCATATTTTATACAAAATGCTGCATGCAGACAGTTAACTGTGGCCGGCTTTGGCTGTACAATCGTGGCAGAACAGCAGATAAGTCGCAGCTTCCTGCCATAAAAATTGCATAGGCTTCAGGCAGCGCTGTGCCCCGCTTAAATGTTTAGGCAACAGAGATTTTCGTATCATGAGTGATTTAGATCTGCTCAAATCAGGTGAGCATGCGGTAATGGCCTTTGCCGCTGATGATCACTCCGTGGTCTACAGCAATCAAAAAGCCCTGGAACTTGACGCCAAACTTTCAGCCAGAGACTGCTCCCTGGCAGCCGTCATCACCCCGCATCTTGAGGAACTTACTGAGCGCGATGTAGTGTGTGAATGCTGCGGGCGGCGCCTGCGCCTGGCCTCCATGCGCTCCAAACTTGACGGGCGGGTAATTGACGTGGTGCGCGCCGCCCCCGTAAGCTCCGAGCTGATGCAGCTTTCAGATTACGTGCCTGCCGATGTGCTGGAGCCCATTGCCGAAATTGACAGCCCCAGCGCGGCCTTAAGAGCCATTTTGCAGGGCCTGTGCCGGCGCTTTGAGGCCGGGGCTGCCATTGTCTTTACCGTAGACGGCACGCGCATTGACAACATCATCTATCACAGCAGCTGCCAGGTGCCCCCGGCCGAGCAGATTGAAATCAACAACATTATCAAAAACTACTTTGAGCAGACCTTAATTGAACACATGAGCTGCGGGCAGTATATTGACCAGCCCGCGGCCATCAAAGACAGCCATCCGCTTGAATACGCGCTTATTACCGAGTTTAAGCTCAAAAACCTCATCATGCTGCCGGTGGGTGACTTTTCCCATGATTACGGCAGCTTTTTTCTCATCTGCTCGGTCAACCCGCAGCATCTGCCAGCCTTAAAGCAGCAGCTGCGCTTTTACACCACGATAATTGAATCCCTGGTAAAACGCCGCCGCATGACGCGCAAACTCGCCAGGCTTCGTGACCTGGATGAAAAGACCGAGGCCTTAAACGCCCGCGCCTTTGAGCGCGAGCTGCATAACTTTGATTTCAACAAATCGCTTGGCGTGATCTGCGCGGAGCTTGCCAACGCCTCTACCCTTAACAAGCGCTATGGCAAAATCTTTACTGACGATCAGTTAAAGCTCACCTTTCAGTGCCTGAAGATCATTCTGCCGGGCTTTCCGATCTACCGCAGCTCGGGCACGGTGTTTACCGTGATCCTCAAGGATATCAGCCGCGACAAGCTCGAAAGTCTGACCTACAAGGTGCGCGCCCTGCTCAAAAGCCAGCACTCGCAGGCGGCCATCAGCTCGGACTTTACCGACAAGCCCTGCACCCTCGATGAATTTCTCTATCAGCTCCACCGCCGCGATCAGAACCTGGAGCCGGTGCTCATCCCGGCTGAGGGCAGCGCCGCTGATGAAAAAGTCGAGCGCGATTTCAAGCATCTGCCGCGCCATCCTTTCTTTGAGTACATCAAAAACTTCAACTTTGATGAACTGACGGTCATAAACAGCCTGTCCCAGCCCGGGCAGCCCTTTTATTTTTACTTTGGCGACTTAAAGCGCGGGGTCTTTTATTTAAGCGACAATCTGGTGGAACTGCTGGGGCTGACCCACAACATCGTGCACGATTTTCTGGAGATCTGGCAGAGCAAAATCTGCAATGACAATGACCGACGGCTGTGGCTCCTCGATGTCAAACGCTGCCTTGTGGATCCCAGGCACCGCCACTCCCTGCGCTACCGCGTGGAGGACAAGGACGGCAATGTGCTGTGGCTGCACACCCGCGGTCTGGTGCGCTTTAATGCCCGGCATGAGGCGGTATTTGCCTCCGGCTCCATTACGCGCCTTGATGATTTGAACCTCATCGATCCCATTACCAATATGCAGCGTGAGTTTGCGGCGGTCAAAGAGATCACAAGGCTTATCGATCATGAGCACTCCTGCACGGTCTTTGGCATCAAGCTTGACGGCCTGGGTGAAATCAACGAGGCCATCGGCCATGAGGCGGCCAATCATTTAATCAAGCGCGCGGCCGAGAGCCTGTTGGAGAAATTCTCCGAGAGCCTTAATTTCTACCGCCTGGACGGGGCGCTCATCATTGCTCTGGCGCGCAGCCACGACCTCGATACCGAAAAGTATATCCGTGAGGAAATGGCGCGGCTTATCAACAAAGTCTACGCCGACTTTGGTTTCCGCTTCAAACGCTCTGCCTCCATCACCTCCATCCGCTATCCGGAGCACCTGGAGAACGCCGAGGAGCTCTTTGAGAAGATGGCCTGCTTTACTGCCATCGCCAAGCAGACTGACAACGAGTTCATCGAATTTACCGAGCATGATGTCGATGCGCAGCACCGCCAGGCCAGCATGGTGTTAGAGCTCTCAGCTTCCGTGGAGAACAACTTCCAGGGCTTTTCCACCGTGGTGCAGCCGCTCATTGGCTGCGCGGGCAGCGACTATCCCATCATCGGCGCGGAAATTCTGGTGCGCTGGAGCCGGGACAATCTCAATATCGGACCTGCCGCCTTTGTGCCGGTGCTGGAGCAGACCAAGCTTATCGTGCAGGTCGGGCGCTTTGTGTTTGAGGAGGCCTGCAAATTCACTCAGAAAGCCCTGCGCTATGTGCCTGATTTCTTCACCTCGTTTAATGTAAGTTACGTGCAGGTCAAGGCTGACCCGAATTTTGTGTGCTTCATCCAGGACACCCTGCAAAAATACGGCCTTGACGGGAGGCATTTTGTAGCTGAGCTTACCGAAACCAATTTTGATGCCTACCCCGAAAAGCTGCACAGCTTTGTTGAAAGCTGCCGCACCCTGGGCATCCGCCTGGCGCTTGATGACTTTGGCAACGGTTACTCTTCACTCAATCTGCTGCTTAAGTACCCGGCGGAAATCATCAAGCTTGACCGCTCGCTGACCTTAAAGGTCAATGAATCGCAGAACAATTTAAACTTCATCAAAGCGGTGATCTACGCCTGCCATCAGTTTGGCCGCAAGGTCTGCGTGGAGGGCGTGGAGACTTTGCAGGAGCTGCTCTCTATCAGAAAGACACAGTGCGATTACATTCAGGGCTATCACTTCTACCGCCCGCTCAAGCACACTGAACTTATCACCCAGCTCTTTTTGCAGTCCCAAAGCGAGCGCCTGAACGCTGAACAAAGCGCCGCGCAGGAGAACTCAGAGAGCAAATAAAGCCAAGACCTGAAGCTTGAGGACTGAGGCCAAAGACCCGCCGTTATTCCTCTGCGGGGCGATCGGGCAGCACCATCTGAAAATCAAGCAGATTGATTTTGTTAAGCTCGTGCGCGGCCTCATTGGACCACAACAGGGCCTTTTCGTAATCGTCAAGAGCCACCCCAGGCGGAATGCCAAGCTCAGTCAGCGCCTTGTTAAAGCGGTTGAGCTCAGCGCGCTCCAGCGCGCGGATGGCCTCCAGAAGCTGCGCGAAAATCTTTTCATAGCCGTGATGGAAGCGAAAGGACAACAGGCGCTGCGCAATCAGCGGGTTCTGCCAGGAGGCCCAGGTGCGCTCGATGGAGTAGAGCCCCTCCACGAAGGCCAGACTCAGCACTTCCTTATTGAACCCCAGCTCGCGCGTCATCTCCTCAAAAAAGCGCCCGCGAATGAGCGAGAGCTTCATCGGCTCTAACACACTCTCCAAAGTCTCCGGGCCCTCGCGCGGGGAGAGCTGCGTGCCAATGAGCATCAGGCCGTGCAAAGCGGCTGCTGCCAGCGCCTCACGCAACAGCGCCGGCTCATATCTTTTAGCATAAGTGCCGGGCTTCCAGACCTTGTCGGAAAAATTGGGATCGTACAGGCGCAGCATGCCCATCACGTCTTTTTGCAGATAAGAGCGGCGTCTTACAATTTCGCTGACCGTGGTCGCAAAGTTCGGCATGCCGCGAAAGACTTCGCTGATGAGGGCAAAGACATGGGAGTACTTAATCAGCAAATTCTTGTAATTGAAAAACTCATGGCGCTTGTAGAATACGCTCAGCGCATAGTCGGTGGCGCTCAGTGCCACGCTTTTTATGATCTGGCGGCTGCGGATGTCCTGCACAATGCCGCGCAGGCGCGGATTCTCGCGCTTTAACTCGCCAAAAAAGCGGGCATCTTCCACAAAATGCGGGCCGTGGCGGATGATCACATAATCAAAGCTGTGCACGCGCCGGCGCCACTCCGGGCGGAGGAAAAACTCCAGATCACAGGCAAAGCGCACAAACAGGCGGCGCAGCGTGGTCATGACCGCGAGATTGTCATCGTTGTACTCTTCATCCGCGCGCAGATGAATGATCAGCCGGCCCACCGGATAGCCCTTGTTGAGATCGATAAGCTCACGGCACAAAGGCAGCGGGATCATGGCGGTATTGTTGGGGCCGACAAAGAGCGAGATGGAGCGGCGCATCAAAAAACCGATCAGAATATGCGGCACATGGCGGCGCTTTAAGCCGTCAAAGCTCAGCACATCACCTGCGGTAAACAAGAGATAGTACATGTGCACGGAGCCGCTGAGATCGTATATGGGAATGCGGCAGATCAGGTGGCAGCGATCCGGCGAGCGCTTGTAGCCGTGAGTATTATGC
>JADINH010000011.1 GCA_017694225.1 Candidatus Avisuccinivibrio stercorigallinarum
ATCACAATCAGCCCGAGGTTGGGGATGGGGGTGAAGAGGGCCGAGCGCGTACCGATTAAAATCGCCGCCTTCTGATACTTCATCATGAGATAGGAGTTCAGGCGGTCGGGATCGCTTAAGGCCGAGTGCATCAGCACCACCGGCACCTTAAAGCGCTGATAAAAGCGCTCCACCGTCTGCGGGGTCAGGGCAATCTCCGGCACCAGCACCAAAGCAGCTTTGCCGTGCTTTAAGATCCCGGCAATTACCTGCAGATAGACCTCGGTCTTGCCCGAGCCGGTGATGCCGTTTAAAAGAAAGACCGCAAAGGAAGAGGCCGCCAGCACCGCATCAGCGGCTGCCTGCTGCTCGGGGTTTAAGGTAAGTCCCTGATGCTTTAGAGGCTGGCTGGCATCCTTGTCCTGCCAGGCCCCCTCCGGGCTGTCCTGACGCTGCGTCTCCACAGCTGCGCCCTTTTTGACCAGGGCACGCAGGGTATAGGCCGAGACGCCGCGGTCTTTTAACTCCTGATTGAACACCGGCTTGGGGCTTTCGAGCAGCATCTGAAAGAGCTGCTGCTGCAGTTCACTTTTTTGCAGGATGCCCGGGTCAAAATCCGGGTTGACACTAAGGGCCGGCAGGGATTTGAACTGTGCCGCGCGCCCCTCGCGCAGCAGGGCGGGCAGGGCGGTGAAAAAGCACTGGCCCAATGGATAGTGATAGTAGGAGGCGGCGTACTGACAGAGCGCGAATACATCCTCACCAAACACGCAGTCCTCATCGAGCAGTTCTGCCTCTTTGAGCTGATGCTCCGGCGCAGCTGCTCCTGTCTCCGGCAGTGCTGAGACCTTTACTATCACGCCGATATTGTCTTTGCTGCTGCCAAAGGGCACCCGCACGCGCGCCCCCGGCAGCGGCGGCTGGTCTGCGCGGCAGAGATAGTCAAAACCGCTGTAGAGCGGGCGGCTTAGTAAAAAGACGTTGACGAGGTAATGCATGGGCGTCCTTAGGCACTGCTTGTATTCTTCTTTGTTCTTATTGTAGCCGCTCAGGCATTCCCGGCAAGGCGCGCCACGAGCTTTAACATCTGCGGGTAATCTTCCCTGCAGTGCAGGGTCAGCAGCTTTAAGCCTGCCAAATCAAAGTCCTCCGGCAGGCGCAGCAGGGCGGCCTTGTCCGCTGCACTGAAGGCTTCACTGGTCAAAATGAGATTGGCCCGGCAGCGCTCGGGGAAGTGTTTTAGATCCTCCTGCGCGGGAGCGGCGCAGACTAAGGGGCGGCCGTAGAGCTGTGAGCGTCCGGAGGCATTGAGGCTGCCGCCGTGATCATTGGCCTGAATGAGCACCGTAAAGTAAGAGAGCGCCGCCTGCTGAAAATCGCGCTGCACAAATTGATAGGCCCGCGGCAGGGTGCCCAGCGGGAACTGCGAGAGCAGCAGGCCGCCGCTTCTTAAAATGCCCAGCGCCAGGTGCTCATGCTCCCGCGGATAAATGCGCTCCAGCCCGTGGGCCAGCACGGCGATGGTCGGCGCCTGATGCAGCACACACTGATGGTGGGCGATGCCGTCGCAGCCCAGCGCCAGGCCGCTGACGATGCACAGGCCCTGTGCAATTAAATAATCACTTATCTCTGCTGCGCTGCGTTTGGCCTGTTCGGTCGGTTCGCGCGTGCCGATCACTGCAGCACAGGGCAGGTTCAGGCAGGACAGGCTGCCTTTGGCCCAAAAGAGCACCGGATCGTCTGCCGTCTTACGCACCAGCGCCGGGTACTGGGCATCCAAAGAGCAGATAATGCTGATGCCAAGCTCAGCGGCCCACTGCGTCTGATGCTGTGCAAAGTCCGCAGCCTGCTGCAGCGCCGTGAGATTAAAGCGTTTGCCTGCGGCAAGAGCAAGCTGGCCAAGCAAGTTCAAATCAAGGGCAGAAAGACTGTCTGCTTGTCCCGGGGCTGCGCCGGAGGATAAAGGCTGCAGCAGCAGGACGTTCTGGACACAGATTTTGCGCAGGGCAGCCGGGCCGATGCCCCGCAGGGCGCTCAGGGCTAAAAGATAGAGTGCAGCAGGTGATGCAGCAGACATAAGACCTCCTTTTTGATGTTTTTTCTTCACAAATTACACCATTCAGGCGCGGGCGGTGCAGGTCAGCGGCAAAAATTGCGATTTTCCCCTAAAATAAGCCTTGCACCGGGTGCTTACTTGCTTTAAGATAGGCGCCCGTATTTTCATTAATTAGCGTGTGGTATTCGGCGCATACAGTCAAGCGGCTGAGATGGCGACACGCATTGAGGTCCAAATGAAACAGAATATTCATCCTAAGTATGAAGAAGTGAATGTTCGCTGCTCCTGCGGCAACACCTTCAAGATCCGCACCACTGCAGGCCACGATATCGATATCGAAGTCTGCTCCAAGTGCCACCCTTTCTACACCGGCAAGCAGAAGATCGTTGATACCGGCGGCCGCGTAGAGGCCTTCAACAAGCGTTTCGGCATGCTCGCCAAGGCTCGTGCAGCCCAGAAGGCAGCCAAGTAATAAGCTTGTCAAAGCCAGACGAAGCCCGGATTTTTCCCGGGCTTTGTTGTCTCTGGGTCAGGCGCCCGTTTCCTCCTGCAAAATTTCGCTGATGCTTTTGCCTGACACCCGGCCTGCCAGGCCGTTGCGGATGCGGGTGGTGAGCAAGTCCTTAAGTTCCTGCCATGCCAGATCGGCATCTGCCTCTGCTGCGGGGGATAACTGCTCCGGGGCTTGCAGCTTTGGCGCTGCTCCCGCCGCCGTTACTTCGATATTTTCTCTGCTCATTGACAGTTTCTCCAAATACACCTTTGCACCCATTGTAGCAGGAGGCTGCGGTCTCTTTTTCCGGCTGTTATTTTGCTGCTGAAAATATGCAAAATCCTCCGTTTAAAGCCCGCCTGAGCTTTTTTTTTTTTTT
>JADINH010000077.1 GCA_017694225.1 Candidatus Avisuccinivibrio stercorigallinarum
GTCCCAATGTGGCTGATCATCCTCTCAGACCAGCTAGAGATCGTCGCCTAGGTGAGCCGTTGCCTCACCTACCAGCTAATCCCTCCTGGGCACATCTGATAGCGACTTTCGTCTTTCCCCCTCAGGGTTCATGCGGTATTAGCATCCGTTTCCAGATGTTGTCCCCCTCTATCAGGCAGTTTCCCAGGTCTTACTCACCCGTCCGCCACTCGTCAGCAAAGGAAGCAAGCTTCCTCCCTGTTACCGTTCGACTTGCATGTATTAGGCCTGCCGCCAGCGTTCAATCTGAGCCATGATCAAACTCTTCATAAATTTAAAGGTTTGTTTTTGTCTGTCCTTCACTGAAATTTTCTTCACTCCAGCTTCTCAGACTTTTTCAGTCCTCTTGCAAGGACCCACACAGATTGTCTTATACTTACTTTTTAAAGAACTTAATAAGCGCTTGGCTTATCTTTTCGTTCACCCGTTGTTGCGGGGAACGGGTGCACATTATAAAGACCTTTTGAGGGATGTCAAACACTTTTTCAAAAATTTTTTAAGTTTTTTGTAATCTGAGTGTTAAGTCTTTGATTTTAAAGGAAATTTTCTTTAAGCCCCGGTAAGGGGCAGGTAAAGTGTTTTCAGCACCTCCTGCATCAGCAGCCCATCAGCATCCCCAGAGCCTTGATGCTCCCGCCTTAACTTAAAACATTCAGGCTGAAGATGCCAAAGCGCTGCAGATACTGTGTGCGCACAGCCATCAGTTCATCGCGTGCGGTGCACCAGCCCAGGCAGTCACCGGCCGTACCGTCAGCATGCAAGTTTTCCTCACCTAAAAGCGAGACCACCCGCCGTGCGATCGCCATGCCCGAGTCCACTAAGGTGATCTCAGGCCCGAGCACCTTTTCAAGCTCCGGGCGCAGCAGCGGATAGTGGGTGCAGCCCAGCACCACCACGTCAGGCTTGTCCGCCTCAGGCAGGTTAAGCCAAGGGCTTAAGATCCCGGCAATCTCCGCAAGATCCGGCTTAACCCCCGAGAGCTTGAGCTCGGCGATGCGCGCCAGATCGCCGCTGCCGATGCTCAGCACCTTTACCCCATGGGCAAAATCATGAATGAGATTGGCGGTGTACTGGCGTTTGACCGTCCCCGGCGTGGCCAGCAGGCCGATAATGCCCTTTTTTGTCAGTTTGGCTGCAGGCTTGATGGCCGGCACCACGCCCACGATGGGAAGGCTGATGCGCCGTCTGACCTCAGGCAGCGCCACGGTGCTCGCTGTATTGCAGGCCACCACAATCAGATTGGGCTTAAAGCGCTCTGAGGCCAGGGTCAGCAGATGCTCCACCCGGTCAATGAGAAAGTCCTCGCTCTTATCCCCGTAGGGAAAGCAGGCATTGTCAAACAGGTAGTCATAGGCAAGCTCAGGACACGCTTTTTTAACCTCGGCAAAGACCGACAGTCCGCCTACTCCGGAGTCAAAAAACAGCACCCTTTTATTTTCTTCTTGCACTTAATTCGTTCTCGTCTATTATTAGATTTTTTCAGCCCTGCTCTTACGCATCGGCATGAGTATATACCAACTTTCTGACCTGACGCAGGACAAAGCTATGCTGCCTACACTTATTGGAAAGACCGATCCTGAGAACTATCAGCGCTACCTTGACCAGAAGAATGAAAAGGTGCTGCAGCTCTTTACCGGGGCGGGCCTTGAGATCCCCGCACCTGAGATCTTCCCCTCTCCGCCGGAGTTCTACCGCATGCGCTGCGAGTTTGCCCTTTACAAGGACGAAGATGAAATCCGCTTTGCCATGTATGTGCCCGGCAGCAAACCAAAAGAGCGCATTCTGCTCAATGAGTTTCGCGGCGCCCATCAGGCAATTAATACCGGCATGGCCGCACTGCAGCAGGCGCTTTCTGGAAAACATCCCTTAAAGCCCGGGCTGTTTGAGACTGATTTTCTCTGCACCCAGGACTGTCAGCTTATCATCTCGCTTGATTATCACCGCAAGTTTGATGAAGCCTTTGTACAGGAGCTCAAAAAGCTGCGCGATACCCTGCGCGCAGGCGGCCTTCAGGTTGATTTAATCGCCCGCGCCCGCCGCCAGAAGATCCTGTGCGACAAAGAAGAGGTGCTTGAGACCTATCACTTAAAGGACAAGGTCTGCCGCCTCTATCAGGTGGAGGGCACCTTCAGCCAGCCCAATGCCGCCTGCTGCACCCACATGTTAAATTTCGCCCGTGAGTGTGCAGAGGGCTGCAAAGAGCGGGATCTGCTCGAGCTCTACTGCGGCTCTGGCACCTTTACCACCGCGCTTGCTGACTGCTTCCGTCAGGTGCTGGCCACTGAGGTGGCGCGCGTGCCTACCCGCACTGCCTTAAAAAATCTGGCGCTCAACGGCATTGCCAACGTCAAGCTCTGCCGCCTCGATGCCGTGGAGACTGCACAGGCCCTGTCGGGCGTGCGTGAGTTCAACCGCCTCACCTTAAATGACATCAATATCCGGGATTACAATTTCTCCACTCTGCTCGTGGATCCGCCGCGCTGCGGCATCGGCGATCCTGATGCCCTCTCCTTTGACGCGCGCTTTGAGCGCATAATCTACATCTCCTGCGGCCCGCAGTCACTGTGTGAGGACTTAAAGATCTTGACTAAGACCCACCGCATAGAACGCCTGGCCTTTTTTGATCAATTCCCCTATACCGATCACATCGAAAGCGGAGTACTGCTGAGCCGCCGCTGAGCTCCGGGCAAAAAACAAGGCTGCAGGTATTAAGCTGCAGCCCTTATTATTTCAAGCAATCTGAAAAGTGTTGCGGGTTATTCCATGTAGTGATCCGGCATCGGGATCTGAGCTACACCTGAATCCACGGCAGCCTGAGCCACAGCGCGGCTTAAGCTCTTGAGCAGGCGCGGATCCATGGGCTTGGGAATAACGTAGTCCGGGCCGAACTCCAGGTGATCAACCTCAGCGGCCTTCACTACTTCCTCAGGTACCGGCTGCTGGGCCAGCTCACGCAGAGCGTTCATGGCAGCCTTCTTCATCTCCAGGTTGATGCAGGTGGCACGCACGTCAAGAGCGCCTCTGAACAGGAACGGGAAGCACAGTACGTTGTTGATCTGATTAGGATAATCAGAACGGCCGGTGCCGATAATAATATCCGGACGCAGCTTGCGCACCACTGCCGGATCAACCTCAGGATCCGGGTTGGAGCAGGCAAAGACCACAGCCTTGGGAGCCAGGTGCATGACCTCGTCGTCGGTGATAAGACCAGGGCCGGACACGCCGAGCAGAATGTCAGCGCCGTCGCAGGCTTCAGCCAGGGTCTTGGGGCCGGCGTCATTGATGAAGTTGGGCTTCTCGCCGTTGTTGTACTGAGCGCGGTCAGATCTGATCACGCCGTGGCGGTCGACCATGAAGAACTTCTTCTTGTCAGCGCCGCAGGCTAAAAGCAGGCTGGAGCAGGCGATGCCGGCAGCACCGGCGCCCACGCAGACAATCTTGCAGTCCTCAAGCTTCTTGCCCTGAATCTGCAGTGCATTGAGAATGCCGGCAGTGGTCACGATGGCAGTGCCGTGCTGATCGTCGTGGAACACCGGAACCTTGCAGCGCTTGATGAGTTCGCGCTCAATCACAAAGCACTCCGGAGCCTTGATGTCCTCTAAGTTGATGCCGCCGAAGGTATCAGCGATGCACTCGACGGTCTTGATAAATTCATCAACGGTGTCGTGCTTGACTTCAATGTCGATGGCATTGATGCCGGCAAAACGGTTGAACAGCAGAGCCTTGCCTTCCATCACCGGCTTGGAGGCCAGAGGGCCTAAGTTGCCCAGGCCTAAAATGGCGGTGCCGTTGGAGATGATGGCTACGCTGTTGCCCTTGCCGGTATATCTGTAAGCATCAGCAGGGTTCTTATAAATTTCACGAACCGGCTCAGCTACGCCAGGGCTGTAAGCTAAGGTTAAATCGGTAGCAGTTTCAGCAGGCTTGGTGATTACCACCTTGATCTTGCCCGGTACCGGTTTCTCATGATAAGCCAGAGCGGCATCATGCAGCTGTTGATGATCCAAAGTATCCCCCTATTTGAGTTTTATGTTGTTAACTAATGCGATGATAATAACGCAAAAAAAGGCGGTTGCACGGACTTAACTTCAAAAATGCTATATGCGTCGAAATTTTGCCGTAAATTGCGATTTTTTATTGCTTTTACTTGATTTTATCAGGATTCACAAAATCGCATGAAAAAGCGCAAACTTTGCGATTTTGCGCTCATTTGCAGCGCAGGCGCACCGCCAAAACGGTGCGCACTGCAAAGCTTACTCACGATCCACGGCATAACGCAGGTAAAGCACGCCGCCTGCGAGCGTTTCCTTTTCGATAAGCTCTAGTTTCTGCCCCGCACCCGGGCGCGGATCGGCCTCCCCGTGATAGTCCATAAAGTTCTGCACCTTGGCAGAGCCGTCAAGCAGCGGGCAGACAATCAGGCTGATCTCGTCGATAAGCTTTGATTTGAGGAAAGCACCGTTGATGGTGCCGCCGCCTTCAAGCAGCAGGGTGTGCACATGCGGGAAGAGCTCCTGAATGGAAGCAAGCGCCGGACCTATCTGCTCGTCATCCTCGCCGTCGCCGGCAAAGACATAGGAAATGCCCTGCTCCTGCAGCGCGTGCAGATAGTCATCGCTCACGGCCGAAGAGAGCACCGCCACCAGATGCTCACCGGTGGGCAGAGTGCAGCCCTCGTAGGTCAGTTTGCCTTTTAAGTCAAACACGATAGCCAGCATCATGCCCTCGCGGTAGGCCCCGCGCCAGCTTTGGCGGATTTTGGTCTCCGAGAGCGCAGGCGCATGCTCGTCGATGTTGTCAGCATACTCGGCCATGGTGGTGCGGCCCACGATCCAGCCCTGGGCGTCAAACTTCTGTGCGGTGTTTTCATACAAAGGCCCGATGTCGGCATCAGGGCCCAAATCCCAGCGGGAAGTAACAATGCGGCTGTCCAGTGTGGTGATCATGTGGCAGATAATCTTCAGTGCCATAAATGCCCCCTTGTAAGCTTACGGCGTTGTGTAGTTAAGCCCATTCTACAAAGCTGCAGCAGCGGTGCATCAGCTTTTGTGCA
>JADINH010000078.1 GCA_017694225.1 Candidatus Avisuccinivibrio stercorigallinarum
CCTACAATCTGCTGGAGGCCGGCAGGCTGTGGGACCGGGATGATTACCGTGAGCGCGGCCTGGAGCTCTGCCAGGCGATAAAGCAGCTGACCGTGAAAATTGACAATTTAGGCGCCCTGCTGCTGCCCGGGCTGCAGGGCTTTGACAAGAGAGATGAGGGTTACATTACGCTCAATCCAAGCTACTACCCCTATTTCCTGCTGCGCCGCCTCTCCCTTGAAGATCGGGAATTTTCACTGCTCAATCAAAACCTGACCCGCGCCCTGCTGCGCGCCTCGCCCTCGGGGGTGGTGCCGGACTGGGCCCGCTTTAATCTGCGCGGCCAGTTCATCCCCACTCCGTCAGATACCGGTGCCTATAATGCCATCCGGGTGTATCTGTTCTCGGGCATGATCTTAAAGAGCGATCCGATTTATCAGCAGCTGCGCACCCACTTTGCGCCGATGATCAATGCGGTGCGCTCGCAAAAAGCTGCTCCATCAGAAGTGGCCGCACATGAGCTGACCTTCAGGCAGATGGGGCCATACTATCTCACCGCAGCTTTCCTGCCTTATCTGCGCACTGACAAGAGCGCAGCGCTTTTGCGCGCCGAGCTTTATCAGGAGGGCCTGATGAAAGAGCGCCATTACGGCAATGTCTTAAGCCTCTTTGCCCTCGGTTTTGACGAAGGGCGCTATTACTTTGACCAAAACGGCCGTCTGGTGCTGCCAGAGCGCGCAGACAGGTAAAGCCTGAGTTTGGGGAAAGAAGATGTTAAGGCTTAAAGTTGCAGGCAGGGCAGTAATGCACTTCAAGCGTTTTGCAGCGCTGTTTGGCGGCGCGCTTGCTGTTGCAGCGCTGTGTGCGGCACCGGCAGATCTTACCGCAGGTGAAACTGCCGCCCCGGCGCAGCAGCTTAATTTAAGCACCGATCCCACAGCCTGGCTGCTTTGGCAGCTTGAGCAGGCGCATCAAAACTTTGATTATGAGCTGGAGCAGGCCGCGCTGCGCCGCCTGATCTACCTGTCGCCTGACGATCCCGGACTTAAGCTTGAATACCTGCGCCTGAGGATGCTGAACAATGCGCCGCAGTCAGAGCTTGAGGCCCTGAGCGCTGAAATCTGCTCAAAGGGCAGTGAGGCGCAGTGCCGCAGCGCCCGCTTTGTGCAGAGTGACCGCTACGCCATGCTCTCCAAGATGTTGGAGCAGTTAAATTCCTTTAATGCAGAGCCTGAGCAGAATGAAAAGACCTATGCCCGCCTGGCGCGGGACTTTGATCTCACGGCGCTTGATGACAATACCCGCCTGGAGCTTTACCGCTTTATGCTCAAGGTGCCAAGCAGGCGTGCTGCAGCTGAGGCCGGGCTTAAAGCGTTCACTGAGGGACAAAGCCGCAGCCTGCTTTTTGCTGCCCGCGCTGAGCCTTTATATCATGACCTGGTGTTCAGACGTGAGCTTGACAAGGCTATGGCAGGCCTGTACGAAAGCCGCAGCCGGGCCTCATCACTTGCCAAATTACAAGCGCTCTGCCTCAAGGCCGGCAGTGAGGAGGAGCGTACTTATCTGCGCTCTTTAATTGACGATGCCTCCTACTGGCAGCTGCTTTCCGACGGTGATGCCGCGCTGGAGCGCGCGAAGCCTGATAAAGCCCGGGAACTTTACCTTAAAGCACTGAAGCTGCGTGAGGCTCCTGCTGAAGCCCTGCTCTCCCTGGCATCCCTGGAGGCGGGCCTGGGTAAGTTTGATAAAGCCCTGGCGTACTGTCAGCAGGCGCGCAGTGGAGCTGATGCCAGGCTGCGCGCTGAGATCTCAAGGCGCATGCAGGGGCTTCAATACAGTCAGGCGCAGCAGCACTATCAGGCCCTGCAGCAGGAAAAGAGCGCAGATCAGGCTGCACTGGTGCAGGCCGTCACTGCTCTTTCTGAATATGCCCGCGCACCCTGGGAGATCTACACCGCCGCCAGGGCCTGGCAGACTTTAGGTGAGGATAACAAAGCACTGGCGCTTTACGCTCCATTTACTGAAAGGCAGGAGTACCTCTACAGTTATGCCTTGCTGCTTGCAAGCCTCAACCGGGATGACGAGGCTCTGGCCGCCGCCTCAAAATGCCGCAGCGCACAGTGCACAGAGCTCACAGACAGCCTTACCCTGCAGCGCGATTACCGCGCGGCTATGGAGATGTATGCACAGGGACAGCAGCCTGAGGCCTTTTACGCGCTGCAAAGCCTGGAGCCCAGGCTTGAGCCTTATATGCGCCAAAGCCTGGCTGCCCTGGCACTTGAGCTTGGCGATACCGTCAAGGCCCGGGAGCTTTACAGCAAGCTTGCAGCAGAGCCTGATTTTGCCGCTTCAGCCAGGCTGCAGCTTGCGCTCCTTGAGCTTAAGGCCGATCCCAAGTCAGGGCAGCAGGCCCTGGACGAATTGCTGCAGCAGCCGGAGCTGATATCTGCCCTTTCCATCAATGAGCTGCTGGAGCTTGGCAGCGCGCTGCAGGAACAGGGCCGCAGCCATGAGGCTTTAAAGCTCTTTGCCAAGGCAAGTCCCGAGCTTGATGCAGATGGAAAGATACTTAAGTCACAGCCGCAGCCTCTTTTAACAAGCAGCGCCGTGCCCGCAGAACAGAGCGCTAAAGTGCAGCTGACAGATGACAGCGCCACAGCGCAGGGGGCAGCACAGTTTCGCAGCCGCCTTGCTAAGCTGCCTGAGCGCTCCGCCTCCGGGGACCTGGTGCGCCTGGAGCGTGAGTATGCAAAGCTTCTGAGCTTAATGGATCAGCCGGAGGAGGCCCTTGCGGTCTATCAGCGCGCTTTTTACCATCACGGGCTTATTCACAGCCCCCGGCCGGATTCAGAAGAATTTACCCGCGCCATGCTCATTCCCGATGCATACCAAGACGGGGACTGGCTCACCCCGTCGCTTACTCAGCGCGCGGCCGCGCTGTACGAACAGCAGAGCCTGCGCCTTGAGGGCGGCAGCTATTTCAAGCGCGATACCGGTTCCGGCGGGTATTCAGATTTAACCGCGCTGACCACTACGCTGCAGCTTGTCTTTCCGCTAGGATCGGGACAGGGGCGCATCATCAGCGATGCGGTGTACCTGGACAGCGGCTCTCTTGGCAGTGCGCCCTATGACAGCAAATTCGGGCGCTGTTATGCCTCAGGCTGCGATGGCAGCGCGCAGGATGATTTTGGCACGGCGCTGGCCTTTGCTTATGCGGGCGATAATTTCTCCTTTGACTTTGGCACAGCCCCGCAGGGCTTTGTCTATGACGATGACTATCTCTGGGGCGGGCGCTATGACTTTGCTCTGGGTGAGGCCGGAGTGGGCCTTGAAGTCTACCGCCGCGCGGTAACGGGCTCACAGCTCTCCTTTGCAGGGCAGAGCACGGACGGCGTGCGCTTTGGTGCGGTCAGGCGCACCGGGGCTGCATTAAACTTCTCCCTTGACCGTGGTGAGCGCCATGGTTTCTGGGCGCAGGCGGCCTTTGAGCACTACAGCGGCCATAAGGTGGCTGACAATGAAGCCTTAAAGCTCATGGGCGGCTGGTATCAGCGCCTTGTAAATCAAAACAACCGCGAATGGCGCACCGGACTTTCGGCCATGTACTGGCATTTTAAACAGGATTTGTCGGGCTATACCCTCGGGCAGGGCGGCTACTACTCGCCGCAGCATTACCTCTCGGCGGGGCCCAACACCTCATGGCGTGAGCGCTCGGAGCACTGGTCGTATATCGTTGAGGCCTCGGCAAGCCTGTCCTGGAGCAAAACTGCGGACAATGAGCGCTACCCGCTCTCTTATCTGGCAGAAGAACTGCCAGATAGGGATGCCATTGAAGCAGGTGACAGCTCGATCGGACTCTCCGGGCGGCTCTATGCAGCCGGACTGCTGCGCTTAAGCCCCCGCCTGGCGCTGGGTGCTGAGCTTACAGTGCAGCATGCCGACGGCTACAGTCCGCTCTATGCCGGTCTGTTTTTTACCTTTTACCTGGACAAATGGGCAGGCTCGCTGCCGCTGCCGGTGGAGCCGGTGCTGCCCTGGACGGAGCGTTAGAGATGCTGAGCACCCTCGGAATACACGGTCTTAACAACACCATGCAGCAGTTAACCGAGCCCGGCCTGTACTGGGTAAATGTACCGGATGCCGCTGCGGCACTTAACCTTGCCCTGCGCGCCGCCGCCCTGGCGCACAAAAGCGATCCCGGGGACGTCCTCATTGTGCAGCCGGAGCTCCTGCCAAAGCTTGAGGAGCTGGCGCTGGCACTTTGCCCAGGCAGCACGGTTGAGGTGTTTTCCTGCCCGCATGACAAGCGCAATCAGCACCATTACTTTGCCACGGTCAGCCGTCTGGTCCGCAGCTCCAAAGCCCAAAGACGCAGCCTCATCGTGCTCTCCAAGGCCGAACATGTGGCCGCCAACTCCGAGAGTCTGGTTCATCAGGTGGTCTCACAGCTGCAGGTGTACTGCCTGCAGCAGGACATCAGCATCCTCATTTTAAATTACGGCGCCAGGGCTGCACTGTACTCCAAGCTTTTGCGCAGCACCCGTGATCATTTCCGCGGCATGGCCGAACTGCAGCAGGACGGGGACAGCTTTGGTTATTTAATCTTGTTCTGGCGCAGCGCCTATCAGTACTACTCAGACTTAAGCCTGGTGCTCACTCAGGATGCAAAGGGGCTGCTGCAGGCCCGGGCTGACAAAGACGGCGCCCTGCAGCAGTTTGTGGACGAAGAGCTCTTGTGCTCCAACTCGCCGCTGCTCAAAGACGCGCTCGCCGCCTCCAATGTGTTTACCCCGGCATCAGATCTTAAAGCGGTCTATGCCTACGGCCTTAAGCATATGGCCTGTTATCTGGTGTTTGAGCTTGATGATTTATCAAGGCTCTCTGAGCTTGCCCGTTACATCTACACCCTGCGCCGGCAGAACGGCAGCCGCCTTAAGATCGCAGTGACGGTAAGTCCACTGCTGCAGCTGCGCACGCGCATTCAGCGCCTGCTGATGCGCTCGGGGGCCAACATCGTGTTTGAAAACGGCGCGGGCTTTGGCTATATCTCTTCGGTGCTTGACGCGCTGCGCCATGCGCAGTACACCGAAGCGCTGCCCTATTCCTTTGAGGTGATTGAAAGGACGCTGACCATCATGCAGCACAGCGGCCTGATTGAGGTCAGCAGTTTCCTTAAGCTTCTGGAGCTGGAGCTGCAGAATTTGGGCCTTACTGATCTCTCAAGCGGCTGTCTTTTGCGCCTTACATTCAAGCCGCAGGTCAGAGCAAGGCAGGCGCTGCGGCAGTTTGCCCCGCGCCGCCCGGGGGACATCGCCGCCGCCTTTGCCGATGAGATGCTGATTTTTATGCTCGGCCTCACCCCGGACAAGGCTGAGGGCACCCTGTCCAAGATCTTCAGCTTAAAGCCGGCTTCCTTGTTTGAGCACATCGAGTACTTCTACACCTTTGAGGACTTAAACGCGCAGCTGCAGGAGCTGCAGTTAAAGGCCCGCACGGCGGCAGAGCTGATTTCCCCGGCAGAACTCAAACAAGTGAAGGCCGGCAGCAGCGGCAGCTATGGCAGTGCACAGATCACGGGCAGCTGCCGCCTGCTTGGCACCCCAAGGATTGTGGAGCTTTAAAAATGATGCAATTTGATCTGCTGCAGCTGCAGGACATTCTTGCGCTGCTGTTTATCGGAGTACTGCTCGGGCTGCCGTTTTGGTATTTTGCGCTGCGCCTGCTCAAAGCCCTGCTCTCACAGCTCTTTTTTGCCTGGAGCGTAAAAAGAAACTTCAGGCGCTGCGGCACGCTTTCGGTGCTGGCCAAAAAAGCTGAGCTCAAACACAAAGAGCAAAGTCTGCCTGGCAAAGACTATGCCGCGCTAGATGAGCTCACGGCCCTTGCCCGTGAGAGCGCAAGAGCCATCAAGTTAAAGCGGGAGGATCGTTAAATGCGCGCTCAAACCTACGCTGCCTTAAATGCGCTGTCCTGGTGGAATGTTTATTTCATCTTAAAGTTCCTGCTGGGGGTCAATCAGCTCATTGACTTTGAGCCTTTGTACAATCTGCTCCTGCTCTGCCTCCTGCTGCTGCCGCTCAAATACCGCCTGCTGCATTATCTGCGTCAGGCTCTTGCCATCCCGTCCGGGGTGATCCTCGCTTACCACGAGAGCTATCAGCCCGGTCTTTCGGCCTTTACGGCCAATGCTGCCGGAGTGGGGGACTTTGATCTTGGCTTTGTGGCTGACTTTTTACTCTCCGCGCTTAACTTTACTTATGTGGGCATTGTGGCCCTGGTGCTGCTGCTCTTTTTGCTGCTGCAGGACTATCTGCGCTTTACCTTTCTCTCCTGCGCCGCTGTGCTCTATCTGACGCTGCAGCCCT
>JADINH010000079.1 GCA_017694225.1 Candidatus Avisuccinivibrio stercorigallinarum
TCACAGCACCGATTTGTCGGCGCAGCTGGCTGAAAAGACCTTTTTGAGCACCGCCATGGTGCAGCTGCTGCTGCAGCGCTGGTATGAGCCGCCCATGACCCATCAGTACAATTTCTCGGTGCTGGTGCAGCAGACCCTGTCGGTAATTGCCTCCTACGGCGCAGTCTCAGCGGCCAACATCTGGCAGCTTTTGTGCAAAACCGGCCCCTTCTTCATGACCGATGCGCCGACCTTTGCCACCTTTCTGCGCTCGCTGGCCGAATTTGATCTCATCACGCAGATGCAGGACGGCACCCTCACCCTGGGTCTTGGCGGTGAGACTCTGGTGTCCAAGTGGAATTTCTATGCGGCCTTTAAGTCTGAAGACGAGTACAGCATTGAGTATGATCATCATGAAATCGGCCGGGTGCCGCTGCAGCGGCCGCCCAAAAAAGAAGAAACCTTTGTGCTGGCCGGCAAAGCCTGGGAGGTGAACTTTGTGTCCTTTGAAAACAAGATCATCGGCGTCAAACCCTTCCATCAGCATGCCCTGCCGCTGACCATGGGTGAAGGCGTGGGCATGATAGGCGACGAAGTGCGCGCGCAGATGAAAATCCTCTATGAGCAGGGGGTCTGCCCGCCCTATCTTAATAAGCAGGCCCGTGATCATTTCGAGCGCGGAGTGCTGTTCTACAAGCACTATGAGCTCGACCGGCACAGCATCATTGAGGCGCCCTCCTGCATTGCGCTCTTCCCCTTCCTCGGCAGCCGCGGTTGCTTCACCATTCAGCAGCTGCTGCGCCACGAGAACATCAGCGCTGAAATCTACAACTCCCATCTGGAGCTGGCCTACTGCTCGCGCGAGAACTTAAAGGAAGCCGTGGGGCGCATTCTCAAGCATCCGCCGCGCAAAGAGGCAGGCCTCGTCACCCGCATCAAGAACATCGATGAAAACAAGTATGACGAGTACGTCTGCCGCAAGCTCACCGAGCTTGATTACGCGCAGCGCAACATCGACTTAAAGGGTGCGCTGGGCTTCTTCAAGCGCCTCAAAGAGGAACTCTGACCTCTGCACCGCCCGCAGGCAGCTGCGGGCCGGATCTGCATTTTTATCGCTCTTTTTTGCATAAAGCTATCTCATTGGGCCGGCAGCGTTGACTGCACCGCCCGCGCTCTTTAAGGTGTAAACAGGCAGGCTGTCCCTGAGCCTGGTCTGCTTTTATCCCTTGTGCTTTTGCCAAAGGCATAAGCAGGCCACAGCTCCATTTAAGGCAGGGGCAGCCCGGCCGCATCAGCTTACAGGAGCTTTTTTATGCAATACCGTAAACTGCCGCAGGGCAGCGAACAAATCAGCGTCATCGGCCTGGGCCTGGGCATCGCCGAACCGGGCTCTGACATCGAAGGCATCTTCAGCCATGCGCTGGAGAGCGGCATTAATTTTTACGATCTCTGCGGGGCATATGAGTTCATCTACCCGGCCGTCAAACACACCCTGGCCAGGCAGCGCAATCAGGTTTACACCCAGATGCACTTTGGGGCGGTCTACAAAAACGACGCCTATGCCTTTACCCGCAATTTAAAGCGCGTGCGCGAAACCTTTTTGCAAAAGCTCGATTTGACCGGCCTTGGCTACACCGATTTTGGCATGCTCCACTGCATTGACGAGATGTCGGATCTAAAGCAGGTGCTTGAAGGCGGCATTTACGACTTTGTGCTGGAGTGCAAAGATAAGGGCCTGGTGCATCACCTCGGCTTTTCCACCCACAACCCGCAGATTGCAGACTATCTGCTTGATTTGGGCGGCTTTGATCTCTTCATGTTCAGCCTGAATGCGGCCTTTGATTTCCGCGACCGGGATCTGGAGCTTGCCATGGGAGAGACTGCCGAGCGCGAGGCCCTCTACCGCAAGGCCGCGGCAAAGCAGGTCGCCATCAGCGTGATGAAGCCCTTTGCCGGCGGCCAGCTGCTTGATGCCCGCAGATCCCCTATCGGGGCTGCGCTGAGCGTGCCGCAGTGCCTTAAATATGTGCTTGACCGCCCGGCGGTCATCACCACCGTGCCCGGGGCGGCCAGACCTGAGGACATTGACGATTATCTGCGCCTGTTTGACCCGGCCGAAGATCTTGATTATGCAAAAGCGCTGTCCCATGCCCGTCCGGCACAGGATCTCAAGCGCTGCATCTACTGCAATCACTGCGCGCCCTGCCCCAAAAAGCTCAATGTGGGCCTTATCAACAAGTACTTTGATTTGGCAAAGCTTGGCGACGAGCTGGCGCGGGCGCATTACCTTAACCTTGAGCATCACGCCTCAGAGTGCAATGACTGCGGGCACTGCGACAAACGCTGCCCTTTCCATACCGCTCAGATGGAGCGCATGCATCAGATTGCAGCCTATTTTGGAGTTTAGTTAAAGCTTACAGAGTTCAATCTTTTAAGGAGAAAACGCCATGTTGAAATTTACTAAAGTTATCCTGGCTGCGGCCCTCACCGCAGCCGCAGGCGGCGCCCTGGCCGCTGACATCGACTTTAATTCTTTAAAGCACCGGGTCAGTGACGAGAGTGCACCGGCAGTCTACTTCACCGCTGACATCTCACCTGAAGGCCTTAACAAAGCCTATGAGGCCTTAGGGCGCACCTTAACCGGCCCGGTGGCCGTCAAGCTCTCCACCGGTGAGGCCGGCAACAACCACTATCTGCAGCCTTCACTGATTAAAGACCTGGTGCAAAAAGTTGACGGCACCATTGTGGAATGCAATACCGCCTACGGCGGCTCACGCGCCTCCACCGCCATGCACCGCCAGGTGATTAAGGATCACGGCTTTGATCAAATCGCCAAAGTCGACATCATGGATGAAGAAGGTGACATGGAGATCCCGGTGACCGGCGGCAAGTACTTAAAAGCCGACCTCGTGGGCTCGCACCTTGCCAACTACAAGTCGATGATGGTGCTGACCCACTTTAAGGGCCATGCCATGGGCGGCTTTGGCGGCGCTTTAAAGAACATCTCCATCGGCGTGGCTTCAGCCTCCGGCAAGGCCCGCATCCACACTGCAAACTACACCGACAGCGTGGATGAACTGTGGACGGCTGACGGCGGCAGCTATGTGAGCAATGACACCGACGAGCATCTGATGTTCATTTACTCCATGGCCGAGGCAGCCGATGCGGTCTCTGACTACTTCGATCACGGCAGGGAGATGCTTTATATCTCCGTAATGAACAACCTCTCGGTGGACTGCGACTGTGACGGCAGCCCGGATGCCCCGGACATGCATGACATCGGCATTTTGGCATCCTTGGATCCGGTGGCCCTGGATCAGGCCTGCGTGGATTTAGTCTATGCAGCTCCCGACGGTGCTTCCTTAATTGAGCGCATGGAAAGCCGCCGCGGCCCGGCCATTCTGCCGCACGCGCAAGAGATGGGCCTTGGCAGCACCAGCTACCGCCTGGTATCACTTGACGCACAATAAAGCAGGGACTGCAGAGCATGCTGGATTTAATTGAGCGCGAGCTTATTTACCTGTGGTACTACCTTGATATTTTGTGCCGGCAGCTGCTGCCCTTTTACTTTGTGGGCACGCTTTTAGGCTCCTTTATCTCGGTCTTTGCCAAGGACAAAATTCAGCGGCTCTTTGAAAAGTGCCGGGTGCAAAAGCTCGGCCTGCTGACCTTAATCCCGGCGGCGCTTTTGGGATTTGCCAGCCCCATCTGCATGTACGGCACGCTGCCTCTGGCCGCCGCCTTTTATCAAAAAGGCGTGCGCCAGGAGACTTTGGCCTGCTTTATGACGGCCTCAGTGCTCTTAAACCCGCAGCTTATTGCCTACTCCGCAGCTCTCGGGCCCGAGCTTTTTGCCCTGCGCCTTATTACCTGCTTTTTGATGGCCCTTTGTGCCGGCCTGCTTGTGCATGTCTTTTTTAAGCACCGCGAGTTCTTTTCCTTTGGCAGCTTCGGCGGCGGGCACAATCACGACACTGATCCCAATCTTTTCCTGCGCTATCTAAAGAACGTGGGGCGCAACTTAAAGGCCACGCTGCCTTATTTCCTCATTGGTATTGTGCTGGCCGCGCTTTTTACCATCCATCTGCCGCAGGATGATTTTGCCAAACTCTTCGGCCGTGACAGCGGCTGGGGCGTTCTGCTTTCTGCCACCCTGGGCGTACCGCTGTATATGTGCGGCGGCGGCACTATTCCGATTTTGATCTCCTGGATTGCCGCGGGCATGTCGCACGGCTCTGCCGTGGCTTTCATGCTCTCCGGGCCTGCCACCAAGATCACCAACATCACCGCCTTAAAAGCGGTGCTGGGAGTGAAAAACTTTGTGTTTTATCTGGTTTTCGTTTTAGTATTTTCCTCAGTGACCGGCCTTGTCATCAATGCCGGACGAGTGCTGCTTGCGTAAGCGCAGGATTTAACAAGAGCATGCT
>JADINH010000080.1 GCA_017694225.1 Candidatus Avisuccinivibrio stercorigallinarum
GTCAAGCAGAGCGCACGAAAGAGGCGGCAGGAGCGGGCTTATTTTGGTGCAGCCTTGGCGCAGCAAAGTCTGCTAAAATTTAAGCAGCTGAAAATTAGGAGTTTTTTTAATGTCTAGTATCACCAGATTAAAGCCCGACTGCCCGCCTGATGCCCACAAAGTCATGCGCCCGCCTGAAAATAAAGTCAACGCCCTGCTCTGCGTCAAAGTCGATGAAGCGCAGCTGCAAAAATACGGCGCGGTTGACGTAATGGAAGTGCTGGCCTTAATGAGCGACAAGGCCAATTTATGCTGCACAAAAGAAGTCTATGCAGCGCTGCAGCAGGCAGCTGAAGCTGAAAACGCCGAGCTGCAAAAGGCCAAAGACCAGGGCTATGAGGGCACGGACAAGCCCCTGTTCCCCAATTTTGTGGAGGTGTCAGCTGACGAGGCCGCCATCGTCTATGCAGGCGGCGCGCGCTCACAGCAATACAAATTTGTCGATATCTCGACCTCCTACACTCAGGTGGAAGGATTTTTGCAGCTTTTAGGTCAGGAGTGCCTCATTTGCGTGGACATGCTCTCCATGCTCATTCTGCGCTCCATTTCCACAGTCTACCCCTGGGACAAACTGCTTGCCGGTGACTTTGTGCGCCAGTACTTAAAAGCCGCCGCTGCCTTAACCGATGCCGACAGAGAACTGCTCACCGACATCCGCTACGGCCGGGTCAGTGCTGACATCAAAAAGGAGCATCCGGAGGCTTATGCCTTCTTAAGACTTGAGCGCAAGCTCTTTTTGCAGTACCCCTCAGAGGATTAACAGCATGGCTGAAATTGCACATCCGGATACCGTAACCCTGACGCAGCGGCTCATCCGCCGGCAGAGCATCACCCCGCAGGACGAGGGCTGCCAGGATCTCATTTACTCCTATTTAAAGCCCGGGCGCTTCAGAACCGAGCCTTTCTATCAGGACGGCACGGTCAATCTGCTCACCCTGCACGGGCAGGGCGGGCCTTTTGTACTCTTCCTGGGGCACACCGACGTGGTGCCCACCGGAGAGCGCTCTGCCTGGAGCCATGATCCTTTTGGCGCTGAAATAGTGGAAGAAGACGGCCGGCAGATGCTCTACGGGCGCGGCAGCGCCGACATGAAGGGCGCCGATGCGGCCATGACCATCGCCCTGCGCGACTTCGTGCATGCCCACCCGGAGCACAAAGGCACCTGCGCCCTGCTCCTCACCTCCAATGAAGAGGGCGACGGCAAAGGCGGCGTGAGCTACGTGGCAGGCAAACTCAAAGAGCAGCACCTCATTCCGGATTACTGCCTGGTGGGCGAGCCCTCCTGCCGCGATAAACTTGGTGACACCATCAAGGTCGGCCGCCGCGGCTCACTTACCGCGCATATCACGGTAAAAGGCCGCCAGGGGCATGTGGCCTATCCCGAGCGCCTGATTAACCCCATTCATCAGGCCGCCGCGCTGATCGCGCAGCTGCAGCAGCCGCTTGATCAGGGCAATGAGGTCTTCCCGCCCACTTCATTTGAAATGACCAACATCAAGGCCGGCACCGGGGCTGAAAATGTGGTGCCGCAGACCTGCAGCTTTATGTGCAACTGGCGCTTTAACTCCCTGCAAAGTGAGGAGAGCATTCAGGCTTTCGTGGAGCAGGCAGTTGAAAAGCTGGGGCTTGAGTGCGAGATCCGCTTTGTATTAAACGGCCTGCCTTTTGTCGCCGCTGAAGGTGATTTCTGCCCGCGGCTTGCGCGCATCATCAAGGAAATATGCGGCATTGAGCCTGAGCTCTCCACCTCCGGGGGCACCTCAGACGGCAGATTTATCGCCCCCCTGGGCACGCAGACCCTGGAGTTCGGCCCGCGCTCGCTGTCCATTCATCAGATTGATGAAAAGACCGATGTCAAAGAGCTGGAGCTTTTAACCGAGGTCTATATCAAGCTGCTGGAAAACCTGCTGCTTTAGCGCACTTTTTAAACCGTGCTTTAAACCGCCGCCAGAGCGGCGGTTGTAGCGGTTGAGCACGGCTCTGCCGCCGCCTGCTGCAGCTGCGGCTTTAACTCCCGCTCGTAAAACTTCTTAAAGGCCACACAGATCTCATCGCGCACCCGGCGGAACTCATTTAACACTTCATCCTCTGTGCCCTGTGCGGCGGCCGGATCGTCAAAGCCAAGGTGCAGGCGGTGCTTTACTTTGCCCTTAAAGTGCGGGCAGCTTTGATCAGCCTTTTCGCACACTGTGATGACATAGTCCCATTCTTCGTTTAAAAACTGCGTTACCGGCTTGGGCTTCTGGCCGGAGAGATCCACGCAGTCCTCATACATCACCTCAACGGCATGCGCATTGATTTTGGGAGCGGGATTGGTGCCGGCTGAGCGCACACACAGCCTGTGATCAAGCTGCTGCAGAAAACCCTCGGCCATCTGACTTCTGCAGCTGTTGCCGGTACACAATATTAAGATCTTAAGTGCCATGTCCTGTCTCCTGCCTGATCTGCAGCCTGCCGGCCTTAAAGCAGAACACTGCCAGTCAGCCCCGCACAACTGCCGGGTGGCATTATACAAAAAATGACTGCAGAGGATTAAACTTCCTGCAGCAGAAAGCAGGAAGCAGAAAGCTCAAAGACGCCTGGCAGGCTTTGCGCACCCCCGGGCGCGGGCAGCTTAAGTACGCTCAAGCCTCAATGGCGGCAGCTTCAGAGCGCAGCGCTTTAAGATGTCACAGGCTGCCGAGGTCAGAGCCTGCGGCTCTATATATTTGTCATAAACCTTGCAGTAGCACTGCTGCAGCTCTTTTAGCGCAGCTTTGGCTGTAATAGGGCTGTCAGCGCCAAGCTGCAGCCTGAGATAACGCTGCAGCAGCGCTGCGATAAAGGAAAGCAGCAGATGCCCCTGCAGAACCGCCTCAGAGTGCAGCAGCAAAGGCTGCAGCTCAAAGCCGGGTTTGGAAACGCAAAACAGCTCTGCCATCTCCTTTCCTGCATAGTAAGCAGGCAAAATCTCCTGCTCGCTTAAATCCCGGGAGGAGAGCAGCATAAAGCTGAAGGGGCTGCCGGGGCTGCTGACGCCGTCCTGAGCCGTCTGCAGCACTGCGCCGTCACGGCACAAATACACATACAGAAGGTGCCCCCAATAGTCATAGAGCACTTTTTTAATCAGGAAAACGCGCTGATTGAACTCCACCCTGATCCCGCTCGTATCAAGGCTCTCAATGTGCTCCTGCAATACGCCCGGACTGAGCCCCGGATTTTCATTAAACCTGATAATAAAATCGAGACTGACGGTCTGCAGATACTCCAGGTCATTAAGGCTTACGCTGTCATCCTCCAGCACGGCGTAAGCGGGCACAACTCCCTGCTCACTGAGCATCACGGCAGCAGCTTTGAGCGCAGGGGGCAGAGCATTCCTGCCCGGGACGAACCTCACATACTGCGGCAGCAGGGTTTTGCTGTCGGCCACATAGATGGAACGCACCTGCCCGCTTAAAAAACCTGCGCTGTTGTAAACTGCGCTTAAAGGCAGGTGGCGCGCACAGGGCAGGCCGCTGCACACAGCCATAATGCAGGGCATAGCAGGCAGCTGCTTTAAATAAGCCGCAAAAAACGCCCGGCGGCAGTTCTCGTGGCCAAGTTCCTCCAGCAGGCGGATGATGCGCTCAGAGCCTGGGTCAGCCTGCGGGCAGAGTTCACGGGCATAGCTGCCTTTGTACCAAATCTGTGCATACTGATTGTCATCATTTTCCAGGGCATAATAAAAGATCATGCACCGCAGCAGATCACTGCAGGAAATCCCCATAGCCTCAAGGCAGGGCTGAAGCCCGCTTTTCTCAAGCAGGCGGTCCATGAGATAAACATCACCAAAATGCAGGATTTGCAGCTCTTTAAGACCGTTCTTCCCGGCGCGTCCGGCGGCTTTGCTCAGGCTGGGTGCAAAATCGTCCGGCAGCGCTAAAGAGCTGTTGGTCTTGAGATCGTAGCGGTAAATCCCAAGTTTGCGGTTTTTGAAGATGCAGCGTTCTTTATCGAGCACCCGGCCGAGGCAGCCATGGCTCTTTTTGCGCACTTTGCCATCCTGGCGAAAGGATTCTTCGAGATAACCGTACTCGTGGCCGTTAATTTTGCGGTAAGTGATAAACATGGCAGTGCACTAGGCAGGATACAAAGACTGCCCGTCCCGGCTCTAAGAGCCAAAGGACGGGCCTGAATAAATGCTGGTCTAAGTTAACAGATAATGCTCGGCATCAAGCGCGGCCTTGCAGCCGGAGCCGGCCGAGGTGATGGCCTGGCGGTAAATGCGATCCGTGCAGTCACCGGCGGCAAAGACGCCCGGCACCGAGGTCTGCGTTTCACTGCCGTGACGGGTCACAATGTAGCCCTCAGCATCGAGCTCCAGCTGGCCCTTAAAGAGTTCAGTCTGCGGCTGATGACCGATGGCGGCAAAGACCCCGGACAGCGGCAGATCAAAGATCTCACCCTGCCGGTCAATGGTCACTGAGCTGACGTGATCGTTTTCACCGTTGACTTTAATGACCCTGGCGTTGAGGATGAACTCGACCTTGCCCTCTTTTTCCTTTTCGCGCAGCTTGTCCACCAGCACCGCCTCGGCGCGGAAGCCCTCGCGGCGGTGAATTAAGTAGACCTTAGAGCACATCTGCGTGAGGAACAGCGCCTCGACAAAGGCCGCCGAGCCGCCGCCCACCATGGCAGCTTCCTTTTTGCGAAAGAAAAAGCCGTCACAGGTGGCGCAGTAGGATACGCCCTTGCCGCGGTATTCCTGCTCGCCCGGCACCCCAAGCTCACGCGGAGAGGCGCCGGTGGCAATGATCACGCTTCTGCTCTTTAAAACTTTGCCTGAGGCCAAAGTTAAGACCTTAAGCTCCGGGGTGAACTCAGCCTTTACCACCTTATCAGAGATAAAGGTGGTGCCCAGGATCTTAGCGTGCTCCTGCAGTTTGGCCATCAAATCGAAGCCTGAAACCTGCCCCATGGCGCCGGGCCAGTTCTCGATTTCAGGGGTGGTGATAAGCTGGCCGCCCGGAGTATCGCCGCTTATCAGCACCGGATTTAAATTGGCCCGGCTGGCGTAAATACCTGCAGTACAGCCTGCAGGGCCCGAGCCTATGATCACGGTCTTTAAAATTTCCTCAGACATAAGCTTTCCTTATTCCCAATGATGCCAGCGGTGATGACGCATCGGATGATGGCCGCCGCGGCGCGGGGCTCTGTCCTGATAGACATCACCGTTATCTTCACTATATTTTGTCATAAGTTCATCGTATTTGGCATCCAGTTGATTTTTTAACTCAACTACATTGCGGGCCTGGGTGCGCAGATCGCTGGATTTGACATCAGTCTGCTGCTGCATGCCGCGCAGCACATTGCGCTCGACATAGAGCAGATCTTCAAGCTTGGCGATCTCAGTGGTGAGATCGGCATAGCGCTCGTCATTTAAGGCGTCAAGCACCGCTCCGCGGTAGCCGCGCGGAGCCGGACGGACGTCATTGGGTGCCGGAACACGGCCGTCATAGCGCGGGCAGTAACCGTCATAACGCGGGCAGTCCCAGCCGGCATAAGCCGGGGCATAACCCGGGCCTGCCGGAGCCACGATGATGGGACGCACGTCAGGGCCAAAACCCGGGCGCGGGCCGGGACGGACGTCACCAGGACGGGCACCGGGGGCAGGCGGGCCCATGCGGCGGGCATCTAAGGCCACATCCGGGCCCTGACCGGGGCCAAAGCCCTGCGGACCTGCAGCAGGCGGGGCCGGAGGAGCTGGCGGCACTGCCTGGCCTGCCGGAGCGGTGGAAATTACTTTGTCGGCAGGAGCGGGTTCAGCTGCCAGAACAGATGATGATAACAGTGCACAAACAGCCAAAGCTGCAGCAGAGACAAGATATTTATTGGTCATATCGTTAGCGCAGCCTCAGGCTGCGTCCTCCTGTGTAAATTGAACTTTTGTTTACAGCTTAAGCTTCAGAGCTTAGCCCAGACATAGCAGGTCTTTAAAATGCGCCCACCCATAAGATAACACCGCCGGCACAAAGTCATCAGTCTTGTGTGCATAGAGTGCGGCAAAGCTCGCAAAATTAAATGCTGACAAAAGAATTTGCGCGCGCCTGTGGTATGAAAGATGCCAGGGCTCGGGCCCGCCCCTCCAGCTGCTCTGCATAAAAGGCCGCACAAAGCCGCAGGCTTCAGCCTCAGCAGACAAAAACCTGCCCAAAGGCTCAAAGTACGCCCCGGGTGCGTATTCATGATAGGTAAGCTGCAGCTTCTGCCCCTTAGGCAGCAGATTTTTGGCATAGACATCAAAGTCAGTCCCGAGGTGATGGCGCGACAGCCCGGGCAGCGCGGAAAAATAAGTGATGGCTTTAATCTTCTCTGCCGGGGAAAGCGCACTTATATCAACAGTCTTTTCCTCTGCATCAAGCACCGGACGGCGGCCTTCGTATTTGTCCTTGAAGATCTGATACTGCCGCTCAAAGGAGCGGAAGGCCGAGCAGACTGCAAGCTCAATGCCCTGCTCTGCAGCCTTGTGCTGCAGCACCCGCAGCCTGGCAAGGCTCTCTTCATCGGCCCAAAAGCCCTCCGGGGCTTTTACAAGACTGCGTCCGGCAAAGAGCGCGAGCTCTTCATCCGGGCAGGGTTTGTCAAGCTCTGCCATATTTGGTCAACAGCTCCTGTGCGCGGGCGGCAAGTTCAGCATCACCCTTTTGCAGCACCTCACGGGACAGCTCCGCGGCCTCATCCTGGGCATCGGATTCAAAGAGCAGCAGTGCCATATTAAGCTTGTCCGTAAGCTCCTGATGCACCTTGGGATCAAGCGCCTGGCCTGACCCTGTATCGCCTGAACTTGCAAAAATCGGCATGGGCTGCGCTGCCCCGGTAATATCAAAATCATCATCGCCTGAGGGCACGGTCCAGTTAAAGGCAGAGAGCGGCTCTTCCTTTTCAGCGGCAGACTGTTCAGGCTCCTGGGATGCTGTAGCAAAAGCAGCCTCTGCTGCACTCTGCAGCTCAGTCCCGGCATCACCGGGCAGCTCTGCTGCACGATCAGATGCTGTGGTTTTGTCTGTATCCTCGGCGCTCGGTGATAAAGGAACCGAATCTTTGACCCTCTCTGACCAAACTTGCTCCTGCAGCGGATCAACTTCAGCTGCACTGTCAGGCTCCATGGCCCACTGCACCGGCTTTAACGCAGCATCCTCAAGCTCTGCCTCTGCACTCCTGCCATCCTCAGCCTTGGAATCTGCAGGCGCAGCTAAAGGCTCTGCTGCAGCTGCGGGAGAGCTCTCTGCTGTCTGAACATCATCTGCTGCAGATTCAGCTTCCTGCTGAACTTCTGCAATACTCTGCGCGCCCTGCTCTGCGCCGGTTGCGGGCTCAACACTGTCAGGTGCTGCCGACTGCGATTTATCCCCGCTAAG
>JADINH010000081.1 GCA_017694225.1 Candidatus Avisuccinivibrio stercorigallinarum
ACCAAGTTCGAAGGCGGTGTGTACGTGCTGAGCAAGGATGAAGGCGGCCGTCACACTCCGTTCTTCAAGGGCTATCGTCCGCAGTTCTTCTTCCGCACCACCGACATTACCGGTACCATCGATCTGGAAGAGGGCGTAGAGATGGTTATGCCTGGTGACAACACCAAGATGATCGTGTCCTTAATTCACCCGGTAGCTATGGCTGAGGGCGAGCGCTTCGCTATCCGCGAGGGCGGCCGTACCGTCGGCGCCGGCGTGGTTTCCAAGATTATCGAGTAATTCCATAATCTGATACCTCTTATAATCAGGCCGGGCAGGGAAACCTGTCCGGTTTTTTGTTTTTATTAAGCGCTGTGTGTCTCCGGGCTGGCTGAAAAACAACAGACTGAAAATCAGAAAATAAAAGGATCAGATGTAAAGAAACGGCCGGAGCTCAGTCCTGCTCTTTGGCGGGCGGAACTAACAGCTCTTCCTCTGTGCGGGCAGCAGCGCGCTGCAGCGGCAGATTAATGGTGGACTGGCTGCGTCCGGTAAACTGCGGACGGCTGTTCTGTGCTGCGGCGCTGACGTCACAGCTTGCGGCCAGTACGGAAAGTACTGAGCTTACGGTCAGAACTTTGAGCTTATTCACGCTCATTCTCCCCGCGCGGATTTACCGCGGACTTATACACTGAGATCATCAAAATGATCTGCAGAACTAAATACAAACAGCCCATGATGGGGATCTCCGCGGCCACCAAAAAGGGCAGCATTGGGGCAAAGAGCACCGCTGTCAGGATGCAGATGCCGAACACAAAGGCGTACAGCACGATATAGGCCAGGGTCTTGAGCATGGCATTCCACAATCCAAAACCGCACAGCAGCCACCAGCTGAAAAAGGCTCCAAGAGGACCAAAGAAAAAGGTCAGCAAAAGGGCCACAATTCCGTTGACGGCGTAGCTTACGCTGTCGTCGTTGTGCACTTTAATCTCCACATGTAACTTCTACACTCTGAGACTTATTTTAACTTTAAAAGTTCAGGGCTGTATGTAAAAATTGTGAAATCGGCGTGCGGCTTTGCAAATTTGTGAGCTGTGTGCACATTCCCTCCTGCCCCCGATCCTCACTGTGCATCAATTTTGCGGACTGCGTCAAATTCCTTTGCAAGATGTGATCTGAAGACCTTTAATTTTTTCTTTACTGCATTAGACTCAGGCTAAATAACGAAGTTGACATTTTACGGGAGTAATTTTATGTATCAGCATTTGACAGACAAAAACCTTGCACTCGACTTAGTCCGTGTAACTGAAGCCGGTGCCTTAGCAGCAGCACGCTTCTACGGCAAAGGTGACAAGGAAGCTGCGGATAAGGCTGCTGTCGATGCAATGCGCATTGCCTTCCAGGGTATTCACGTGCAGGGCACGGTGATCATCGGTGAGGGCGAAAAGGATAAGGCCCCGATGCTTTACAACGGCGAAGCCGTGGGCTACGGCGATGGTTCTGAGGTGGATGTGGCCGTAGATCCGGTCGAGGGCACCAGTGCTGTGGCCAACGGCCGCATGAACGCCCTGTCAGTGGTCGGCATGGCCAAGAAAGGCGGCCTGTTCAACCCCGGCCGTTCCTTCTACTGCAGCAAGATTGCAGTCTGCCGTGAGGCCGCCGGCGTCATCGACATCAATGCCCCGGTCAAGGTCAATCTGCAGGCCGTAGCCAAGGCCCTGGGCAAGCCCGTTGGTGAAGTGAACGTGTTCGTGCTCGACAAGCCGCGCCACAAGAAGCTTATTACCGACATCCGCCTGGCCGGCGCCCGGGTCAATCTGCACAATGACGGCGACGTGGCCGGTGCTCTGATGGCCTGCGATCCGCGCTCACATATTGACCTGCTGCTCGGCACCGGCGGCACCCCGGAGGCCGTGATCACCGCCTGCGCCTTAAAGGGCATCGGCGGCCAGATTCTGGTCAAGTTCGATCCGCAGTCAGAAGAAGAGCGCAAAAATGTGATTGAAGACGGCTTTGATTTAGATCGCGTGCTGACCGTTGACGACCTCGTGACCACCGATCAGTGCTTCTTTGCCGCCACCGGCGTGACCGACGGCGAGGTGCTTGAGGGCGTGCGCTATGAGGGCGAGTTTGCCATCACCAAGTCACTCTCCACCCGCGGCAGAACCGGCACCATGCGTTATGTCGAGGCTTATCACAACAGAAAGAAGCTCGCCAAGATGAGCTCCATTGAGTACTAAAGTCTTCAAAGGCTCCAGGCTGAAATAAAAAAGACCTGGGCCTTACTGGTTTGTTCAAAAAACGTGAGCAAAGCCCTGCCTTTAAAGCGGGGCTTTTTGGGGCCTTAAGCCTGGGTACTCCGGCTTGCTGTGCCCACACCTGCGCTCTCCTTTTGCGGCTGCCTGCCGGCGTTTTGGGCGGCAGCGACTTTGCCCTCGGCGATAATGGAGTTAATCATGCCCGCGGTCATGCGCTTTAATTCCTTAAAGCCCGAGCTTTGGGCATGCTCGCGCAGGTAGCCCAGCAGAGTGCTGCCCTGCCAGCTGTTGAGATTGGGTCCGTCCTCAAGCTCACTTGGCACCGCGGCGGCGATTTTGCAGATATAGGCTTTAAGCTCCGGGCTTACTTTGCTCAGATAGCCCCCGCCGCTGATTGGTCCTATGGCTGCGCCAAAACCTGAGAGCTGATAGCGGCGCAGCAGGTTCTGCACCGCGGTTTTGCCGATGCCCAGGAGCTGCGCGATGGCATTACGGTCATGGCCGTCGGCTGCATAGAGCAGGATTTGCGCGCGCTGGCGCACCACGGCATCCGTGCCCGGCTCGTTGATCAGCCGCCAGAGTTCCTCGCGCTCGGCGGCGTTCAATTCAGGTTGTTTGAGTTTTACTCCCATCGCTTACACTCCTGAAATCGTCTGTTGTGCTATTTATTTTTATTATTTATTCTTTTTTGCTGATTGTAGCAGTAAGGCGGGGTTAAAGTTTTGACGCAGGGCAGGGTTTTGATTTAAAGGCGCGGCTGAACGCAGCTGCCCCGGCGCTTAATTGTGCCGGGGCAGAGGGCATTAAAAGAGCTGAGTAAATGTCATCTGAGATCTTGCTCAGGCGGCGCGGCTGCCGCGGTAGGCGCGGGGCATGGGGGCTCTGACCCGGGCATATTCAGGACGGGCTGCCATGATCTGGCTGATGCTCTCCTCGCTCATGTGGCCGCGCGACAGGCCGATGGCCTTGTAGGTGATATAGGGGCGGGCAGCCTTGCTGATGGCCATCTTGTACTTGTCGTTTTCATCAGGCGGCAGCGGCATGATCTTTAAGATGCCGCTTTCAACAAGTGAGCGCACGGTGGGCTCGTCAAGAGGTAGGGCAAGCACGGACTTGCGCTGCAGCACGAACTCACGCAGCAGGGCGCGCTCGGCAAAGTCAAGGCGCGACACACTCTGCTTTAACTGGGCGTCAAGGCGCTTTTGCAGATGTCTGCTCGACAGGCGCATAAAGAATGAGGAGATAAGCTGGGCGGCAAAATTGGCGGCGCAGACGATAAGAGCAATGTAGAGATACTGGCGGTTTTCCTCCACACGCTCGGCTAATACTGGTGCAATGTCAGTAAAGGGCACGAAGAGCAGCATCATGGTGATAAAAAACAGCCACAGCATGATGATATTTAAAGTGCGGTACTGACCAAAAAAGGACATCTCTCTTTCATTCATTTTTACAGCTCCTGTTTATCCTGTTGATTTATCAGCAAATTTTCAAACTCCTGCGCATTTTGTGATCGCCCTCACATGATGCAGGGATTTGGCCTGCTGTCGTGAAAACGTCAGCTTTGATGCGGCAGCAGGGCTCATGCAATGCTTGTGCCATTTTGCGCAAATGGCCTGCCGGAGCCTGATTCTGCGGGCTTGTCAATTTTTGTGAAGCCCTGCGTTTATTTGGTGCCGAAAATCTGGAGCTGCGCAAAATTAGGCTAAAATATGGCGCGAATTAAAAGCGGGTGCTATTCTGCCCCTGAGCCCTGAAAATACCGGCACTTTTCCGGCAGAGCGGGGCTTCAGGCAATGCCCGAGGATTGATTGACAAGAGGTCTGCAGAGCGCTGCAGGTAAATGATTATGAAGAAAATTGTAGCTATTATTAAGCCTTTTAAACTTGATGACGTGCGCGAAGCTTTAAGCGCCAATGGTATTTCAGGCATGACCGTATCCGAGGTCAAGGGCTTTGGCAGACAGAAGGGCCATACTGAGCTCTACCGCGGCGCTGAGTATGTGGTCGACTTCCTGCCCAAGGCCAAGATTGAGCTGGTGGTGCGTGACGAGGACGTCGATCTGTGCATTCAGGCTATTACCAAGGGTGCCCATACTGGTAAAATAGGCGATGGCAAGATTTTTGTTTCTGAAATTGAGCGCGTCATTCGCATTCGTACCGGTGAGGAGGGCGAGGACGCCATCTAAGCAGAGGGTCCTCATGCAGAAGATTTTCACCCAGCTGTCCAGCGCCCTGCTGGCAGCTGTATTGATCTCAGGCTGTTCCACCACTCCGCCTGAAAATCCCCAAAATTTATGCAGCATTTTCCAGGAAAAAGACAGCTGGTATGCGGCCGCGCATGAAGTGCACAACAAATACGGTATTCCCATCAATGTGGCCATGGCCATCATGTTTCAGGAGTCAGGCTTTGTGGAGGACGCCAAGCCGCCGATGCGCTGGTGGCTCGGGGTGATTCCCTACGGCCGCGGCAGCTCGGCCTATGGTTATGCCCAGGCTCAGGATGAGGTGTGGGAGCAGTATGTCGATGAAGCAGGCTCCATGTTCTCAGACCGCGGGGACTTTGATGATGCGCTTGATTTCATCGGCTGGTACATGGTCAAAACCCGTGAAATCAACGGCATTGCCTATTCGGACGCCTACAATCAGTACCTCAACTATCACGAGGGCTGGGGCGGCTTTGCCAAAAAGACTTACGAGAACAAAGACTGGCTGATTAACCTCGCCCGTCAGGTGCAGGCGCGCGCTGAGAGCTACCGCGCTCAGCTGCTCAAGTGCGAGCTCTACTAATTCATGCCCAAAGCCTGTTTTTTAGACCGGGACGGGGTCATCAACGTCGATTACGGCTATGTCGGCGCGCTGCGCGACTTCAAGTTCATTGAGGGGGTGCCGCAGGCGCTTGCCCGCATCAAGCGCGCGGGTTATCTGCTGGTTCTGGTGACCAATCAGTCGGGCATCGCGCGCGGCAGGTTTTCCTGTGAGGACTTTTTAAAGCTCTGCGCGCACATGCAGCAGGCGCTGCGCCCTTTAAAGGCTGATTTTGACGGCATTTATTACTGCCCGCACCATCCGCAGGGCCAGGTCGAAGATTTCAGAAAGGACTGCCAGGGGCGCAAGCCCGGCCCGGGCATGCTGCTGCAGGCGGCAGCTGATCTTAATATCGATCTTACAGAGAGCGTGATGGCAGGCGATCATGCAGGCGACTTAATTGCCGCCAAAGCCGCCGGAGTATCCCGCTTATTCCTGGTAGGGGAGCATCTGGCCGCAGAGAGCCCCAAGGTGCCGGAGGCAGCATGTTATGCTGATCTTAAAGATTTAGTCTGCAGTGGAGTGTTTCACCATGAGAAAAATTAAGACTTTAACCGGGCTGTGCACCGCCCTGACAGCGGCCCTGCTTTTTAGCGGCTGCTCTTTATTTGCCGATGACAGCGCGCAGCAGGACACTGTGCCGCAGCAGAGCAGCTTAGAGCAGCGTCTGCCTGCTGACACCCAGATCATCCATCAGAAGCTTACTTATCTTTTCACCCCGTCAGACAGTTTCTTTGTGGTGCATGACGGTGATTTTGCCAACATGAGCTCGCTCTATCAAAACTCCGGGCGCTTTGTGCAGTACCATCTGGTGGAGAAGTTAAAGCAGCACGGCTCACAGGCCATTGCCCAGAGCGGCTATTTTGACCCCAATATGCTGCAGCAGGAGGCATCCTACCGCAGCTGCACCATGTATATGACCGCCAAGATTGAGCATCTGTATGATGTGCCCAACGGCCCCAAGGAGCTTTCGGTGCGCATCAATACCTACAGCACGCGCAGCAATGAGCTGCTCGACTCGGTGATTTTAAATGCCCGGGCCGAGACCTTAAATGCCATGTTCAATGTACAGAACAGCGTGGCCGAGCAGCTCATTAACAATTACATCAACGCGATGTACCGCAAGGTCTCCTCGCTCTGATGCCTGCCGCCGCTATTTTAGGCCGCAAAGCTTCATCAGGGCAAAGAGATCCAAAGCCGCTGCACGCAGATTTTGTGCGCTTCTCTCCCGGGACTTCTCAAAATCAAGCGGCAGGCGGTTGATGGTAAAGACTGCATTCAGGCCCTCCTGATAGGCAGGCGCAATTTCCTCGTCCCTGACGCCGCCCACCAGGGCCACCACCGGACAGCCTGCGGCTTTGGCGCGCCTTGCAATGCCCAGCACCACCTTGCCCTGCAGGCTCTGCCCGTCCAGGCAGCCCTCGCCGGTGATGATGCATGAAGCCTTCCGCGCCGCCTGTTCAAACTGCACGGCGTCAAGCAGGCAGTCAATGCCGGGCTTGAGCCCGGCGTGCAAAAAAGCGATACAGCCAGCGCCCAGGCCGCCTGCCGCCCCGGCGCCCGGGATGTCACTTACCTGCAGCCCAAGCTCACGCTCAATTACGCAGGCCAGGTGGCGCAGACCAGCGTCAAGCTCCTGCACCATCTGTGCATCGGCACCTTTTTGTGGCCCGAAGATGCAGGCTGCGCCATTTGGCCCATAAAGCGGATTGTCAATGTCGCACATTGCACTGACCTGTACCTGCAACAGGCGCTGATCAATGCCTGATAAATCGATGTGCTCAATCTGCCGCAGCGTGCCGCCTGTGGGCACAAAGCTCCTGCCGGCATGATCGCTAAAGCGCACGCCCAGGGCTGCGGCCATGCCGCAGCCGCCGTCATTGGTGGCGCTGCCTCCAAGCCCCAGGATGATCTCCTTTACCGTTCCGGTATCAAGAGCCTTTGCAATCAGCTCACCTACGCCATAGGTGGTGGTAAGCTTGGGGTTGGGCCGGGGGCCGGCAAGCGGCAGCCCGGCGCAGGAGGCCGTTTCAATCATCGCGCTTTGGCCCTGATTAAAAAGGGCCCACTGAGCAGAAACCGGGGGCGCGCTGCGTCCATATGGGCCGCACACCGTGCTTACCCTGCGCTCACCGTCACTGCCTGCGGCAAGCAGAAAGGCCTCACAGCTGCCCTCGCCGCCGTCAGCCGCCGGAATGGAGCGGGTCAGCGCCTGCGGGAAAATCTGCTGTGCACAGTCTTCTAAAATTTGACAGATCTTAAGGGCGCTTAAAGTGCCTTTAAAGCTGTCGGGCATAAACAAAAATGCGGGCATGCTCTCTCCTCCCACCTTGCTTCAGGTCTTTTTTCTGCCATTTTAGTGCAGCGGCGGCAAAAGCGCCCTGTAAGTGGCGTTTGAGCGCACAGTTTTTGCAGAATCTTGTGCTCACGCTTTTAAAACTGCGTTAGAATACGAGGCACAACGAGATACGATTAAATCGTTGTATTTCTGTTTAAACAGTATTTGGAGAATACCAATGAATAAGTATCAGGCAATCTTAGGCGCTGCTGCTTTAAGCGCCACCGTTTTAGCAGGCTGCTCTTCAGCTTCTTTAGACGAGCTCAACAGCAAGGTTGACGCTATTGCAGCTGATGTTGATGCTTTAAAGGCTCAGCAGTCCAAGTTAGCAAACGACGTTGCTTTCGTTAAGTCTGACGCTGCCCGTGCCAACGAGCGCTTAGACAACTTAGCCCGTCGCTACAAGAAGTAATTTTACTTTTTGTTGACAGGTGCAGGCCCGCTTTACGCGGGCCTGCCGCGTTCTGAAAACTATTTTTCTATTTCGATAAATTCCCCTCCCAAATCTGCTGCCGTTGTGGCATACTAAACTAAAATCTATTTCCATCTTAAAGATAGTGTTTCTGGGCTTTAAGACCGCCTGTGCGGGCGTTTGAGGAGATGTAATGCAGCAGCTCGATCCCGGTTTTTATGTCTTTAACTCCAATGATCTGGACCATCTGGCCCTGGCCGCCTCCTGTTTGATGCAGCAGTTCCCGCCGCGCCATCCGCTGGAGAGCGAGAAAGTGGTGGTGATGAATTTGGGCATGCAGACCTATTTCACGCAGTTTCTGGCCAAATACTGCGGCATCGCCGCGCAGTGCGAGTATATGCAGGTGTGGCAGCTGATTTTCCGCATCCACCGCCTGCTCCATCCCGGCGCTGACGAGCGCAATCTCTACTCGCGCATGTACCTTACCTTAAATATCCTGGGACTTAAACGCATCTGGGCGCAGAAGCCTGCAAAAGGGCAGCCTGATTACTTTCAGAAAATGCGCGAGTATTTAGAGCACGATGCGGCCCATGACAAAGCTTTTCTGCTCTCGGCCAAGCTTGCTGACACCTTCGATCAATATCAGATGTACCGCCCGCAGTGGATTAAGGAGTGGAATACCTGGACGGAGGAGGACTTTGCGCTCTATGAGCGCGATCCCACTGCAGAGGGGCGCATCCACCACTTTTTAAAGCGCGAGAGCACCAAAAACAATGCGCTGCAGCTCTCAGCCTTCAATGTGCTCTCGGGCAATGTGTGGCAGATGCATTTGTGGACATTGCTGCGCCAAAACCTGGCGCCGCTCTCCGGCGATATGCTCGATGCACAGGGCGGAGGAGTGCGCGCCGATCATGTGATCACCCCGGATGAAGATCCGCTGTTGTTTCTCGATCGCGCCGGAGTGCTTGACAACCTTTATGCTGATTTGACGCAGGGCCGCGGGGAGCTTGCCAACCTGCCGCAAAAGGTCTTTATCTTCGGTGTCTCGGCGCTGCCCCCGCAGGTGATTGAGTTTTTGCAGGCTCTGTCACAGCGCTGCGCGGTCTGTCTGATGCTGCTCAATCCCTGCGCGCAGTACTGGGGTGATTTGACCTCGCAGTACAAAGATTTCTTTGCCAGGTTCAGCCGCGCCCGCCGCCTGCAGGGGGTGATTGACGCCTCCATCCTGCCCAATATCCACACCCCGGAAAATGCCCTGAGCCTTGAGTACTTAAAAGAGAGCCTGTTCGATGACCAAAACGGCGATCTGTTAGAGGGCAATTCGCTGCTTCTGGGTTTGGGCCGTCAGGGCATGGACAATTTGTCGCTTTTGTGCAGCCTGGAGCCCATGCCGCAGTTTACCGATCTCTTTCATGAGCGCGAGTGTGACAGCCTGCTGCATACATTGCAGCAGCAGCTTTTAAGCCTGGAGCGCAGCTTCCCTGAGAAGGTGGAGATAAGTCCTGATGACACCTCCCTTGAAGTGCATATCTGCCACACCAAGCTGCGCGAGATGGAAGTGCTGCGCGATGCCATTTTGCGCCGCTTTAAGGAAGCCAAAGAAAGCGGGCCGGCGCTGGAGCCGCGCGAGATCGTGGTGATGGTGCCCACCATCAATGATTATGCCCCTTACATCTCGGCGGTGTTCGGCTCGGTCGATGAGGATGACCCCAATTATCTGCCCTATGCCATTTCAGACCGCACGCAGCTTGAGGACAGCCCGGTGTGCGATGCGGTGCTGGCGCTGCTTAATATCAGCTCGCAGCGCATCAGCAATGTGCTGGCGGCCGATCTCCTGTCCATCGAGCCTTTATCCGCGCACTTTGGCATCAGCCCGGATGATGTGGCGGTGATCGAATCCTGGTTTGCCGACGCCTCCATTTTCTGGGGCCTTGATGATGAAGACACCAAAGCTGAGTCCAGGATTGAGCTGCCCGGCACCTTTGAGCGCGGCCTTGACCGCATGCTCTGCGGCACTATGGCAGGTGAGCTTGCAGGCTCAGGGGCCTACAGCGAGATTGAGGGCGATGATGCCCTGCTGCTTGGTCGCCTGTATGACTTTATCGACAAGCTCAAAAAACTGCGCGCCTACTTCACTCCACATCTGCAGCTCTCCCCTGACGAGTGGCAGCACAAGCTTGAGGAGCGCATCTTTCATGACTTCTTTGATGAAGATGAAAACACGCTGTTGGAAAAGCAGAACATCATGCAGGTGGTGGAGGAGCTGCGCCTCGTCTGCCAGGACTTAAAGGAGCAGCCGCTCATTACCCTGCCGGTGTTCCATGCCCTGCTGGAGTCGCAGCTGTCCACGCAGCGCAATTACAGCCCCTTCCTGCGCGGCAGAATTAATTTCTGCTCGCTTGTGCCGATGCGTGCGGTGCCCTTCCGGCATATCTTTATCCTCGGTCTTAACGACGGCGAGTTCCCGCGCCGCGAGCGCATGCCGGGCTTTAATCTTTTGGGCGTCAGTGCCATGTACCGGCGCGGCGACCGCTCGCGTGCGCTTGATGACCGCTTCCTGTTCTTGGATGCGCTGCTCTCGGCGCGCGACAGCATTTATTTTTCCTACATCGGTGAAAGCCCGGTCTCACAGCAGGAGTTAAGCCCTTCGGTGGTGCTCACTGAGCTCTTTGACTACATCTCTGACAACTTCAAGGTCGGGGCAGAGGGCACGGGATCGCTTGAGGAAATACAAAAGCGCCTGACCCGCCGCGAGCATTTAAATGCTTACAATCCGGACAATTACCGCGTGAGGGAGGAGCCGGGCGCGCTGCCTTTTGTACCCTCTTTTGATGCCGGCAGCTGCATTGCCGGGCAGGCAAAGAACAAAGAGCGGCAGAGCCTGGGGGCGCAGTCTGACTGGGGCATCAAGCTTGAAAATCCCTGCCGCCTTGATCTGTCGGTGCTGCAGAGCTTCTTGTCCAATCCCTGCCGTTATTTTTTAACCCAGGTGTTAAAAATCAGGCTCGACAAATACAGTGAGGCTGACTTAAGCGAATGCGAGGATTTTGAGCGCAGCGACTTTGACAATTCAGCGGTGATTCTCTCCATGCTGCAGCAGCCTGAGAGTAAAGCCTCCACGGTGCTTGAGGGCGAGGTCAAAGGCGGACGCCAGCCCTTTGGCATCTTTGGCAAACTCAATGCCGAAAAAATCACTGAGCATGAAACTGCCATCCGCCAGGCCCTGCAAACCTGGCTGGGGGTGGGGAGCCTTAGTGAGCTGCACGCCGAGCACGTAAGCGGCGCGCAGTATGTAATTGAGCTGCCAAAGGCAGCGCGCCTTACCGAGCCGCAGGGCTCGTGCACCATGCTGCTGTCGGCGGACTTTAACTTTTCGGCAGGTGCCCGCTCTGCACTGGTGCTGCCTTATCCTTACAGCAGCAGCAACAACAATCTCAACAGCAAGGCCGTGCTGCGCGCTTTATGCCTGCAGCTGGCGTATTTCCTCAAATACGGGCACGGCCTTGACTGCGTGATCTTAAATGCCTCCGGCGGGGGCTTCCGCTTAAAAGCACTGTCAGCTGAGCTCTGCAAGGCGGCGCTTGAAGAGGCCCTTTCACTG
>JADINH010000082.1 GCA_017694225.1 Candidatus Avisuccinivibrio stercorigallinarum
CTGATCAACGGCTTCACGCTGCTCAATATCCAGTCCTTCTACCAGCTCCTGGCCACCGGTGTTATCATTATTGTAGCCATGCTGGCCGATAGAGCTACCAGAGGCAAATAAGTAAGAAGGCTGGAAGATAAAGAGGAATAAGAAATGGCGATGATGGATCCCCGGACAATCGGTGCGCATATCAGAATGCACAAGCCGGACTTAAGTTCACTTGAACTTAAGGTGCTCGAGAACATCATCGCCAGAAAAGACTTTTCAGAACAGACTTCCCTCAAGGAAATAGCTGAGGAAAATCAGGTATCGGAAGCCATGATCGTCAAGATCGCCAAAAAGCTGGAGTTCAACGGCTTCCGCGAGTTCCGCTCAAACTTAGTGCTCTATCGTCAGCTGGACGTCTCCCGCCTGTTCAATGAGATTTCGGCCCAGGACAATGTGCTGCAGCTTATCGACAAAGTCTTTGGCAATTCCATGCAGGCGCTGGAAGAAACCAAGACCCTGCTCAATCCCGATGAGCTCAATGCCTGCGCAGATTTACTGGCTGGTGCCGGTGAAATCCTGCTCTTTGGCATGGGCGGCTCAGCCGTCATCGGTGCTGATCTGGCGCATAAGTTTCTGCGCATCGGCATCCGCTCACAGGTGCTGTGCGACACCCATCTCATGCTGATGTCAGCCTCGGTGTGTACGGAAAAAAGCGTAGTGCTGGCCGTGTCCCACTCGGGCAGAACCATTGACGTGATTGAGGCCGTGAAAATCGCCAAGGCCTGCGGTGCCAGGGTGATCGTGGTCACCAATTACGCCAACTCGCCCATCACGCAGTCTGCCGATATCGTCCTGACTTCCACCGCACAGGGCTCGATGTTTTTAGGTGAAAACGCCGCAGCCCGCATTGCCATGCTCATTATCCTTGATGTGCTCTTTGTGGCCGTAGCCCAGAGAAACCTGAAGCGTTCTGAAGAAAACTTAATCAGAACCAGGTCAGCCGTTGAGGACAAACGCATCAAATAGCGGCTCCCTGGTCTTTAAGCTTTAGGACCAGAAAGATGGAAAAAGCAGTTAAAGCAGTAGTTGTAGGATCACTGCATTATGATATTTTTGTCGAAGCGCCCCACCGTCCGGCCAAAGGCGAAACCGTCATGGGTTTTAAGTGGTACCCCAAGTTCGGCGGCAAAGGCGGCAATCAGGCAGTAGCTGCCGCCCGCGCAGGCTGCGCCGTCACCATGGTCAGCGCAGTGGGCACAGACAGTTTTGCCCCCGGCATTCTGCGCGTGCTGCATGAGCACGGCATTGCCACTGATCATGTACAGGAAATTGCAGGCACCGGTTCAGGCATGTCCGTTGCCATCGCCGACAGTGAAGGCGATTACGGCGCCGTGGTGGTATCGGGTGCCAACCGCGCCATGGACAACAGCCGCCTTGACAATGACGAGCTCTTTGCCGATGCCAAAATGCTGATTTTGCAAAATGAAGTGGCTGACGAAACCAATATTGCAGCAGCCCGGGCTGCCAAAAAGCGCGGTGTGCCGGTGTGCATCAATGCCGCTCCGGCAAAGCCGATGCCGGCTGATCTCGCTCCCCTGATCGACATTCTGATCGTCAATCAGGTCGAAGCTGCAGAAATCAGCGGCCTTAAGGTTGACAGCCTTGCTGAGGCGCAAAGCGCAGCGGCCAAACTTGCCGAAAGCTACAAGATGGTGATCGTCACCGCCGGCTCTGAGGGCGTAGCCTATGCCGGTGACGGCGGCTGCGGAGCCCTGCCTGCCCACAAGGTCAAGGTGGTCAGCACCCATGGTGCCGGTGACTGCTTTGTCGGCCAGCTCTGCGCCCATCTCTGCCAGGGCTTTTCCTTAGAGGAGTCGGTGAGCTTTGCCAATCAAAAGGCCGCCGAACACGTCTCCACCGTCCATCAGGACGCACTGCTCTGAGCACAGGAGAAAGAACATGAAAAAGAAATTATGCGCCGCTGTTGCAGCAGCAGTTTTGACAGTTACAGCTCCGGTTTTTGCCTTAGAGCACCTTGATGCTTTCTATTACAATACCGCCGACAGCTTTATCGCTGAGCTTTCACACAGCCTGCAGGCACAGGCCAAAGCGGAGGGAACTGAGCTGCATGAGTTCAACGCCATGGACGATCTGCTCGTGCAGCTTGAGAGCATTCAGACCGCAGCCGGCAAGGGCAAACAGCCGCTGGCCGTCAACATCGTGGATGTCTCAAACGGCCAGGCCGCAGCAGATATTGCAAAAAAGAACGGCAATGCCCTGATCTTCTTCAACCGCATGCCATCTGCTGAGGTGCTGGCCTCATGGGAAAAAGCCTGCTACGTAGGCTCAGATGCAGCACAGTCAGGCACACTGCAGGGCAGAATGCTGGCTGACTACACTGCCGCTCATCCGGAGGCTGACCGCAATCACGACGGCAAACTCTCGCTGGTGATCATCAAGGGCCAGGCCACTCATCAGGACACCGCCCTGCGCACCAATGCCGCCCTCAAGGCACTGCGTGAGGCCGGAGTAAACGCTGAAATAACCTTCTCGCAAAACGGCAATTGGAGTTTTGCCTCCGGCAGCGAGCAGATGGGCCGGGCCTTAAGTTCACAGGGCATTGAGAAAATCGAGGCCGTGATCTGCAACAACGACGCCATGGCATTGGGTGCTTCGGCTGCCCTGCAGCAGCTGGGCTGGAACATGGGCGATCCCGCAAAGTTCGTGCCCATCGTCGGCATTGACGGTCTGCCCGAGGCCTTAAAGGCGGTGCAGGACGGCAAGATCTTAGGCACGGTCAAGCAGGATGCAAAAGCTCAGGCAGAGCTTATCTTTAAGCTCGCCCGGATCCTCGATGAGGGCAAAGCAGTACCGGCAGAGCTTGACGGCATTAAAGCCTCCGGCCGCGCCTTTGAGGTGCCTTATCAGACTGTGATTAAACAATAACTAACACCGTAAAACACCTCCCTGTCTTATCTAAAGCTGCCCTCAGGGCAGCTTTTTCGTGCCCTGACAGCCGCTGCTGCCTATGACTTGGCTGCAGTCTCAGGCGCTGCCGGCTCATTGCCGTCCTTTGGCTCTTCGCGCTGAGAGTGCTGTTCCTGCTTTAAGGCAAAGGCCTCTTTGATGATCTGCGCACAGCCTTTAAGGCCTAAGCTGGCACTGTTGAGCACCAGATCGTAATTTCTCTCATCGCTGATGCTGCGCCCGGTGTAGTGCTGATAGTGCTCGGCACGGCGCTTGTCAAAAAGCTGCATGTCCTTTAAGGCCTTCTCCTTAGTCAGGTGATAGACCTCCTGACAAAAGCGCAGCTTGTCCTCAAAGGGGGCGTGCAGTCTGACATTCAGGCAGTACGGATTGTCATGCAAAAGCGCATCTGCACCGCGGCCTACGATCACGCACGGCCCTTCTTTGCACAGGCGGCGGATCACCCTGCCTGCTGCAGCATACAGCGCATCGGCAGGAGAGAGTGACTTATCAAGCGGCGCACTGTAGTCCTGGAAAATCATCTCATAGAGCAGTGCGTTATCGAGGCGGTTTTCATTGCGCGACACAAACTCCTTGGTAAGGCCGGTTTCCTTGGCGACCATCTCAATTAAATCGCTGTCATAGAACTTGAGGTTGAGGGCCTTGGCCAGCTCCCGGCCAAGCACTCGGCCGCCGCAGCCGTATTCACGCGAAATGGTAATAGCCGGGAAAAAGCCGCTCTGCTCCTTCGCGCGCTCCTCTTCGAGAGCCTTTCTGCCGCGAAAGAAGATGTCAAGGAACCCCAAATGCGGGCTGATGATCCTGACACACGGCCCCACCATCAGGGCACCGACCAGGGTGCCCTCACGCACGCTTTCCACACGCTCAAAGCCGGTGGCCAGAAGACCGATGATCACAGCACCGATGACCAGGCTGACATCAAAGCAGGTCTTGATGAGGCCAAACTCCTTGTTGACGAATTTGCACAGGGTTTTGACAAACCCCTCACCGGCCACCAGAGCCACATCCGCCTTTACCGCGACAGCCACGCCGCAGGCTAAGATCAGAGTGCCGCACAGCAGCAGCGCAAAACGCATCACATAGTAATCAAGCGGCGGCAGCACCACATTAAGCCAGAACATATTGAGATCGATGGACGCGGCAAAGAGCAGTGTGGCCGGCAGCTGTGTGATCACATTGATATAAGCTATGCGGCTGCGCTCTTTGAGCATGAAAAACTGCGAAATGATCAGCAGCAGATTGCCAAGAAAAGTGACCATGCCGAAGGTCAGCGGCACATGCAGTGAAATCTCATACCACAAACTGGAAATCGGAGTGGTGCCCAAGGCCGCCACAGTCACTATGGAAACACCGAGGGCATTGACCCACAGTGAAATAAAGAAGACAAAATAACGTCTAAACAGTTCTCCCTTGCTCATTTCCACCTCCTGTGCCCCTATTTTAGATCTGATCACCGGGATTTTTAAGAGGCAGAAAACGGTGTATGCAGCTGAAGTTTACCGAAAAAATGCTCTCTGCCGGCAGGTACGCCCGGCAGAGCAGGACTGCTGCCTTTTAGTGCAGAGCCTATACC
>JADINH010000012.1 GCA_017694225.1 Candidatus Avisuccinivibrio stercorigallinarum
TGCACTTCAGGGGACATAAATGTAAGTAAGAATTTGCTGACATTAAGGCCAGTGGGACTGACCAGCCTTATTGATCTAAAGCTTAAGGGTCTTTGTACTCAGGCTTTAGGCAAGCTGCGGATTTGGCTGCAGCTGACTGCTGCATGAAGCTGTGCAGCAGTTAAAAGCTAGAGCTTTTTGTGCCTGAAGACTCTTAATGCTTTAAAAAAGCATATAACAAAAAGAGAGCCGGCACAGCCGAAAGCTTGCTTTATTTTATGGACGATAAAAAGAAGAAATACTACCTGGGCATTGACCTTGGTTCCACCACTGTTAAATACGTGCTGCTCGACGGCGAGGGCCGTCCCTGCCAGCAGGAATATGTCAGGCATCAAAGTGCGGTCTTTCCGACCCTGCGCCAGTGCCTTATCAAGTTAAATCAGCTCTTTGACTTAAAACAGGTCTATGTCAGCTTTACCGGCTCAGCAGCCTTGTTTCTGGCTCAGTACCTGCACTGCCGTTTTGTGCAGGAAGTAATTGCTGCTTCCACCTTCTTAAAGCAGCTGCCAGAGCGTATTGACACCTCCATAGAATTAGGCGGCGAGGACAGCAAGATCCTCTTTTTATCAGGCGGCATGGAACTGCGCATGAATGAAGCCTGCGCAGGCGGCACCGGCGCCTTCATCGATCAGATGGCCTCCCTGCTCAATACCGATGCCATGGGTCTTAATGCCTTAGCCGGGCATTACACCAAGACCTACCCCATTGCCTCACGCTGCGGCGTATTTGCCAAAACCGATCTGGTCTCCCTGCTCAATCAAGGTGCTGCCAAGGAAGATATTGCCAAATCCATCTTCATTGCCGTATGTGAGCAGACCATCTCGGGCCTGGCCTGCGGACGCAAGATTGAGGGCAATGTCTGCTTTTTGGGCGGTCCCTTCAGCTTTCTTACCGAACTTAAAAAAACCTTTATTGAGCGCCTTGCCGATGACAAGACCCATTTTATCGATCTGCCTGATGCTCAGTATGCCATGGCCTGCGGTGCGGCCCTCGATGCCAAAAAGGCCTCAGAAGATGAGTTCCTCACCGAAAAGTTCGAGCCCCTTGATTTAAACGATATTATAGGGAGCCTTGAGAACACGGCCATCAAGACTGAGGCCAGCACTCTGCCGGCCCTGTTCAAGACCCCGGAAGACTTCACCGAGTTTAAAGAGCGCCACGCCAAAGAGCATCTGCAGGAGGCGCAGCTTGCAAAGGCCCAGGGCAATCTTTTCCTGGGCATTGACTTGGGCTCCACCACGGTAAAGTCCGTACTGCTTGATGAGAATTTGCAGCTTTTGGACAGCTTCTATGCCTCCAATGAAGGCTCTCCGCTTGAAAAGCTCCTGCCCAAGATTAAAGATCTGCTCGGGAAAATCCCGGAGGGTGCCCGCCTTGCAGCCATCTGCACCACCGGCTATGGTGCCACCCTGGCCAAGGCCGCCTTAAATGCCCAGTACACTGAAGTTGAGACCCTGGCCCATCAGAAAGCGGCCTGTGCCTTTGATCCTGACACCTCCTATGTGATTGACATCGGCGGCCAGGACATGAAGTGCATCAAGGTCAAGCACGGCGTCATCAAGGACATGCAGTTAAATGAGGCCTGCTCGTCTGGCTGCGGCTCCTTTATTGAAACCTTTGCCAAGCAGTTGAACCTCTCGCTGCCTGACTTTGTTGCTGAGGCCTTAAAGGCCCAGCACCCGGCCGATCTCGGCACCCGCTGCTCAGTCTTCATGAACTCCAAAGTAAAGCAGGCGCAGCGTGACAATATTCCGCTTACCGACATCGCCTCGGGCCTGTGCTTTTCCATTGTGCGCAATGCCCTCTACAAGGTGCTGCGCATTCATGACAGCTCCGAGCTTGGTGAGCATGTAGTGGTGCAGGGCGGCACCTTTTTGAACGATGCCGTGCTGCGCGCCTTTGAACTGCTCATCGGCAAAAATGTGATCAGGCCCAATATTGCCGGCCTGATGGGCGCCTTTGGTGCAGCCTTAATTGCCAAAGAGCGCTGGTCAAATGACAAGATAAACCTGGAGCTCACCCAAGAGTATCTTGATCTGTCCAAGATCAAAACCCGGCAGTTCCGCTGCAAGGGCTGCAACAATCACTGCCTGCTCACCATGAACACCTTCCTGTCAGGCCAGAAGCATATTCACGGCAACCGCTGTGACTTTGCCTTAAAGACCTCACAGAAAAACAAAGAGCACGATGAGTTCATTGAGTTCAAGCTCGATGCCCTGTTCAACCGTCCGGTGCTGGACAAGGACAAGGCACCAAGAGGCGTAGTCGGCATTCCGCGCGTGCTCAATATCTTTGAGCATTACCCCTACTGGCATGCCCTCTTTACGGCCTTAGGTTTCCGCGTAGAGCTCTCACCGCTTACCACCAAGGAAATAGCTGAGCTTGGCAATCTCACTATTCCCTCACAGAGCTTATGTTATCCGGCCAAGCTCACCCACGGACATGTATCCTATCTGGCCTCCCTGGGCGTCAAGGACATCTTCCTGCCCTGCGTGCCGCGTGAGGCCAAGATTGACAGCTCCATGGCCGACAGCTATGCCTGCCCGATGGTGGGCGGCTATCCTGAGGCCTTAAAGCTCAATGTAGTGACCCAGCATCCGGGCCTGCGCGTGCTCACGCCTTTCCTTGATGTCTCCAAGGGCCAGACCGTGCTGCGTGCCGTCAAGGAGTGCTTCCCGGACATTCCGGCCCGCGAGATCAAGCGTGCAGTGAAGCTGGCCGCCGAAGCTCTCTCGCAGTACAAGGCCGAGCTGCGCGCGGAAGGCGACCGCCTCTTTGCCAAGGCCGAGGAAGAGGGCAAGACCCTCATTATCCTCTCTGGGCGCCCCTATCACATCGATCCTTTGATAAACCACGGCATTCCGTCGCTTATCTCCTCGATGGGCACCATTGTGGTCACTGAAGATGCGGTGTTCCACAAGGCCAAGGATCTGCCCAGGCTCGACGTGGTAAATCAGTGGGCCTTCCACAGCAGACTTTACAAGGCCGCAGAAGTAGCAGCCGAGCATCCCAATGTGCAGTTAGTGCAGCTGGTCTCCTTTGGCTGCGGCATTGACGCCATCACCTCAGAGCAGGTGCGCAAGATCTTGGAGCGCAAAGACAAGATCTACACCATGCTCAAGATTGACGAGGGCGACACCCTGGGGGCCGCCAAGATCCGCATCAAGTCCCTCTTGTGCGCCATCAATGAAAATGCCCTGCAGAATTTAAGTGACGAGACCATCAATCAAAAGGTTGAAGGCCGGCATGTGCCCAATGAACTGCGCACCCTCTATGTGCCGCAGATGGCCCCCATTCACTTCCCTATTCTCACGGCCTCGCTGCAGGCTCTTGGCTATCAGGTCAAACTGCTGCCTGAGGTCAATGACAAAGCCATTGAACTGGGTCTTAAATACGTCAACAATGATGCCTGCTATCCGGCCATTGTAGTCATCGGACAGTTAATTGAAGCCCTGGTCTCAGGCAAGATCGACGGCAAAAAGGCCGCCCTGCTCCTGGCTCAGACCTGCGGCCCCTGCCGCGCCACCAATTACCCGGCGCTGCTGCGCTGGGCGCTTAACGACCTTGGCTATAACGATGTGCCCATCGTGACCCTGTCAAGCTATGATCTGGACACCGATGCCCTGCACTTAAAGCTCGGCCTGCACGGCCTCTACCGGCTGATGAAGGGCGTGCTGCTTGGCGACCTGCTGCAGAAGCTTTATTTTCACACCAAGACCTATGAAGTGCACAAAGGGCAATCTGATGAAGTGCTCAATCACATGGTCGGCAAGTGCGTGGAGCTGATGCTCTCAAACGTCAAGAAGCACAACTTTGTAAAGCTGGTGCACAAGATCATTGAAGGCTTCTCCAGGATTGAGCTTGCCAAAGTCAAGAACAAACCGAAAGTGGGCATCGTAGGCGAGATCCTGCTCAAGTACCACCCCAAGGCCAATCTTGACCTGATGAACAAGTTAATTGAAGAAGGCGCAGAGCCCGTCATCGGCGACATCTCAAGCTTCCTTTTGTACTGCCTGAACGACAGCATCTTCCAGGCCAAGTACTTAAAGGGCTCCTGGGTGAAGGCCACCGGCTCCTGGCTCATTGCCCACCGCTTCAATCACATGCGTGAGGTCATCATCCGGGCCTTAAAGGAAAGCCCGTTTGAGGGGCTGACACCGTTTAATGAGTACAAGCAGGCTATTGAAGGCCTGGTCTCCACCGGCCAGCAGGCCGGTGAAGGCTGGCTGCTGACCGCCGAGATGATCGACTACATCGAGCACGGCGTGAACAATGTGCTCTGCGTGCAGCCTTTTGCCTGCCTGCCAAACCATGTGACCGGCAAGGGCGTGATGCGTGCCATCCGCATGGGCTATGAAGATGCCAACCTCTGCAGCATTGACTTTGAGGCGGGCACCGCCCAGTCCAATGTGGCCAACCGCATTAAGCTCTTCTTAACCCAAGCCAAGGAGATCCAACTTAAAAATCAGTATGGACAGGTGGCCTTCAAGAAGGTCTAGCCCCTGGCGCTGCGAAAAAACCTGCCCGGTGCGAACAGGGTAATAGACTGGTGCCGGGCAGGAGCGGCTCGCAGAAGCGGGCCGTGCAGGACTTTATTCGGCGTGCAGCGCTGGGCTGGAGAAAGCGCTTCGGCCTGTAAGGGGCTGGGGCTGGGGCTGGGGCTGAACCTTACCGGGCGGTCACAGTGACGGCCAAATTGCTGGCCGTGCTGTCATCGGGATGGCCTGATGCTTTTGCAGGTGGAGCGCAAAGCCTTGAGATTAGAGAGATAGAGAGAGCAGCTCAGCGCTGGCTGATTAAAATGTGCAGCTCTTTTTGCATTCTGTGATCTCAAAGAGCTTCACGCGGGGCCTGCAGTAAGGTAAGATCAGAAGACGCTGTAAACAGATAAATGGCTTTAAACGAGCGTGCTCCTGTCTTAACCCGATTAAGATTTTGATATTGCTTTTGGTTTTGGTTTCAGACGGGTTGACAGATCAGCGCCTTAAGGTGCACCGGTATCAAAAGATACACCGGGATCGAAACAGGCGTGATCATTAATTTGGGAGTTGAAGAGTTTAAGCTGTTCAGAGCGGCAGCAGATTAAGCATCAGTTTGAGCAGGATCATGGTTTTGCGCCATGGCACAAACTGTAAGCTGCCAGAGCTTTGGGCGGGTCTTGGGTAAGCGCCAAAGCCGATGCGCCGGGGCTGGAAGCCTCGCAATGCATCCTCTGACAGTGTTGGCTCTTCAGAGCAGAGCCCGGGCTTATTCCAGCAGTGGAGCCCGGGCGGCGCGCGGCCGCAGGAGCCGCAGTAAAAACTGCGCGCCACGCGTGCGTTGTTGCTCTTTAACAATTTATTGTTATTGGGCTTTTTCATTTTTGCAGGAGCTCCCTTCCGGGCTCCTGCGTCTTTTTCAGCAAAAGCCTCGTTTATGCTGTTCGGATTTGAACGGCTGTGGCATTTATACAGAACCGAATCTGTTGCTGGCATCTATATGAGCATTCATATCTTCGATTACAGCATAAATCTTTGAACGCAGATCATGTGTTCCGCTCTGAACCACGATGCGATTGGTAGAGTAGTAATAAGTAATAAAGGTATCTAGATAGGTGTATTTATACCCCCACTGTACCTCAGACCATGTACCGCCTGGGAACTCATTCCCAAACATGGGTTTAAACTGCTCGTAGGTTCCATGAAATTTTATAGATTTAGGCTCTTTGTTTTCTTCTGCCATAAATTTCATCCCATAAATTTAACGTCATGACTGCACCTTCTGCAGAGGATACCAGCTGTGGCTGACTTTAAATAATGATGGTATGAGCGTTGCAGCTTAAGCTGCAGGCCCATATCATCGCCCTTTTGTTGTTGCCAAAGCAACTTTAGTCCCTGCTTAAGGCACAGACTTAAAACACGCCCGCAGCAGGGTTTTCTCCTTATTTAATCCGTTTTGTTTTGTCGTGCTACAATGCACACAAAAGGCGCCGCTTTGAGGAAAGTTTCGCCGATACTCCTGTGAAGGTAATCAGTGCCTAATCCTCTGCAGCATCTTCTGTCTGCACTGCGGTGCAGCAATATAAGCGGGAACCATGATCGATCGAATTTTCTTCATCAAACCTTTCCGGTCGTCGTTATTAGTTGGGTGACGCCGTATAAGGCATGTTCTTGAGAGGAAATCCCCGCTTAAGGCAGTAAGGACGCACTGCAGTTCGTTTGGTTTTCTTCTGCCGTCGTCCTTTAAACTGCTTTTAAAAACTGCCCTCATTTCTGAGGGCAGCTTTTTTATTGCCTTACGCTTTACGCGCCTTCATTAGAAGGTGAAACGTGCGTTGGCAGCCACGCCGTACTCGTCGGTATTCTCAGAGCCGGTGTAGTTCACGCCCAGACCAAACTGGAAGCTGTCCTTCTGTACCTGCAGACCTAAGGTTGCACCGTAGGTCACGCTGTCCATGAACTCAGTGCTCAGGTCAGTGGTCAGGTCTACGCCGTTGAAGCGGATGTCGCTGTCGACCTCATCATCTCCGGTGTTGGCGGTCACGGTCAGGTCTAAGGCAGGCTTAACTACCCAGCCTGATGCAGTGGCAAAGTCCTTGGACAGGCTTACGCCCACCGGGATGGAGAACACGCTGATTTCATCCACATTGCTCTCAGCAATGTCGCCTACAGAGTAATCATCGATGTCAATGTAGCTGTAGCGCACGCCAAGGTGCGGGGTGACATCCAGAGCAGCAAACTCGAACTTGTACTGAGCAGTCAGACCGACGGTGAATACATCAGCATCCATAGAGGCAGAGTACTTGCCCAGTGAAGTTGAAGCATCCATGTCGTTGTCCACTGCAGTGTAGGTCACGTCGCCTGCCACTGAGAAGTTCTCATAGGCAAAGCCGGCATACAGAGCAGCTGACCAGTAGTCGAAGTCATTGGATACGGCAGAGCCTGCACCCTGACCATCAGCATCACCGGAGCCCACGTTGAACATGGCACCAGCTCTGAAGCCCGGAGCGAAGGTGTAATCAGCACCTAAGGCCACGCCGTAGAGGTCTAAATCTACACCGTAGTCAACACCCTGAGCATCGAAGTCATCGGACTCATGGTTCTTGTAGACCGGAGCTAACCAGATGCCGGCACCATTGGCGTTGTCGGCCATGATTAAGTTGCCGTTCGGATTGCCCATGCCCATACGTGCACTGATGGCCTCGTAGGTGGTGGAAGAAGCAGCCATGGCAACCTCAGCGGCACCGCCGTACACAGCCATGCGGGCTACAGTTTCAGC
>JADINH010000083.1 GCA_017694225.1 Candidatus Avisuccinivibrio stercorigallinarum
GCTTAGCTTACCCCGTTTTTGAGCTCGGTTTGTATAGTTAAACTGTGTAAAATTCAGCGCTCAGCCCCAGCTGATTATGCGGTTTTTTCCGGCGTAAACCCTTGATTCATAAGGAAAAAATTAAAATTTGACATCGAAAATAAGAAATTTTGTGACATTTATCACAAAATGAGAAAAAAGTCTGAATCCTGGGGTGCCGCCCCCTGTACAAGGCGGGTTAAGCCGGTAAAGTCCAGGGCAAGTTAAGTGCTTTTTCAGGGCTGCCTGAGGGCGTAGCGCAGGGGCACCTGCAGCTTGAGTGAATAGGCGGTGCTGCTCTTAAAGCCGACTAAGGATGAGGCAAGCTGCAGGGCTGCCCGGTCGAGGATGGAGGAGCCGGAGCTCTCAGCCAGCCGGTAGGCGGTGATAACGCCATGGTCAAGAGTGAACTCCAGCATTACCGTGCCCTGCACTTTGCGGCGCAGCGCCTGGCGCGGATAAGTGCTGCGGCTCTTGATAAGCGAAATGATCTCATTGCTGGCAAAGGCCCGGGCTTCATTTAACTGCTCTGCCTGCGAAGAAGCTCCTGCTGCTCCTGCTCCCGCTGCTTTTGCCTGGTCATTACTCTGCTGTGCAGTGAAAGAAGCAGGCGCCGAAGCTGAAACCGTTCTTTTTACTGCTGTCCTCTGTCTTTGAGGCTGCGGCTGTGCTTGTGCCTGTCTTGCCGGTGCGGGCGCTGCTTTGCCGATCTCAGGTTCAGAAACAGGTGCAGGGGCCGGTGCTGTTTCTGCCCGGGCTGCAATGGCTTCCCTCTCTGCCTTTGCTTCAGGTGCAGGCGCGGGCGCTTCGGGCTGCTGTTCCTGAATAACATCCTGCTTTAGATCTGCAGCCGCTGTGGTTTCTTCAGCCGCTGTTTCAGCTTCAGCTGCTGTTTCCGGCCCGCTCTGTGCCTTGCTCTCTGCTCTCTGCACCTTGAGCGTGAGCCTTACTTCCTGAAAGTTCTCGCCCAGCACCGGCTCATACACTGCCGGGTGCAGCAGGCCAAAGGCCAGCAGTGCAGCAAAGACTGCGCCATAGCCGCAGCTTCGGGAGGCCAGATCAGAGTTAATCATCCGCAAGCTGTGTGTTGATTTGCAGCTGTCCGCCGGTGTATTGACGGGCAAGATCTGCAAAGTCCACGATGCGCTGGGCCGGTGCCGCGCGGTCGATGGTGAGCGCGATGGCCTGATACCCATCCTCTGAGAGCAGGGCCTTTACTTCATCCAGGGTCAGCTCCCGGGAGTTGCAGAATATGGCGCCTGCAGCATCAACGGAGAACTGCAGCACCCCGTCCTGCCGGGCCTCACGCTGCGCGGTTTCAGAGGAGGGCAGCTCAAGCTCAATGCTGGGCAGGGAAAAGGTCATGGTCATGATAAAGAAGATGACCAGCATAAAGATGACATCGATAAGCGGGGTTAAGTCCACCCCGAGATCATCATCGTCCAGATCGTTCATCAGCGGCAGCTCCTGTCTTTGTCCTGCTGCTCCTGCAGCTGCACCGCCTTTAAGTTGAGGTAGTTTCTGAAATAGCGCAGGTTAAGCAGCAAAATGTAATGCACCAGCAGGGCTGGAATGGCCAGCGACAGTCCCATCACGGTGGTGATGAGCGCCTGCCAGATGCCGCCTGCGAGCATGCTCGGCTCGGGGTAACTTTTCTCAGACAAGGTGGAGAAAACGTCAACCATGCCAAGCACTGTGCCTAAAAGTCCCAGCAGCGGTCCGATGGCAGCGCAAAGTTTTAAAAAGTACATCGCGCTGTATATGCCCTGCAGCTCAGACTGCAGCAGAATATTGATGGTGAAGCTGCGCTCGGCTTTTTCAGTGCCGTAAACCTGCTTTAATATGCGGTTGATAGCTGAGCCCTCAAGTTTGGCCTGCTTTTTGGTCAGTATGGTCAGAACCAGGCCGCGCACCGCAGCATAGACGGCAAAGAGCCCCAACAGGATGATGGCCGCGCCGCAGGGGCCGGCCTGATGGTAGAAGTCCTGCATAGCAATAAAATCAACACATGTCTCAAAATTGATTAATTTCTTTCACTTTCAAGTTCGTTATCTTAACAAAACTGCACGGGCATAGTAGCATGGGCTTAGTGATCACAATCAGAGGCTAATTTCATGTTTTCAGAAGCAATGATTGAGCTGTCGCGCTGGCAGTTTGCCGTCACGTCTATGTATCACTTTATCTTTGTCCCGCTCACACTGGGACTGTCATGGATGGTCTTCATCATGGAGCTTATCTATGTCAGAACGGGTAATGTGCTCTACAAGGACATGACGCGCTTTTGGGGTAAACTCTTCGGCATTAACTTTGCCATCGGTGTAGCCACCGGTATTACCATGGAGTTTGAGTTCGGCACCAACTGGTCCAATTACTCGCACTACGTGGGCGATATCTTCGGTGCTCCGCTGGCCATCGAAGGCCTGCTGGCTTTCTTCCTTGAGTCTACATTCATCGGTTTGTTCTTCACCGGCTGGAACCGCATGAGCAAAAAGACCCATTTGGTGGTGACCTTTTTGACCGCTCTGGGCTCCAACCTCTCGGCCATGTGGATCTTAATTGCCAACGGCTGGATGCAGTATCCGGAGTTTGCGGTGTTCTCGCCTGAGAAGATGCGCATGGAGATGGTCGACTTCTTCGGCCTCGTTACCTCTCCGGTAGCCCAGGTGAAGTTTGCACACACGGTGTGCAGCGGCTACATCACCGCATCCTTCTTCATCATCGGCGTCTCGGCCTTCTATATGTTAAAGAAGCGCCACCTGCTTTTAGCCAAGCGTTCCATGACTTTGGGCATTGCCTTCTGTCTGTGCGCCATGGGCGGCTCTGCCCTGACCGGCGATCTCTCCGCCCTGCAGGTCACTGAGCATCAGCCGGCCAAGCTTGCGGCCATGGAAGCTGAGTTTGAAACTCAGGAACCGCCGGCCTCCTGGAATATTCTGGCTCTGCCCAGCCAGTCCAAGATGGACAATTACATCTCCATCCGCTTCCCGGCACTGCTCGGCCTCATCGCCACCCACTCGCTTGACACCCCGGTGATGGGTCTGCGCGACATCGTGGCGCAGAATGAAACCCGCGTGGAAAACGGCGGCATGGCTTTGACTGCCCTCAACAAGATCCGCTCGGGCACCGCCTCTGAGGAAGACCGCGCGGTATTTGAGGAGCATCAGGATGACTTGGGCTACGGCCTGCTCCTGTCCATGTACGCCCAGGATGTGTCAGCTCCGACCGAGCTTGAGATTCAGACCACCGCCCACAATTCAGTGCCCCCGGTGCTGATAAGCTTCGTGTCCTTCAGGGCAATGATGGGTCTTGTCGGCATCATCGGCGTTTTGGTGCTCGGTGCGGCTTTCTTCCTGTGGTACAAGAAGGATCTGCACAACCGTGAAAAGATCTTAAAGGCTCTGGTGTTTGCCATTCCGCTGCCTTTCCTCGCCTGCGAGTTTGGCTGGATCTTAGCTGAGGTCGGCCGCCAGCCCTGGGCCATTCAGGATATTCTGCCCACTGCCCTGGCCACCTCAAGCCTGAGCACGGTGGACGTTGGTCTGTCATTGCTGTGCTTTATTGGTATCTACAGCCTGTTCTTGTTCATCGAGCTCACCCTGATGTATAAGGCAGTGCAGCGCGGACCTGAAATCAGTGACCAGGAAGCTCACGGAGGTTCATATGCTGTTTGATTATTCAACCCTGCAGGCCATCTGGTGGGTGCTCATCGGTGTCCTGCTCATCGGTTTTGCAGTCACCAACGGCATGGACATGGCAGTCTCAGTGCTGCTCTTCCCGCTGTGCAAAAACAATCACGCTGAGCGCAGCGCCATCATCAGCACCATTGTGCCGCACTGGGACGGCAATCAGGTGTGGCTCATCACCGCAGGCGGCGCCATCTTTGCAGCCTGGCCTGAGGTCTATGCCGCCTCCTTCTCGGGACTGTACTGGGCGATGCTGTTGGTGCTCTTTGCCATTTGGCTGCGGCCCCTTGCCTTTGACTACCGCAATCACGGTGAGAGCGAGCGCTGGCTTAACAACTGGGATCTGGCCCTGACCGTGGGCAGCTTTGTGCCGATGCTGATTTTCGGCGTGGCTTTTGGCAATCTGCTGCAGGGTCTGCCTTTCTGGGCTGATGACAATATGCGCTGGCATTATGACGGCTACTTCCTGTCTGCCCTGTTCCCGCTGCTCAATCCCTTTGCCCTGCTCTGCGGCATCATCTCCGTGCTGATGCTCCTGACCCAGGGCTCGCTGTGGATTCAGCTGCGCACCGTGGACGAGATCGCCGTGCGCGCCCGCCGCATCACCTTTATCTGCGGTTTGGCGACAGTGGTGCTCTTTGTGATCGCCGGACTGTGGTCTTACAGCTTTGACGGCCTGCAATATGATGCTCCGCCGCCTGCGGGCAGCTATCAGCCGATCACCGGCAAGAGCGTGAGTGTGGTTGAGCACGGTCTGTTTGCCATCTACGGCCGCCTGCCCTTTGCGGTGATTCTGCCGGTGCTGGCCGGTTTGTTCATGCTGCTTGCTGCCTTAAACGGCCGCAAGGGCAGAGCCAGCCGCGGCATCCTGTTCTCCAGCCTGGGCATTGCCTTTACCATCATCACCGCCGGAGCGGCCCTGTTCCCGTTTGTGATGCCTTCCAGCATTGATCCGGCTTCATCACTGACCATCTACGATGCCAGCTCTTCACACTTCACCTTAAATGTGATGCTGTGGGTGGCCGTCATCCTGGTGCCGATCGCCGTGGCTTACACAGTCTGGGCTTATGCCAAGATGTGGAACAAGGTCTCTGCAGAAGATGGCAGAAGAGCGCTGCATTAACCGGAGGTTGTTTAAGATGATTTATTTATGCTGGTTTATCGCTCTGATGGGCGCCATCGCCTTTACCGTGATCGTTGCCGACATCATTGAGAAATGGGAAAACTTCTAAACAAGTCTTCCCGCAAAAAGCCGCCGTACCTGCTGAGCCAGACCGCAAGGCAGGTGCGGCGCAATCTTTTATTGCAGTCCCTGCTCTTTCTGGCAGATGCACTGCTGATGGCACTCTTTTATTACTGCTGCGCCAAAGCGGCGGCAGCGGTCTTCATCACGGGCTCTGCCCTTGATTTTTCTTTGATTTATAAGGCTGCAGCTTGTGCCGGCGGCCGTTTCCTGCTGCATGTGCTGCTCTCCTGTTTAAATGCAGGTTTAACCGCAACAGTCGAAAAGACTGTGCGCAGCGAGCTTTTTGCCGCCATAGTGCGGGAAGGGCCGTTAAGCCCGCAGGTGAGCCCGGCCCTTGCCCCGGCTGCAGCCGAGCTCTCTGAGGCCGTATCCCCGTACTTTGCAGCCTATAGGCGCACCATGCGCCAGGTCATGATCCTGCCTGTGGTGCTGCTTGTTTTCATTGCCGATGCCTCACCTTTAAGCGCGCTGATTTTGGCGGTCTTGTGTCCGCTCATTCCGATCTTCATGGTGTTAATCGGCCTTAAAGCCAAGGCTTTAAATGACCGGCAGCTGCTGCAGATAAAGCGCTTGTCCAACCGCTTTTTTGAAGCACTCTCCAACCTGCCCTTTATCCTGGTGTTCAATCTTGGCCGGCGTGAGAGTGCCGCGGTAAGACGCATGAGCCGGCGCTGGCGGGTGCAGACCATGCAGATTTTGTATGTGGCCTTTTTATCAGCCCTGGCTCTGGAGTTCTTTGCCACGGTGGGCGTGGCCTTTTGTGCCATTACCCTGGGCTTTGCCGTCTACGAGCACGGCTTTTCCTACGAGCAGGCTTTGTTTGTGCTGCTCTGCGCCCCGGAGTTTTTCATTCCGCTGCGCCGCCTGGGGCAGAACTATCATGCCAAACAGCGTGCCCTGGCTGCAGCTGAAAGCCTGGCAGATCTTTTTGCCAGGTCAGATGCCATGGCTGATGCCAAGAAAGAAGAAAAAGCAGCACCTGCCCCTGCTGCACCTGCAAAGCAGATTGATCTAAAGCGCGCAGTGCTTAAAAAAATAGAGTTCGTTGACGTCAAGGCAGTCTACCCTGACGGGCGTATTGGAGTTGAACATCTCTCCTGCACCCTGCAGGGCGGAGAGATTAACGTTTTGACCGGCCCCTCGGGCAGCGGCAAGAGCACGGTGCTCAATCTGCTCTGCGGGCTTATTAAGCCCGTGGAGGGCAGCATCAGGCTTTGCTTTGCAGCAAACGAAGAGTACAGCAGTACAGAGCATAGTTCTGAACAGAAGGAGCAGGAGCAGGTGCTTGAGCTCAGTTCCCTTGACCCGCAGCTGCTGCAAAGCCTGTACTGCCTGGTGGCGCAGCAGCCTTATCTCTTCTATGGCAGTCTGCGCGAAAACTTGTCTTTGGCCAAACCCGGGGCCTCAGATGAAGAGCTCCTCACGGCCCTCAAACAGGCCGGGGCACTGCCTTTGCTGCAGTCCCTGCCTGACGGTCTTGATACCAAGCTTGGCGATGATCATGCCGGATTATCAGGCGGCCAGGCCCGCCTGCTGGCACTGGCGCGGGCGCTGCTCAAGGACAGCCCGCTTATTCTGCTTGACGAGCCCAGCGCCAGTCTGGATGCCGGAGCTGAGGATGCGCTGCTTAACACTCTCACGGCCTTAAAGGGCCGCCATACCCTGGTGATTGCCGCCCACCGTCCGCAGCTTATCAGGCTTGCTGACAAGGAGATTTCCCTTGGCCGTACTTAAGTTTCTGCTGCTCATAAAAAAAGAGTACAAAGCGGCAATGCTCGGACTGCTTGCCTCCCTGGGCTCGACCTTTGCCTCGATTGCCCTGATGAGCACGGCTGGCTGGTTCTTGACGGCCATGGCCACAGCTGCGGTGCTCGGTCTTACCCTCAATCTTTTTGTGCCCTCGGCCCTGATCCGCCTTTTGGCCATATTGCGCACCGGCCTTCGCTATGCCGACCGCCTGTTTTCACACGCTGCGGCCT
>JADINH010000084.1 GCA_017694225.1 Candidatus Avisuccinivibrio stercorigallinarum
TTGGCCTTGAGATCGGCATCAGGGAATACCTCCAGGGTGTAAGCTGCAGCCTCCAGCCATTTGTAGGCATCGGAGTCCTGGAACACCATGCCGCCGCGCTTGCCCTTAACGGTGCCGGCTGCAATCTTAAAGTTCTCCACTACATAGCTCTTAGCGGCATCAAAGGCATCCATGCCCGCGCCGACCTGGGAGATCTCCACCTTGTTTAAATCATTGATGACCTGCCACTGATAGGGGATCATCTTCTCTTTAATGCAGCGCTGGCGCTGCTGCCAAAACTTGGAGGTTACTTTTACTTTCATCTTCTTGTGCCTCTAAATTTATAAATCTGTTCAGTGTTTTGTATTCAGCGCTCCCGGTGCTGCAGCTCACTCAGGCCTGCAGAACGCTGCACTGCAAAAGCCTGAGCACTGCGTTCACTAGGCGGCATTACGCTTTTGCAGCGCGGCCACAATGGTGTTTTCCTGAGCCTCATACTTCTTGTAGAAGAGCATCGGCACGGCAGCGATGACCGAGATAATGCACGGCAGCCACACAAAGTTCATGGTGATGCCGTACAGGCCGTCAGCGCTCTGCTGGGCATTGGCCACATAACCGTAGTGATCGAGCACCAAAGTCGGCAGGAAGGCGCCCAGGCCGGAGCCTGCCTTGATGCACAGGGCGCTGCCGATGGCAGTTAAGAAACCGGCGGCGCGGATGCCGGTCTTGTACTCACCATAATCCACGGTGTCAGCGAGCATGCCAAAAGGCATGGCACAGATTAAGGCCTGGCCGACGGCTGCGGCGATCCAGCAGGCGATGATCAGGGCATTGCTGCTGCCTGAGGCATAGATGCCGGCGTGGCCTGCGATAATGAGCACGAAGCCCAGCAGCATCGCACCGGTCTTGCCGGTGAACTTCACAATAAAGGCCATGCCCGCAAAGGTAATCAGGCAGACGATCATCATCACGCCGTTGAGCACTGAGGTTAAGTCCTCGTCACCGAGCACATATTTGCAGTAATAGATGAGGGTGCCCTGGCGCACGGAGATGTCAATCCACACCAGCAGATTGGCAGTCACCAGCAAAATCCACGGCCAGTTGCCGGAGACGGCCTTTAAGCTGTCCTTAACCGGAATGGCCTTGTTGGTCTCCACGTTCTGCTCGCGCAGATGGCGGAAGGCAAAAACGAGCAGGATCACCGCGATGATGCCGAACATGCCCACGGTCAGGGAGAAGCCGCGCTGCGGATCATCCCCGCCAAAGAACTTCACCAAGGGCAGCGTGAAGGTCATGGAAATAAAGGCGCCCACTGAGCCGCCGACCATGCGGAAGGAATTGAGCACCATGCGCTCTTCGTGGTTCTTGGTCAAATTCGGCAGAATGGAGGTGATGGCGGTCTGTACGCCCGAATACACGATGCCGGCGATAAGGTAGGTGAACACAGCATAGACAATCTTGCCGGTCTCACCTAAAAACGACGGGGTGGTGAAGGTCAGCCACATCGAGAAGGCAAAGGGGATGGCCAGCCACAGGAAGTACGGGCGCGATCTGCCATACTTTGAGTGGGTGTGATCCACGATGGAGCCCCAAATCGGAGCGTCGATGGCATCAAGGAAGCGGGTGAAAAGCAGCAGCATGCCGGTGACGGTCACGGGCAGGCCGAAGACATCGGTGTAGAAGTACAGGATGTACGAACCGATGATGCAGAACAGCAGGTTGCCGCAAAAATCGGTTAAAAAGAAGGAGCTGCGGCAGGCCAGCGAGGTTTTCTGCACTGCAGCATTGTTTTCATTACTCATTTATTAAGCCCCCCTCAAAAGGAAAAAACTGAGCAGATTTTAGGGACGGACAGTGCCCAAAATTGTGACGCAGCGCCGGTTTTTCAGGGCCGTTTGCTTTCATGATAGGATCTATGCAATTTTTTAAGGATTTGTATAAAAATGAATTATCAGCAGTGTCTGCAGGATCTGTTCGCCGCGGTGCAGTGTCCGCTCTGTCAGGTAAGCCCGGAGGGCAAAGTGCTCTTTAAGCTCATTCCCCAGCGCTTTAAGCACGAGGAGCAGTACCTGAAGGACAGCATTGGGCGGGCCCGGAACTTTGCGCGCAGCACCGGCGATCCACAGCTGCTGGCCGCCCCGGAAGCTGTCGGAGCGGTGCGCCTGCCTGATTACTCGGTGGTGCTCATCGGCCCGCTGACTTTCTCAGGCCGCGACCCACAGTCGCTGCGCAGCGCGCGCATGCACAGCGTCAATCTCTTTTTGAAGATGCTCGCGCGCCTCATTACCTTTGATCTGCATCCGGCGCCAGAGGAGGATGAACTGCTGCAGCGCATTGAGCAGTACGTGCCCAAGGCCGTCGAGCAGATAAGCGGCAATCAGAAGCTCAATGCCCCGCACAATCAGTTCCGCTACGAGGCGGCGATGATCGAGGCCATCCGGGCGGGCGATCTCACACAGTTAGAGCATGCCTTTGCCATGCCCCTGGGCGGCAAGATCGGCATTTTGGCGCCCGACCGCCTGCGCTCAATGAAAAACCACGCCCACATCGCCAATGTACTCTCCTCGCGCGCCGCCATCGCCGAAGGCATCCCCTACGAAGAGGCTTTCACCCTCTCGGACAAGTTCTTCAATGCCGTGGAGCGCCTTGACGATCCTGACGAATGCTGGGCCATCCGCACTTTGATTGCACAGGCTTTCACCCTGATGGTCAAAAACTACAAAGAAGGCCTGTCAAGCCACGAGCCGCCTCTGGTCAAAAAAGCGCGGCAGGAGATCACGCGCCGGATCTTTGCCAAAACCTCAATTGAAGAAATAGCCCAGGCCGTGGGCTGCAGCGCCGATTACCTCGGCAAAATCTTTAAAGACACCCATCAGGTCACGCTCTCGCAGTATCTGCGCTCTGAGCGCATCAAGACCGCCAGGGATCTGCTCTCAGGCAGCGACACCTCCATTGACGATATAGCAAGGCTGCTGCACTTTTCCTCCAGCGCACACTTCTGCCGGGTGTTTAAGCAGGAGTGCGGCCTGACCGCGCTGCAGTACCGCGCGCAGCAGTTAAATCAGAGCTGAACCTGCGCAACGCCTACAGCACCGAAGCATCAAAGCCGTGCTTTTCGACAAGGCGCTGATACTCAGCCCGGGCCTGTTCATTATCCTCAAGAAACTCACGGCGGGCCTCTTTTATCTGCTCGGGATTGCAGCGGTAATGGCGGATCCAGGTGTCCATCTTGGGTGCAAAGGCACCGGGAAGTACGCTGCCGTACAGATCTTTATAGTGCGGGAAGATCACCAGCACATTGGGCTCACGCTCAGTGCCGCGCAGATCCTCAACGTAGGGCACCTCAAAGAACTCATTGGGCAGTTTGCCGCGTGAATAGCCGCGCTCCCTCTTGTCGGTATTGCCGTACTTAAAGGAGGCTATCAGGGTGACGGCAGGCCCCCAGGCGCGCTGCATATAAAGATCATCATGCGCTTTGGTATCAAAGGCAAAAGGCAGCGGCAGCACATCGTTAAGATAGCGCACAATTAGTTTGCAGTGGCTCATTACATAGCGCCGGGACACACCGTGCGCGGCAAAAAATCCGTGATCAAGCTCCTCAGTGCGCGGATTGTAAAAAATCTTCTGCTTAAAGGCCGTGGAGGACAGCCCGCTTGCAGAGCTGTCAAAGCTCGCGATGTGAATGGACGGATACACCCCTGCCGGGCGGCTTTGATACCACTCAGTCTGGGTCAGCCCCACGGGGGCCGTGGTGAGATATAAGCTGACCTCATCGCCCTGGCGCTCACCTGCGATTTTGGCATCAATTTCAGCGTCCGCGTAGGTAAAGGAGGCGTTGTAGTAATTGCGCAGCTGATCGTTCTTTTCCTCCAGCGCCGAGGCGGCAAAGCTGTAACTGGTTCTGTACACCGGCACAGAAGAGAGCAGGGAATCGTAGAACTGCTGATAAGGCGCTGCCGAGCAGCCGGCAAAGAGCAGGGCGGCCAGCGCCGTGCACAAAAAAGGCTGCAGATGTAATTTGGCTTTCCTGCCCATGCTTTTCTCCTCCGGTTTTAGTTTTCCTTACCATCTTACAGCACACAGGCAGCAGGCTGCGGACTGGGCGCAAATAAAAAACGCCGCCTTTTTGGGGCAGCGCATGATTAAATGGACAAAAACTAACGAAATCAGACGTCCTTTTCGACCTGGCTGAACTCCAGATCCACCGGAGTAGCGCGGCCGAAGATGGCGATGGAAACCGTGAGGCGGTTCTTCTCGTAATCCACCTTTTCGACTGTACCCACGAAGTCCTTGAAAGCGCCGTCGATGGCACGCACCATCTCGCCGACCTCAAACATGGTCTTGGGACGCGGGCTGTCCTCGCTCTCCTTAAGGCGGGCTAAAATCTTGTCAGCCTCAGCCTCGGTGATGGGCAGCGGCCGATCCGGTGTGCCGCCGATAAAGCCGAGCACGCGATCGGTGTGCTTGACGAGCTGCCAGGTCTCGTCGGTCATGCGCATGTGCACTAAGACGTAACCCGGGAAGAACTTGCGCTCGCTCTCGCGCTTCTTGCCATCCTTAATTTCCTTAACCTTTTCCTTGGGCACTAAGATCTCAGCGAAATCATCTTCCATTTCGTGGATCTTGACGCGCTCGCGCAGGGTCTGCGCCACGCGCTGCTCAAAGCCGGAGAAAGCCTGCACCACATACCAGCGCATCGGCTTTTTGCCGTTTTCGTCAAGCTGTTCTGCCTTTTTGGCAGGAGCAGCCGGAGCGTCCTTGGCATCCTCTGCCCTGGCGGCCTCGGGAGCTTCAGGGGCTTCAGGAGCCTCGGGAGCATCCATCAGCGGAGCCTCGGGAGCCTCGGGAGCCTCGGGTGCTTCAGGAGCTGTGGGAGCCTCTGGGGCTTCTACTAAATCTAAATCATCATTTGCGGACATGGGCTCACCCTTATAAAGTTATGAAACGCACTAAGCCGAGGAAGAGCACATCGCAGAGGTATAAGAACAGGCTTACGATGCACACGGCCACGAAGACGATTAAAGTAGTCTGCATGGCTTCCTGACGGGTAGGCCATACCACCTTGCGCAGCTCAACGTATGCCTCACGGCCGAAGTTGAGCAGCTGACGGCCCTTGTTGGTAAAGATAAGCACGCCTAATCCGGCAGCAATAACCACAATCACAATGGCCACACGGATAAAGCGATCAAAGGATGACTCATCAATCATGACGTGCTGTGTATAGTACCAATTGCCAATGATGGCGCCAGCAATCAAGACAATGGACACCAGCCAAAGCAGCATATTTAAGGCAGGTGCAGTACCGGCAGGCTCAGCTGCCTTCTTGGCCTTGACAGGGGCCTTTACCGGGGCATTCTTTACAGACGCATTCTTGGCAGCCTTTACGCTCTTCACGTCTGACTTGCTCTTTACTGCAGGCTTTTCTTTGTTGCTTTTATTTTCAGTCATCAATCTGCACCGCACCACTTGATGCGGCACCTCCAAATTCGGTCTCAGAACTACTGAGAAATTTCAGTTTATTTAAAGCGCTAAATCCGCAGCATGCAGATCTGTAGACCTCATGCTGCGGATTCTAATAAGGGCCTTTAGTGCAGGCCCTTTTTTCAAAGATTACTCAATGATCTTTGATACCACACCGGCGCCGACGGTACGGCCGCCCTCGCGGATAGCGAAGCGCTCGCCCTCAGCCATAGCTACCGGGTGAATTAAGGACACGATCATCTTGGTGTTGTCACCAGGCATAACCATCTCTACGCCTTCTTCCAGATCGATGGTACCGGTAATGTCGGTGGTGCGGAAGAAGAACTGCGGACGATAGCCCTTGAAGAACGGAGTGTGACGGCCGCCTTCATCCTTGCTCAGCACGTACACACCGCCTTCGAACTTGGT
>JADINH010000085.1 GCA_017694225.1 Candidatus Avisuccinivibrio stercorigallinarum
TGCCCGGATGTTCCATATACAGGGCGTGCTCTGAGAAAAAGTCCTCGTCAAGCAGATTGCTGTGGCGCTTGATAAGCTCGAACATCGGGCCGGTCACCGTGTCGTTTAACAGCTGCATGGTGTCAAGCGGCATGGCATTGAGTTCCTGATAGAGGGCTTTGAGCACACTCGTTTCATCAGGAAAGGCCGGCCAGGCAGGCAGGCCGCCTGAGTAGGCCACGCCAATGCCGGCATGCGGCGACAGGCGCACGTACATGAAATTGTGATAAAGTTCATCGTGATTGAGCGCACACTGAGTTTCCGTTACCGGCGCCTCATCATTGTCCGGGCGCATGTAGCTGAAATTTAAGGCGGTGTAATCGTCCTCGCACAGATATATGTAGGCCTGGGCCATGCCTTCATCGGTCTTTTTGCTCTGCTGCAGGTCAAGCAGCTTTGCTTCATCCGCTCCGCACTTTTGTGCAAAATAGTGGGCCAGAGCGGCATTGAGGGCCCGGGCGCAGCGGCTTAATTTGGAAACTATCTTCTGTTTTGCCATAAAAATCTCTGTCTTGTACTCTTAATTCTGTTTTGCCTTTAAATGATGTTGGCGCCACGGTTAACTCAATTCCTCGCGGGTGAGGGCAAAGAGGTCTGCAAGCTCATCGTTTGACAGCTCTCCCAGCCACTTGCTGCCGCTGACCACGGTGAGGTTAGAGAGCTCCTTCTTGCTCTGAATGATGGCGTTGATCTTCTCCTCAAAGGTATTGGCCGTGATAAAGCGGTAGACCTGCACATTGTTGTGCTGTCCGATGCGGTAGGCGCGGTCGGTGGCCTGCTCTTCAACCGCCGGGTTCCACCACAGATCAAAGTGAATAACTGCATCAGCCTGGGTAAGGTTGATGCCGGTGCCGCCGGCCTTGAGGGAGAGCATTAAAAAGGGCATATCGCCGGCCTGGAACTTGTCCACCAGATCCTGGCGCTGTTTGGGGCTGAGGCTGCCGCGGATGAAGGGCACGTCAACTTTAAGTTCCTTCTTCATCCAGGCCTGCAAAAGCTCGCCCATCACAGTGTACTGCGTGAAAATCAGGGTGCGGTGGCCGTTTTCCATCAGGCGGCCGCCCAGCGAAAACAGATGTCGCACCTTGCCGGAGTCCTCGGCGGTGTAATTGTGCTCAATTTCGCCTTCAGCGCCGCTGACATACTGCAGCGGGGTGTTGCAGATTTGTTTCAGGCTGCCCATTAATTTGAGCACCAGGGCAGAGCGCTCGAGCGTGGTGTTGACCGGGTTTTTAATTCTCTCCATGATGTCATCGAGCGCTGCCTGATAGAGTGAGGCCTGCACCGGAGTTAAGGTGCAGAACTCATCGGTCACCATCTTATCGGGCAGATCGTTGATGATGCTCTTGTCAGTCTTGACGCGGCGCAGAATAAAGGGCCCGGTCATGCGCTTGAAGCGCTCGATGACTTCAGGATCGCGGTGCTTTTCAATGGGCAGGGCAATTTCGGTGTTAAAGCGGTTTTGTGAGCCCAACAGGCCTGCGTTGACAAAGTCCATAATCGACCAGTAATCAGACAGGCTGTTCTCCACCGGGGTGCCGGTCAGCGCCACAAAGCGCCGTGACTTTAAAGTCTTGACGGCCTTGACAGTAAGCGAGGCGTAGTTTTTGATCTTCTGTGCCTCATCGGCGGCAATAAGGCCGAAATTGATGTCAGCAAGCTTTTCGTAACTGGTGCGGATGGTGCCGTAGGAGCTTATCACCACATCAAAATCGATGAGGCGCTCATGGCTGCGCTGCGGGCCGTGATAGAGGTAGACCCGAAGGAGCGGAGCAAAGCGCTTGAGCTCATTTTTCCAGTTGTAGAGCACTGAAGAGGGCGCCACAATGAGCGCCGGGGCGTCTTTTAAAGCGCCGTCTTCCTTGAGCTTTTGCAGCAGGGCGGTGAGCTGTACGGTCTTGCCAAGGCCCATGTCGTCTGCGAGGATGGAGCCGATGCCCGAGCGGGCGTTGCGCAGCAGCCAGCTGTAGCCGCGCACCTGATAGGGGCGCAGCTTAAGCTCACGGTTAAGGCCGCGCGGCAGGGAGGTGTCGCCTGAGGTAAAGATCTGTTTTTTGGCTTTGGCAAGCCGGCTGCCCAGCTGCACCGGACTGCCATCGAAGCTGCCGGTTAAGGTGGCCAGCAGGAGCAGGTGCAGATTGACGCGGCTGAGGCTGTCACGCAGCTCCTGATAGTGTTTTAAGATCTTGGGATCGGCAAACACATATTGATTGCGCAGCTTGATGATTTTGCCGGCGTTTTCAAGCAGCAGCTTAAATTCCTCATCGCTGATGAACTCTTTGCCCACCGACAGTCGCCAGTTGAACTCCAGCAGGGACTCCAGGCCCAGATAGGTATCCGGCAGTTCCTGCTTCTTGGGCAGTTCGGCAAACAGCACTTCAGTAAGCTCTGTGGTCTTTAAATTGCGGCTGGCACCGGTAATGGCCAGCTGCGGCAGATCGTTATGCGGTCTTAAAGGAAATTCGCCGACCTTATCGTAAAAATATTCACGCAGATTTTCAGCCTCAGCAATATCACAGCATAAGCCGCAGCCGCGTGCGGTAGTCTTGATGTTCAGGTGATTGTACTGTGTATGGCCAACCAGGGCAACAAAGACGGTGCTGTCCATAATCCATCTGTACATAGGCTCCGTGCGATCCTGTTTTGCCACCTCGGTCAGGGGCATAAATTTTACAGTTTCATCCTGACGGTGCAGGATCACGCCGGGCACAAAGAACGCTTCATTTTCTGCGGTGCTGACCTCTGGCAGTTTGATGGTCAAGGCAGCAAAAGTCTTGTCAAGGCTGCGGGTATAGTTGTAATGGGCAATGTAGTAGGCCGTGCCAATTCGGTCATGCTCCTGCTTGTTCTCCTCTATTTTATCCTGCAGCACCTCAAGATTTTCTTCATGATTGCGGATCTGACAGCGCAGATCCCGTCCTTTAAGGCCTGAAGTTGTGGCTTTTTTGACGTCTTCACTGTTCAGGCAGAGCAGCACCGGCACTAAGGCGTCATAGTGGGTGGGACGGCGCACTGAGCAGTAATCTGCGAACAGATTAAAGAACTCAAAGTTATCAAAGGATTCTTCAATTTCATCGAGATGGCGGGTAATGCCTGCAGGCCAGTCATCCTCAGCATCCCAATCGTCATCTTCGTCATCACCCTCTTCTTCTTCATTTGCAAGCCAGGCAGCGATCTCTTCGGCATCATACATTTCTCTTACTGTGCCGAAAAACTCTTCCCAGCTGTGGTAAAGCATCGGCGCCATGCTGATTACGGCCGAGGCTCGCGCTTCTTCGTCTTCAATCTTAATAAAGCCGTCGCCAAAATAATCAAAATTGTCCGTCATCAGCAGCCGGGCGATTTCTGTAGCCAAAAGACCGAAGATTAAGGAGCCGATGCGCCCTTGGTGCAGCTCGCTGAATTTCAGAGGCAGCCCATACTTAATATTGCCCGCAGCAATCAGCTTCTGCATCATGGCTCCGGCGCGGAAGCTGTAAAAAGTAGCGTCATAGTTGTCACTTTCGGCTCTTTTCGGCTCATAACCGTTGGCGGTTTCATAATAAATGAAAGGCATCAGCATACGGATACGTATTTTCCCGAAGGCAAAAGCCTCAGGACGCATTTCACCGGTGGTCACCATGTAGCGCGCCTGCATGATGTTAAACCAGAGGAAATTTAAAAAATCGCCTTCCATGGCCACCGGTTTGTTGTGCAGGATGGTGTAATGCTCAAATAATTCACCGAGCACGGAGAGCAGTATCTGCAGCGGGGTGACATGCATGACTTTTACTTTGCCGATAAGGCGCGGATCTTTTTGTTCAGCACGATCTTTAAGGCCGAGCACATCCACGATTTCATAGGGCTGCTCAAATACTTCTGCCTCAGGCTCATCGGGATCTCTCTTTTTGCCGTCTTTGCGGCAGTAGAGCTTGTACTTTTTGAAGAACTCATGATTAAAGCGCAGACCGTATTGATCGAGGATCAGGATATTTTTGTAATCTGCATTGTAATTTTCATCGCGGGGCTCAAAGTAATAGGGATCAAGCACGGGCAGATGGTTTACCACATTGTCGCCAAAGCTGCACGAAAGCGGCAGTGCTGCCATGCCGTCTTTGATGCGGTCTTCAACCTCGAAGAAGGTTACTGACAAATTGCACTGGGTGCGCACCACTTCAGCATACGATCCCCTGAAGATATCAAGGCTGCTGTATTTGAGCAGATACTGCGGCGCATTCTCTTTTTTGAAATAGTCGATAGTAAGCGGCTCTCCCAAAGTTCTCAGAGCTTTGAGCATGCCGATTTTGTCTTGATAGCCTTCTTTAAAGCGGTGCAGGCCGGTATCTTTGAGCAGGTACATGCAGGCGGCAAAACCCAGGCGCATCAGGCCTTTGCGCAGATCAAGCACCTCCTGCGCACTGAGATCGGAAAGGCGTCTCCAGCTGTCTGCAATATAGGTGGGGATCTCATCTCCGGCCAAAGTGCGGTATTTGCTGTAGGTGACCAGCAGGCAGTATTGATTTAACTTTTCTAAATCAAACAAGCTGCTGTTTTGAGTTAAAACCTCAATTAACTGATCTGAAAACACCGCTTTGCTGACATCGAGCGCACTGAAGTCATCGCGGTTAAATTTTTCAATCAGGCTCTTTTCATCAATGGAAGGCTGCAGCCAGCCCTCAGAGAAGCTCTCTCCGCCAAAGACCAGCAGGCTTTTTTTGCCCAGCTTAATGGTTCTATAGAAGTTTTGGCCTGCCTCATGCTCTTTGAGGGCACAGTGCAGGGCGTCTACTTTCTGCGGGCGGTTGCCGTGCTGCCGGCGCAGTGAAGGCTTTTCATCGTTGCTGAAAACGATGTAACCTTCCTCTGGAAATACCATAGAGGCATTTTCTGCTGCTTTTTGCAGCAGATTTAAATCGGCGCCGCTGATGTCATGCAGATATTTGGCAAAAGCGTGGTTTAGTTTGTCTGCCAGCTCTTCAATGTTATGAGCAAAGGGTACAACAGGTGGTAAATTTGGAATTTGCTGCATTGGTATCTCACATCAAGCTCTGCAGGAGCACAAATTTTAAAAGCTCAGGGCTCACGCTCTTAGTTTTAATTACAATCAGGGACGATAATTTTGAAAATCTCAAACTGCAGATTTTAGCAAAAGTGTGCACTTTTTGCTTGATTTTATGAGCATTTTTGCGCCATTGAGCGAGGTTTTTAAAGCGGCTGCAGGAAGGCGGCACCGCCTGCGGCGGTGCTGCCCTCTGCTTTAGAAATCAGCAGAACGCGGGGTGCGCGGGAAGGGGATGGCGTCGCGGATGTTGCCCACGCCGGTGACGTAAACGACGAGGCGCTCAAAGCCCAGGCCAAAGCCTGAATGCGGCACTGAGCCGTAACGGCGCAGATCGCGATACCACCAGTAGGCGTCCTTGTTCAGGCCAAGCTCGTCCATGCGCTTGTCCAAAAGCTCCAGGCGCTCTTCACGCTGTGAGCCGCCGATGATTTCGCCGATGCCCGGGGCCAGCACGTCCATGGCTGCCACAGTCTTGCCGTCATCGTTCTGGCGCATGTAGAAGGCCTTGATGTCCTTGGGGTAGTTCTTGACCACCACCGGAGCCTTAAGGTGCTGCTCAGCAAGGTAGCGCTCGTGCTCAGACTGCAGATCAATGCCCCAGGATACCGGATACTCAAAGTCTTTGCCGCACTGCTCCAAAATCTTGATGGCGTCGGTATAGTCCACCACCGCAAAGTCAGAGTTGATAAAGTGCTCCAGGCGGGCAATGGCGTCCTTGTCCACGCGCTGCACGATAAAGGCCATGTCATCGGCGCGCTCTTTGAGCACCACGCGGAACACATACTTGAGCATGTCCTCGGCGACCTTGGCGCAGCCGTCAAGATCAGTAAAGGCCATCTCAGGCTCGCACATCCAGAACTCAGCTAAATGGCGGGTGGTGTTGCTCTCCTCGGCGCGGAAGGTCGGGCCAAAGGTGTAGCACTTGGTAAATGCACAGGCATAGGTCTCAACGTTAAGCTGGCCTGACACCGTGAGGTAGGCGTGGCGCCCGAAGAAGTCCTGTGAGAAATCCACCTGGCCTTTGTCATCCTTGGGCAGGTTGTTGAGGTCAAAGTTGGTGACGGTGAACATCTCGCCGGCGCCTTCACAGTCAGAGGCGGTGATCTCCGGGGTGGCCACCCACATAAAGCCGCGCTCCTGGAAGAAGGAGTGAATGGCGTACGCGAGGGTGTTGCGGATGCGCATCACCGCACCAATGAGGTTGGTGCGCGGGCGCAGGTGGGCGTACTCACGCAGATACTCCACGCTGTGGCGCTTGGCGCTCATCGGATAGGTGTCCGGATCTTCCACAAAGCCTAAAACCTGCACCTTCTCGGCCTTTAATTCAAAGGCCTGGCCCTGTCCCGGGGAGGCCTGCAGGGTGCCTTCAACCATTAAGGAGCAGCCGGTGGTGAGCTTTAAGATCTCGCTCTGATAATTTTCCAGGGTGTTGTCGGCAATCACCTGAATGTTGTTGAAGCAGGAGCCGTCAGAGAGGGCAATAAAGGAAAAACCTGCCTTGGAATCGCGGCGGGTGCGCACCCAGCCGCCTACCGTTGCCTTGCTGCCGGCTTCAAACTTGCCCGACAGCAGTTCTTTAACGCTTTGTAAGCTCATTAGTTTCCTCGTTGGTTGGTACTAAAGGGCGATGCTCTCAGGCTTTAAACGCCCATGATCAGTGGCGATGGTAAGCATGGCACGCGGATGTCTGCTTTGACCTGCAATCACGATGCAGGGCAGGGTGCTCTGCTTATTTTCCGCCATCACGCGCTTGATTTCGTCGGCAAGCCGCACGCCAGCCAAGCGCTGTTCAAATTCAATCGGTCCGTAGCCCTCAATCTCAGTGCGGGCTCTGACCACGGTAATGCCGCGCACGCTCTCACACGACAGCATCTTCGCAGTCTGCCGGGTACCCTGTGCAATCAGCTTCTTGACGCGGCTGTAGAGATAAAAGCTCTTGACGGTCAGAAGGCCGAACAGTGCCGCCATGAAATACTGCATGTAAGGCTCAGTGCCCATTTCCACTTTGACATAGACCGCCATGACCACGGCAATTAAGGCAATCAGGCCGTAACAGATGCCAAAGAAAAACTGCGCCTTGCCGGTGCGCGGCTCAAAGGAGTGATTTCTAGTCATGACTTATGATGCCTTCAAAAGTTGCGTTGGGGTTAAAGCCGCTCTCATTGTCCTTTTCAAAGCTCAAATGCACCAGCACGGAAGCCTTAAGCTGCAGCATGCGGTTGTATTCAAGCGAATAGGCGGCAGCCTCCGGCAGCAGGGAGGCCGGAACAAAATAATACAGGCTCAGCCGTTCGTTGGGCGGCAGCTCCCTGAGATTGCCCGGTTCCTGATAACGGGCGGCCATGGTGCCGTTGATAAAGACCGTGATCTCAGTTGACTGCAGCGGCAGGGCCGTTAAGGAATTGTGCTCCATCGAGCAGCTGATTTTAAAGCCGGGAACCCCGTCCACGGCAGCGATGGTGACGCTGTCAATGCTGACATCCGGGCGCTTTGCACCCTCGGGCAGGGCCTGACAGGCGCACAGCAGCAAAGCTGAACAGGCAGCTGCGGCCAGGACTTTTAAAAACTTGGGCATAAATTCCTCTGCAGACTGAAATTTAAGTGCACAAATTCTAGCACTTAGAGCGCCCGGGCGCCATAAAAGCGCACCGGGCGTGAAGCGCCGCGCTCAGGCGGGCGGTAAGAGGGCTTTGGCTTTAAGCCTGCTCAGCAGCCGGCTGTTCAGAGCTGCTATTCTCAGCGTCCTGGCCTTCTTCCTCGTCACCTTCAGCCTGGCCGTCTGACTTGATGTCAAGTTCAATGCCGAGGTTTTGCACCACATGATCGGTAAAGCGCTTGAAGTTGTTCCAGGCGCCGTTCATCCACACGCGGCATACGGCAAATTTGCCGTCAGAGAGCTCCAGCGGGTTGTCCAGGGTGAACTGCACATCACCATAGGAATATTTCTGGGCTTCTTCCACCGAGCGGATCACATGCAGGCTGCCCTGCAGATCGTCCGGGAAGGCCTCACGCAGCTCTCTGCTGCTGATCCCCGGGTGGGCATTGACATAGTCATACACAATGTCAGTGACGAGACGCTTGCGGTTTTTGTAGGTGCGCCCGTTGTAGACGATGCGGATCTTCTGGCGTTTGCCGCGGCCGCTGCTGCTTTCCTTGTCTTCCTTGGGAGCGGCCATGGATACATCGCTGTTGAGCACTGAGCTGTCAGCGGCACCGAGCATGTTGCGCAGCTTGTTAAAGTCCTCTTCTGAGATGTGATCCACGGTGTGATCTGAACTGATAAGACGGCTCAATTCATTTAAGAACATGCTGATCTTGTCGGACAGTTCATCATCTTCGTTGTCAGATTTCATGAAGCTGAGGTCAGCATCATGATCTTCCTCTAACTGCTCCAGATCCTCGTCCTTGGCGCTGACCAATTTGACAAAATCGGCGGCAGTTAAGGTCATGCGGTTTGACACGATGAAGTTGTACAGCTCCGGGCTTAAGTACTGCATGCACATTACGGCAAAGAGCAGGATGGAGCCGACATTCTCGGGGCTTATCTTGGTCAGCAGCAGATAGGAGTTCAACAGGCGCTTGATGGCGCGCGGATTGGTGCCGATGGAGTAGCGGATGAACTTGGCAAAGTGCTCCACTTCTTCAGCGGAGTTGCTGATGTTGATCTCCTCCAGGCATTTGCCGATGTATTTGTTCATGTCGTATGACGCCACCGGCATGATAAAGGGCACCTGAATGATCTTGTCAAAGAAGTACTGGCAGCGCTTGTGATCGTTTTCGCCGAAGTTGTATTTCTGGCTGACCCCGCGGAACACCACCTCGCTGTCAATGGCCAGCACGAAGACGCAGCCCTTGCAGTCCAAAAACAGCTTCAAGACCTCTAAAAGCTCCACCGCGCGCTGCGGCTGCAGGCGGTCGAGGTCGTCCACAAAGATCACCACGCGATCGACGCTTGAGGACGAGAGCTTTTCATCAATCACCATTTTTAACTTCTGTTTGAGATTGGAAATCTCAGAGGCGAGATCTTCAGACACCATGCCGTGCGAGCCAAAGGAGTCAAGCTCAACCCCGGCCAGGGTCTTGGCAGCGGTGCCGGCCACGAAGCGGCTGATGTTCTTGATGCCGGCGTAGAGCTTTTCAGAGACAAAGTTCTCACCGCCCAGTGAGCGCATCATTACCTGCAGCATTGAAAAGGGCAGCATGTTGCCGAGGTCAAACTGCGAGAACTGCCAGGTGTTGAAATTGATGATGAGCACCTTGTCCTTGATGCGCTGCTGCACCATCTGCATCAGGCTGGTCTTGCCGCAGCCCCAGGCGCCCTGAATGGAAATGGTCATCGGGGTGTCGCATTCCAAAATAAAGTCCGACAGGCCCTGAATGTATTTGTCGATGCCAAAGAAATCTTCATAGGCGGCTTCATCGGTAAAACCGCCGCGCTTTGTTCTTGAAAATAAGCCCATGTTTTCCTCCAATTGCTGCCGCTTATTTTAATGCCAGTGCTCCTTTAGCAAAACCGGGAATTATCTAAAATTACCAGGTTCAATGCACCACTAAAGTGCAGACGACAGAAATACCGGTGCCAAAATAGTGCATATTGTGCAGCTTTGCGCAAACTGCACTGCATCGGCGCTAAGATGTGCACATTTCATACACAAGGCAAAGAGTTGTCCGTCAGACACTTTTTAGGAGATTTTTAAATGTCTACTGTTATGGGTCAGATTGCACGTTTCAGCTCATTCGTGGGCAAAACCTTTGCAGTCTGGGTGATTATTTTTGCATTTTTAGCGTATTTCTCGCCCGCAACCTTTACTTTCCTGGCTCCGTACATTTCACTGCTGCTGGGCATCGTGATGTTCGGCATGGGCCTTACCCTGCGCGCCAGGGATTTCTCCGAGGTCTTTACCCGTCCTTTGGATGTGCTTATCGGTGTTTTGGGCCAGTTCGTGATCATGCCGCTGACCGCCTACATCCTGTGCCTGCTTTTGGGCCTGCCCGATGAGATTGCCGTCGGCGTGATTCTGGTAGGCTGCTGCCCGGGCGGCACCGCATCCAATGTGATGACTTTCCTCGGCAAGGGCGACGTGCCGCTTTCCGTCACCATTACCTCCTGCACCACCGTGCTGGCTCCGCTGGTGACCCCGGCCCTGATTTATTTGTTTGCCAATCAGTGGGTGGAAGTTGATCCCTGGGGCATGTTTATGTCCATCGTGCAGATCGTGGTGCTGCCGATTGTAGCCGGTGTGGTCGTCAATACCCTGTTTGGCAAATATGTGCGCCAGGCCGTGACCGTGCTGCCGCTTATTTCCGTGGTGGCCATTGTAGCCATCGTCTGCGCCGTGGTGGCCGTAAGCCAGAAGCAGATCGCCGAGACCGGCCTGCTCATCTTTGCCGTGGTGGTGCTGCACAACGGCCTGGGCCTGTTCCTGGGCTTCATGCTCGGCAAGCTGTTCAAGATGTCACTGCCCAAGCGCAAGGCGCTGTCCATCGAGGTGGGCATGCAAAACTCAGGTCTTGGCGTGGCCCTGGCTATGGCCCACTTCAGCCCGCTCTCTGCTGTGCCTTCAGCCATCTTCTCGGTGTGGCACAACATTTCAGGCCCGATCCTCGCTACCATCTTCGCCAATATGAAAGACGAGGAGAGTGCAGACAAGAAGCCTGCTGAGAAATAAGATTTAAAAGACTAACTCACAAAGTGTAAAAGGCCTGGCAGCACTGCCCGGTCTTTTATTTTGCCCGTTCCACTGCATTACCTCTCTCCTGCCAAAATCAGCCTTTATGACGGTATCCGGGCAGCAGCGCCGCAGCCATGCACAGATCTGCTCATATCTCGTCAGATGAATTTTAAGTAAAGTGTCCTCAGGGGCAGGCGGCGGGACGGCGGCGGCGTGAAATGTGCAGCAAAAAGAAGAAGTTATGAAATCTTGCTTTTATTTTTCGATCCAGCGCTCATTTTTAAAGCTTTCTTGTGCCTTGTGCACATATCTTGCTCTAAAATGAAAAAAATTATTTTTCATTGGAGCTACAAATTTTTATGAACAAGCTTGATTTGACTTTATGCCCGGAACTTAAAAGTGATCTGAAGATTACCGTCATGCAGTTTGGCGAAGGCAACTTCCTGCGCGGCTTTATTGACTGGATGATCTTTAAACTCAATCAAAAGGGCTTATTCAACGGCCGCATTCTGGCCATTCAGCCCACTCCGCGCGGGCGTGTGCTGCCCAAGCTGCTCGCTCAGGACTGCCTGTACACCACCATTCTGCACGGTGTGAAGGACGGAAAGGAGATTGAGGAAATCGAAAAGATTAACTCCATCGCCGCCGGTTTAAATCCTTACACTGAGTGGGACAAGGTGCTTGAGGCCGGCTGCAGCGAGGACTTAAAGTTTGTGTTCTCCAACACCACCGAGGCCGGCATTACTTACGACAAGTGCGATTTTGATCCCAAGACCGCTCCGCTGTCCTTCCCGGCAAAGCTCACCCAGGTGCTCTATGCCCGCTTCAAGGCCTTTAAGGACAAGTGCAAGTGCGGCGCCGGATTAGTTATCATGCCCTGCGAGCTTATCGAGGACAACGGCACCAAGTTAAAGAGCATCGTGCTGCAGCACGCAGCTGACTGGAACCTCGGCGATGAGTTTGTCTCCTATGTAAACGATGACTGCAGATTTTTAAATACCTTAGTCGACCGCGTGGTCTCAGGCTATCCGGTGGCCCTCGCGCAGGAATACGAGCAGAAGCTTGGCTACGTGGACAGCTTAATGTGCTGCGGCGAGACCTTCGGCTTCATGGCCATTGAAGGGGACAGTGAGGTCGAGGAGATGCTGCCTTTTGCCAAGGCCGGCCTCAACGTGGTTACCGCTCCGGATATCGCTCCGTACCGTCTGCGCAAGGTGCGCATCTTAAACGGCGCCCACACCTCCAATGTCCCGGCTGCCTTCTTAGCCGGCCTCGACACCGTCGATCAGATGATGTCCCACCCGGTTACCGGTCCTTTCGTGCACAGCGTGGTCTATGACGAAATCATTCCGGCTGTCAATCTCGACAAGGGCATGTTAAAGAGCTTTGCTGACGACGTGATGGACAGATTTAAGGATCCGTCAATGCACCATCAGCTCGCTTCCATCCTGATGAACTGCACCTCCAAGGTCAAGGCCCGCGTGGTGCCGAGCATCCTCGATGCCCGCGCCAAGGGTGTGCTGCCAAAGAAGCTGTGCTTTGCCTTAGCTGCCTATATCGCTCTGTACAAGAACGCCAACGGTCAGCTGCCGGTCAAGGTGCAGCGCGCTGAGGGCAAGACCGGCGAGTTCAATGATGACGCCTATGCCGTAGAAGTGCTCTCCAAGGCCTGGAGCCTTTATCAGAAGACTGAAGCCTCAGCCCTCTTTACCGTCAAGGCAGTGCTCTCTGACACCAAGCTCTGGGGCTGCGATCTGTCATCTGACGTTGATCTCACCTCCTGCACCGCCAAGCTCACCCATGCAGTGATCACCGACGGCGTGCTGCCCACCATGAAGGCTCTGCAGGAGCTCAACTAAGATGCAGGCAGTTAAAATTCATCCGGGCGACGTGGTGGCGGTCGCTCTCACCGACTTGAAAAAAGGTGAGGTGGTAGCGCTCGATGGGGGCTTGAATGTCACCCTGGTGGATGACATCACCCGCGGCCACAAATTTGCCATCGCTGAGCTCAAGGAAGGCGATCCGGTCATCAAGTACGGCTTCCCCATTGGCAAAGCCAAGTGCGACATTCATGTGGGTCAGCATGTGCACACCCACAATGTGAAGACCGCGCTTGCAGGCCAGGGCGAGTACAGCTACAACAAGCTTGCCCCTGCCAAACTGCCCAAGGTGGAGCGCACTTTTATGGGCTATCGCCGCAAGAACGGCTCGGTGGGCATCCGCAATGAAGTGTGGATCATCCCGACCGTGTTCTGCGTCAATGAAGTGGCCCGTGAGCTGGAGCGCTATGCCCAGGAGAAGCTCAGCGCTTATCCGCATGTAGACGATGCCATTGCGCTGACCCATCCTTACGGCTGCTCACAGATGGGCGATGACATGACCACCACCCAGAAGGTGCTGGCCTGCCTCTCTGCCCACCCCAATGCCGGTGCTGTGCTGATCCTCGGCCTTGGCTGCGAGAACAACAATATCGGGGTGTTCAAGCAGTTCCTCGATGAAAGCGATGAGCGCCTGTACTTCCTCAACTCTCAGGAAGTTGAAGACGAGTACGAAGAGGGCAAAAAGCTTATCGACACCATGCTCGCAAAGATCAATGCCTGTGAGCGTGAAGAAGTGCCGCTCTCTGAGCTGCGCATTGGATTGAAGTGCGGCGGCTCTGACGGCCTGTCGGGCATCACCGCCAATCCGCTCATCGGCCGCGTGTCAGATCTGGTGGTCGGCGCGGGCGGCAGCTCGGTGATGACTGAGGTGCCGGAGATGTTTGGTGCCGAGCAGCTGTTGATGAACCGCGCGGTCAATGAAGAAGTCTTCAAAGAAAGCGTGTGCCTTATCAACAACTTCAAGCAGTACTTCATCTCCCACGGCCAGGTGGTCTCGGAAAACCCGAGCCCGGGCAATAAGGCAGGCGGCATCACCACCCTGGAGGACAAGTCATTAGGCTGCGTGCAAAAGGGCGGCAGTGCTGAAGTGTCAGGGGTCATCACCTACGGCGACAACATCAAGGTCAAGGGCCTGAACCTGTTGCAGGGTCCGGGCAATGACGGCGTGTCCTCCACTGCCCTGGCGGCAGCGGGCTGCCACATGGTGCTGTTCTCCACCGGCCGCGGCACTCCGTTCTCCACCGTGGTGCCGACCATTAAGATCTCCACCAACACAGCGCTTTACCAGAAGAAGCCTGCTTGGATCGACTTTAATGCAGGCCAGATTGTGGATGGCAGAAGCTTTGAGGAAGTGACCGCTGATCTGCTTGACTATGTCATCAAGATTGCCTCAGGCCAGAAGAGCGTCTCCGAAAAGCGCGGCGTACATGAAATCGTGATCTGGAAAGACGGCGTGACCATGTAAGCTTATAAAACAGCCAAAGCAAAAACGAAGCGGCCCTGCAAAATCTGCGGGGCCGTGTTCTTTATTTCTAAATTTAAAATTCAGTATTATGTCTGGCTTGAATTAGAGTCGTCGGTAGAAAGTTTATTTTTGCTGACCGATAAAATAAATTCACATACTGTGATAGCTGAATTTAATGCCAGCTTAGTATGGTGCTCCTTAATTATTAATCTTTGAGATCCTTGACCGTGTGAATCACTTAGTAGATTACGCATTGATGCTACAGTTTCAATAATTGTTTCGAGCCCAGAAATCAATGAATGAATGCGATTATCCAAACCGTTTTTATGTTGCATATCATACAGGTCTTGTACTTGCTTAAAAAGTTTTTTAATATTACCTTTGCCTGTGACTTGCTGATTTTTCTTTTCGATTACATAAATAAAAACCTCTTCAAGTAATGTTCTTGAAAGTGTAAGCGCTGTATCATATTGACCATTGTCAATATATTGCTCTGCCTCTTTAAATTTTTGTTTAATATAAGGCATATCAATGTTGGAGAGATTGGTTTTTTCAAGTTGGATATTATCATTTAGTGAGGTAATAATAATCTGACCATTACTGAGTTTTAGCTTAACAGAGCTAAAAAAGAGATATTTGTTGATTTTTTCAATAGCACTGTCTCTAATCTCATTATATGTTGACTCTATTTCATCTTTAGGAAGGTTTAATAAGATATTAGAAAATCTGACCTTTGAAAATAAGATTGAGAGTAGCTCAGGGACATTATTATTTGTTATACATTCCTTTAAAATAAGTTCAAGCAGTCCTACTCTGCTGCCTGGAATATTTTTTTGTGCTTGTACAGTTAGCTGGTCTACTCCATCCTCTATGAAACCTACTTTGGGTGCTATATCGCAGAGTAAATCATTCATGCCTGCACGAGGTAAAAATTCTGTGCATAAGTTTTTATTATTGGTAACCTCCGTAATTGGACTGTCCCCAACTAATATCTTCAAAATATCTTTATTGATAAGGTATCTATAATCACTATCTTTAGTTTCTATGATACACCTCCAAGAGAAGTAATTTGCAAAGGCTTTATTCTTTCTTTATTTTAAGTATTAGATCGCATGAAAAGTTAAAGTAACGTGTTTATGATAACTCAATAATTTAGAAAAGGATATTTGCAGTTGAATTATGTTTAACATTCCGCCAGTATCTGCTTATGGCGGAAAAGCTATTAATAGTGCGGCGGCGGGGTCTCGTCCTTGAGGTCGCACACCGCGGAGATCTCACCTTGGCGCACGGCCAGGATGCGCACCTGATCTTTTAAGGCGGCGCAGTCATCAAGCAGGGCGGCAATAAAGGCATTGCTGCGCTCCAGCTCGTCCTCTAAATAAGCCATGCGCTCCTCAAGCTTGAGGATCTTCTCCTCCAGCATCTGGGCACGCTGACCTTCTTCACTGCGCTCCATTATGTTCTCACTCATCTTTATTAGTTAAGAGTAAAGCGTTGAGCTTACAGCCTACTGCAGACGCTCAATCTGCTCTTTGAGCAGGATAAGCTGCAGATCCTTAAGCTGTTTTTGATCCTGATCGAGCTGGGCTAAATCAGCATCCCTGGTGTCAGAGCTGGAGTTTAAAATATCTGAGCGGGTGTCTTCAAGCTCAGCCATCTTGCTGTCGAGATCGGCAATGCACTGCTTGAGCTCATCGTCAGTCAAGGACTGCGGGGTCACCGGAGCGGTCTGCTGTGAAGCCTGGGCGGTGGAGCCAAAGAGCATATTTGCCAGCAGCATGCCGGTCATGGTGCCGGTAAGCGAGCTTAAGAAGGGTGAGCCGGTATAGCCTGCGGCATAACCCGGGGCAGCAGTGCGCCCGGCAGTGCCGGCCGTGGCGGTATTGGCATTGGCCCTGGTCGTATTGTTAAATTGGGCATCGCGCTGGGTGCTGTTCGTGGTGCTGCTGGTACTGTTATTTTGGGTGGAGCTGGTGCTGCTCTTGGATGAAGAAGAGCTGCGGCCCATGCCGCCGAAGTTGCGCCCTGACGGGCGGGACATTCTGAAGCCGCCCAGGCGCACGTCCTGGCTGAAGGAGGTCAGGCCGCCGCCAAGCAGTGCGGGGAGGTCAAGTTTGGGCATGGAAAGGGGAGCTGCAGCAGCATTTAAGCTGAAGACTACAGCGGCAGCGGCTAAAGTCAGTTTTAATTTGCGCATGTACGTTACCTTGTTAATAATGAATTATCCTGCTCAAAGATAACACATAAAGCGGCGCTCTTGCTCACTTTGACGGTTAAATTGCAAGAGGATTTTTTACAAAAATTAGCTTTAGCAAACTCAGGGTGTGATAGTATTACTTGCGTTAACGCAGGCTAATAAAGATTGAGGTAAGCATGTTAAAAGCACTGCAGCAGTTAAGCGCCGCCAAGGCTGCAGATTACATTTTGGATCGGGTGCAGATCGTTCACTTTATGGCAGGCCGCATCCGCGTCACCTGTGAGGATTTAAAACAGGATGCCGCGCTGCGCGCTGAAATTGAAGAGCGCCTGTCCAAAGCCCCGGCCGTCACCGCCTACAAAATTAATCCCGTTACCGGCTCGGTAACCGTGCTCTATGACTTTGACAAGGCCAAAGACGATCCTTTAACCGCACAGCTTATTCTCAAGGCCGAACAAAAAATCAGGCAGCAGCAACAGCACTAAGCGTAACAGCAGTAATGGTTTAAAAAGCAGGGAGAGCGACAGATGGCAGAACAGGATCTTTTCACCTTAGGACAGAATTTTGGCGCCGTGCTCGGGCGCATCTTTACCCCGGCACCGGCGGTGGTGATTGAGCACAAGCTTCCCGGACGGCGCCGTTACAGCTGCAAGTCCATTAAGGGTCATCAGGAGATCTGTGCCCAGATTGAAAAGGTGCTCGCCTCCTATCCCGGGGTGACAAAGGCCCGGGTAAGTCCGTTCACCGGCAGCATCACCGTAAGCTACAGCTGTGAGGAGCGGCAGATCTCAGAGCTCATTGACGCGCTCTCGCATTTGATTTCAGGGCGCCATGCCATTCACGACAAGAGCTTTATTCCAAGCTTTGCACTAAGCGCCGGCGAGAACTTAAATGACAGTGCTCTCAAGCTGCGTGAGGCCGCATCCAGGTTTTTAAACCGCGAAGAGCCGCTTTTTGTCAGCCGCATCGCAGGTTTCCTGCTCCTCTGCTACGGCGTCTCGCGGGTGATGAAAGGCGAGCGTCCGTCCGGCCCGCAGCTCTTCTGGTGGGGCCTTGCGCTCCTGCTGCGTCAGTCACACCGCCATCCAAAGGAATTGATCTCAAGTGCCCGTCAGGCCATGCATACGCAGGCTTCCTCCGGGCGCCGCGCAGGTTAAGGCCTGCTGCAGACTTTGATTGGGGAAGGCCCGGCGCCAAAGGACAGGGTGATTAAACGCTGTTGTGCGCTGCGGCTGTTTAAGGACAAAGTTAAATACAAAATAGAAGCAAACGTACACGCAAATGAAAAGTTATCAATTTAAGCTGGCCGCGGCACGTAGTGCCAGGGAAGCGGCTGAGCTTGAAGCAAGACTGCGCGCCCTGACCTGTGTGCAGGCTGCGCTTTTGCAGGGCACATCCCTGCGCCTCTCTCCTGCTGCCGGTTACAGTGCAGCACAGATGTTAAAGGCCGCCGCTCTTATCCTGCCTGAACTGGCAGTAAAGCCTCAGCCCTCACCGGCAGCTGGCAGGCTGCAGTCTTTAAAGAGCACGGTCAAAGAAGGGGTCAATACAGTTAAAACTGCAGCCGGAAAGGCCGGGCAAAGCGCCGGCAGCATGCTTGATACCGTCAAGGATCTGCGCGAGGCGGCCGCTGAAAGCCCGCAGGAGCAGATGCGTGAGCACAAGCGTGCTGCTTTAATCTCTCTCGGGGTATTTGCCTTCTTTTCCATCTTAAAGCGCGTCAATCCGACTCTTTATGCCTCAACTTCGCTGCTGCGCAGCATCGGCGTGCTGTGCATGGCATCCAACCTCTTTAAAGAGGGCATCGGCGGGGCGATTAGGGACAAGCGCCCCAACGCTGAGACATTAACCGTGACTGCGGTGCTGGCCTCTGCACTCTCAGGCCGGGCTGAGGAGAGTTTGACCTTGCTGTCACTCTCCAACTTCTCTGAAATGCTCACCGCTATGGCCGCACAGAGAGCAAGACGCAACATCAAGTCGCTCGTCAACCTCAACGTCAAGGAGCTGTGGGTCTTAAACGATGACGGCAGTGAGCTCAAGCTGCCGCTGGAGCAGGTCAAGGCCGGCATGCGTGCTGCTATTCACTCGGGTGAACTCATTCCGGTGGACGGCATCATTGAAGAGGGGCAGGCTGCCGTAGATCAGTCCGCCATCACCGGTGAGGCTGTCCCCAAGGCTTTAAAGGCCGGTGATCCGGTCTATGCCGGCAGCAATATCCGCCTCGGTGAAATCGTGGTGCGTGTCACCAAGGTCGGTGAGGACACCTCCCTGGCCCGCATCGTGCATTTGGTCGAAGATGCCCAAAGCCGCCGCGCGCCTATTCAGAACTACGCAGACCGCATGGCCTCATCTCTGGTGCCGGTGTCCTTTATCGGCGCTTTGGTGGTCTATCTCATCACCCGCGATCTGCAGCGTGTTTTGAACATGCTCTTTATTGACTTCTCCTGCGGCCTTAAGCTCTCCACCGCCACTGCCATCTCGGCCTCGATAAGCCGCGCCGCACGCGCCGGCATTCTGGTCAAGGGCGGCAGCTTTATTGAAAGCGCAGCGCAGGCTGACACCGTGATCTTGGATAAGACCGGCACCATCACCTTAGGCCACCCGCAGGTGGAGCAGGTGGTGTGCCTCAAGGGCGTGGAAGAGAGTGAGGTGCTCTCCCTGGCCGCCGCGGCTGAAAAGCACTCGGCCCATCCGCTGGCGGTTGCTATTTTGGAGGAAAGCGAGCGCCGTGAGCTCACCCTGCCTGCAGCCAAAAACATCCGCACGGTAATAGCCCGCGGCATTGAGGCGCAGGTGCCGGCCTTTGACAAGTGTGCAGGCGGTGAGGTGCTGGTAGGCTCTGAGAACTTTATGCGCGAGCGCGGCTGCCGTTTTGAGCTTGCCTTTAAGCAAAAGGAAGTGCAAAGTGCTCTCGTTTACGTCAGCCTCAACGGTGAGGTGGTGGGCTGCATTGAGATCCTGGATCCCATTCGCCCGGACTTTAAGCGCGCAGTCAACCGCCTGCGCCGCCTGGGCATCGAGGAGATCGTGATGCTCACCGGCGACAGTGTCAAGGCAGCTGAGTACACCGCCGCGGCGGTGGGCCTGGACGGCTTTGAAGCTGAGGTGCTGCCGGAGGACAAGGCCGGCTTTGTGATGAAAAAGCAGCGCACGGCCTCAGTCTTGATGGCAGGCGACGGCATCAATGATGCCCCGGCCCTGGCTTATGCCGACATCGGTGTGGCTATGGGCAGCGGCTGCACCGATACGGCCATGGAGTCAGCTGACGTCACCATCAACAGCGATGATCCGTTAAAGCTCGCCGAGTTCATCGCCATCGGCAGACGCA
>JADINH010000086.1 GCA_017694225.1 Candidatus Avisuccinivibrio stercorigallinarum
GTTCTGCCCTGCCTGCGCGGCATGTTTCCCGGCGATATCCATTGCCAGATTGGAAATGTCCGCCAACTGCTGCTCGGCCGAGCCCTGCTGGGGCTTGTGGGCCTTCTGCTTAAGGGAGTTGAAGCTCTCGCGCAGCTGATTTAAATAGCTCTGCACGATAAGGCAGCGCTCAAAGCGCTCGCGCAGCTCCGGCTTTAGCGTGCCGCCCTTAAGCAGTTCCTCCACTGCCGTGGCGCTGGCCTCAGAGGAAGTAATTTTTTTAAGTCCGGCCTCATTTTGGGCAGCCTCAGCTGTCAGCTCTTTGACCTCAGCAGCGCTCACCGGGCTTACGTTAAAGGAGGAGAGCTTGAGCGCATCAAGCCCGGAGAGCAGCTCACTGCCGTCTGCTCCGTCTGCTCCGCCAGTCCCCTCAGGCTGTACTGAGCCTGCCTGAGGTGCAGCTGCAGGCGCGGTCATGCCCTGCCCCGCTGCGCTCACAGCCGCAGCTGCCGGCTGTGCCGCCGGCAGTCCCTGAGACTGCACTGCTGCAGCCTGCGCCTTTGCCGCAGGCTTTGGGCTTTCCATTAAGCTCGATGAGGTTAAGGCCTTAAGGCTGTCCACCGCTGAATTGATATCAAGCGGCTGATTGTAATTAAGTCCGCTGCCGGCTGCCGGGGCCTGCAGAGCAGGCTGGGGCAGCGGCTTTGTTCCTAAGGCTGCATTGAGGGCTGCGCTGATTTTTTCAGCGTCCTCCTCACCTATCCAATCTTTTTTTTTTCCGGTGTAAAGGCGTGCAGTCGCAGCAGCGTCATCTCAAAGGCTGACTTGCCGTCCGGCGCGTAATCAAATTCGCGCAGGCCTTCGATGCAGATTTGATAATAAAGCTGCAGCTGCTGCGGCCCGAACTTGGGCGCAAAGCTCTCCAGCAGATTAAGCGGCAGCGAAAAGACGTTCAGGCGGCTGCCGCCGATAAACTGATAGAGCGCCAGATCATGGAAGGCGGTGGTGAGCTCGTCGATAAGACCCTTGTAATTGGGGGCAATCGAGGCAATGCGCGAGAGCAGATCGGCAAGCTTGAGTTCAGAGCCCGGCAGCAGGCTTTGCAGAATCTCTGCAATGACATTGTCCCCGGCCGTGCCGAGCATCGAGAGCACCACCTCGCGGCGCACCGCTCCGCGCCCGAGGGCTATGGCCTGATCGGTAAGCGACAGGGCATCGCGCATCGAGCCCTTGGCGGCGCGGGCTATTAACAGCGCGCCTTCGCTTTCACACTGCAGCCCCTCGGCGGCGGTGATTTTAACTATCTGCTGCTCAATTTCCTCGACGGTTAAGGCCTTTAACTGAAACTGCAGGCAGCGGGAGATCACCGTAGTCGGAATCTTATGGGGATCAGTGGTGGCTAAAATAAATTTGACGTATGACGGCGGCTCTTCCAGGGTTTTGAGCAGTGCATTGAAGCTGCTTTGCGAGAGCATGTGCACTTCGTCGATGATGTAAATCTTATAACGGCCGTTGATCGGCGGATACTGCGTGTTTTCCAGCAGCTGCCTGGTGTCATCCACCTTGGTTTGGGAGGCGGCGTCAATTTCAATCACATCGGGGAAAGTGCCGTTGGTGATGCCCTCACAGGCCAGGCACTTGCCGCAGGGATGCGAGCTCTCCCCCTGCTCACACTCAAGTGACTTGGCGATAATGCGCGCAATGGTGGTTTTGCCGATGCCGCGGGTTCCGGTCAAAAGATAAGCATGATGCACGCGCTTGGTGTCAATCGCGTTGGCCAGGGCGCTTAAGACATGGCGCTGTCCCACCACATCCTCAAAAGTCTGCGGGCGGTACTTGCGCGCTAATGCCTGATACTCTCCGTTCAGGGTCATGCTCATCTTTAAAAACCTTAGGTGAAAACCGTCTAATCAAATGCAGGTTCGGATCAGTGTCCGGGGAATTTAAGCAGGGACATCACATCGACATTGCAGCCGTGCTTTAACTTGTCAGCGCCGCCCAAATCAAAGAGCTCCAGGACGAAGGCCGCACCGATGACCTCGCCCTGCAGGCGGCGCACTAATTTTACCATGGCCTCCACGGTGCCGCCGGTGGCCAGCAGATCATCAAGCACCAGCACGCGCTCATGCGCGGTGATGGCATCTTCATTTATCTGCAGCTCATTGGTGCCGTATTCCAGATCATAATGCTCAGATAAGGTCCTGCGCGGCAGCTTGCCGGGCTTTCTGACCATCACCAGGCCGCAGTTTAAGCGATCGGCCAGTGGAGCGCCGAACACAAAGCCGCGGGCTTCGGCACACACAATCTTATCAATCTTACAGTCACGGTAAATCTCATCGAACAGATCGATAGTCAGCCTGAATGCTTTCCTATCCTCACATAATGAGGTAACATCGCGGAATAAAATACCAGGCTTAGGAAAGTCAGGAACAGACTTGATGGTTCCCTGAAGATATGCTGCCTTTGCTTTAAAATCGGCAATCTCTGCTGGATTGTGCATGTTTTCTCCGAATGATCGTCAAGACGAATGCTGAAATAACTATAGGAACAAGACAAAATGGAGTCAAGCTCAGAGCGCACAGATTCTACACTGCCTGCACCCGCTTTTCACGCAGTTTTATTTGATCTTGACGGAACGCTGCTCGATACCGCTCCGGATCTCATTAATGCCTGCAATGCCACCCTGGAGGATTTCGGCTATCAAAAGGTAAAACGCGAACAGCTGCTCGGGCAGGTGACCGCCGGCATGCGTGCCATGCTCAGCGCCGCCATCCCGCCGCGCCTGCAGGATCCACAGCTGATTGCAGGCCCGATGCGCGATTATTTCGCCTCCTATTACACCTCCCACATCTGCGTGGACACCAAACCCTTTGCGGGAATGGATGATTTGATCCTCAAGCTGCATGAGCACGGGGTCAAGACCGCGGTGGTGACCAACAAGTACTACAGCATGGCAGTCAAACTGCTTGAAGCTTTCCCCTTCCGCAAGGGGATTGATGCGATCGTGGGCGGTGACAGCTGTGAATATGCCAAGCCCCATCCCCAGCCGCTCTGCCACGCCTGCGAGGTGCTGCAGGTAAAGCCTGAGCATACGCTCTATGTGGGTGATCACTTAAATGACGTCATGGCCGCCAAACGCGCCGGCATTGAAAACTGCTGCGTGACCTGGGGCTATGGTGCACTTGAATGCGGCGATCCGCATGCCTGGAACAGCGATCATTACGCCGATGCCCCGCTCGACCTCGATGCCCTGATCTTCAGGACTGCAGCTTAAGCCTGGCCTCCGCCTCCTGCTAAATCAAAGCCCGGCAGTGCCGGGCCTTCATTAAAGTAATTTTTTACCTGCTGCTGACTGCCTGTGACAGCCTATAACTTACTGCCACAATGAAACAAACTGCAGTCAGACGCTCAGGCAGTCTGGGCTTATGCGCTTACAGGCCGAGCTCCTTTAGCATATAGGCCTTAAGCTCCTGATAATCAGGCTTTAACAGCACCTTTTGACTCTTGAGGTTCACCCGATCAGCCAAAGCCTGCGGCAGCGGCAGATCGATGCCCAAAGTCTCGTCCACCACTTCCTTGAACTTGGCCGGGTGTGCGGTGCCGAGGAAGACGCCGGTTTCGCCGGGCTTTAAGTGATCTGAGAGCACCTTGCAGGCAATGGCGGCATGCGGCTCTAACACATAGCCGGTCTTGTCATGCATGGCGCGCATGGCAGCGCGGGTCTCATCATCGCTCATGGCGCCAAAATCAAAGTCAGACAGTGACCAGCCCATCATCCTGACCAGGGCTTCCACGCGCGGCCAGTTATTGGGACGGGAGATGTCCATGGCATTTGACAGTGTCGGCACAGTGGCATGCGGCTCCCACTTCCCGGAGGATAAATAGCGCGGCACGGTGTCGTTGGCGTTGCAGGAGATCACAAAGCGTGACTTCAGCCCCAGGGCCTTGGCTATCAGGCCGGCGGTGATATTGCCAAAATTGCCGCAGGGCACGGAGAACACCAGCTGCTCACGCTGAGCCGGGGTTAACTGTGCTGCTGCCTCAAAGTAATAGCACACCTGGGCAAGCAAGCGCGAAATATTGATGGAGTTGGCAGAGTTCAGTCCCACCTTAGTGCGGAAATCCTGATCATCAAAGGCGGTCTTAACCATGTCCTGGCACTCATCGAAGATGCCGTCGATTTCCACTGCGCGGATATTGCCGCCCAGGGTGGCGATCAATTTCTCCTGCAGCGCAGAGATCTTTCCCTTGGGATAGAGCACCACGACATCAATGCCCGGCTGGCCGTAGAAGGCGTCAGCCACAGCGGCACCGGTGTCGCCTGAGGTGGCAGTGAGGATGGTCAAATGGCCGTCCCCGCGCACGGCAGAGAGCACCCGTGCCATAAAGCGCGCGCCGAAGTCCTTGAAGGCCAGGGTCGGCCCGTGAAAGAGCTCTAAGGCATAGAGATTTTCATCGGCCTTGACGAGCGGGGCCTTAAAGGTAAAGGCTGAGGCCACAATGCGCTCCAGCTCGGGCAGTTCATCACCGATAAGGTGGCGCAGAATTTTGCAGCTGCGCTCAACGAGCGGCAGCGAGAGCAGTCCCTCAATGTCATTTAAGGGCTCAATCTTGTCCATAAAGAACAGGCCCTGATCATGACCGATGCCGAGTTTTACGGCGGTGGCAAAATTTACTTGCTGTGATTTGTCTTTTAAATTGAATAACTGCATCTTAAACCTCTACTTCCTCTACCCTGGCACCTTCCTTATCTATAGTGCAGATATGGCAGAAGCCGTCTTCATTGTCGATGAAATTGCGCTCCAGCCACTCCTTCATGTCGCAGGCGGCCTGATAATCGGTGAAAATTGAGAATATGGACGAACCCGACCCGGAGATGCCGGTGGCCAGGGCATTGAGCGCACTGCCGTACTGGCGCGCCAGGTCAAAGCCCGGAATTAACTGTGCGCGGTAAGGCTCGGCGATAACGTCAATCAGGCAGGCGGCGGCCAGCGCCTCATTGCCGGTATGGCAGGCGTGCACAAATGCGGCCAGGCGCCTTCCGTAGGTGATGACATCCTGGCGGCGGTACTGCGCCGGCAGAATGGAGCGCGCGGCTGCAGTTGATACCTTGATGCCGGGGAAGCAGGAGACCCAGTACCAATTGTCAAAAGTATTGAGCCCCTGCGAGATAATGCCCTGCTCGCCGATGATAAGCTGCAGGCCGCCGTAATAGCACGGCGCCACATTGTCATAATGAATGGAGCCTGAGATCTTGCCTTCAAGGCGCCCCATCAGCTCCACCCGCCCGGCATCGCCGAGGGCATTTTTATGCACGGCATCGAGCGCTGCTACAGCTGCCACCACTGAGGCCGCGCTTGAACCAAGGCCCGAGCACACCGGCAGGTTCTTTTGCAGATCCATATGCAGATTTAAGGTGGAAAGCCCCTTTTTCTCCATCGCCTCTTTATAGAGCACATAGGCATCATAGACGATGTTCTTTTTGGGATCGGCCGGCAGCTTGTGCGCAAAACGCCCGCTGCAGGACACCGAGCAGCCAGGCTCCGTCACCGGATAAACGGTGACGAAATCGCCCAAAGGAGCGCCCGACACCGGCTTTAAGGCAGCACCGAGCAGATCAAAACCTACCGACAGATTGGCCGCCGAGGCCGGTGCGTAGGCACGGAATGCTTTGGTCATAACTTAACCCTCTCTGGTCCAGTTCTGCAGACGCAGCACGTCAGACAATACACCGGCTGCAGTCACTGCAGTACCGGCGCCATATCCGCGGATGACCAGCGGAATAGGCTTGTAGTAAGCGGTGGTAAAGGCCAGCGCGTTTTCACCGCCGCGCACCTTATAGAGCGGATCATGCGGCCCTACAGCCTGAAGGCCGCAGCGGCAGTGACCGTCCTTGATGGAAGCGACATAGCGGATCACCCGTCCTTCTGCACGGGCGGCCTCAACCTTTTGATTGAAGGCCTCATCGGCTCTGGCAATGGACGCAAGCACATACTCTGCGCTGCTGCCGGTCAGGAACTCGGCGGGCACCGCACTCTCCACCTCCACGTCTGAGAGATCAAGCTCATAGCCGCACTCGCGGGCGAGAATTAAGAGTTTACGGGCGACGTCAAGGCCCTCCAAATCATCGCGCGGATTGGGCTCGGTCAGGCCCTTTTCATAGGCGTCGCGGGTGGCCTCAGACAGGCTCATGCCGTCCTCCACCAACCCGAAGATATAAGAGAGCGTGCCTGACATAATGCCGGAGAACTCAATTAATTCATCACCGGCGGCCAGCAAATTCTGCAGGGTGTTGATAACCGGCAGGCCGGCGCCCACATTGGCCTCATACAGGAACTTGCGGTGATTGATGCGTGCTGTCCGGCGCAGTCCGTGATAGTACTCCATGGTGCCGGTATTGGCTTTCTTGTTGGGAGTGACCACATGAAAGCCCGCCTGCATCAGCTCGATGTAAGACAGCGCCAGTCTTTCATCTGAGGTGCAGTCCACCAGCACGGGGTTGACCAGGTGCGAGTCGCCGATAAGCTGCTTGGCCCGGCCGATGGAGAAGGCATTGGCCTCCTTGCTGTTTTCCAGCAGGCTGCGGTAATTTTCCAAATCGATGCCGGAGGGATCGGTAATAAAGTTGCGGGAATTGGCAATGCCGACTACGCGGATCTCGATGCCCTGCTTCTGGCGCAGAATGTCCTGCTGCTTTTTAATCTGATTGAGCAGTTCACCGCCCACGCCGCCGACACCAACCAGCACCACATCCAAAATCTGCTTGGCGCTGAAGAAGGTCATGTGGCAGATGGCGATGGCTTCGGCCACCTTGCCCTCATCAATTACGGCGGAGATGGAGCGCTCGGATGAACCCTGGGCAATGGCGTTGACATTGATGTTGGCCTGGGCCAGTGCGCGGAAGAACTTGCCTGAAGTGCCGCGCATGGTGCGCATGCCGTCGCCCACCACCGAGATAATGGCCTTCTTGTCGATGATCTCCACCGGATCCAACAGGCCTTCCTTAAGCTCAAGCAGGAACTCGTCCTCAATGGCGCGGCGGGCGCGCTGTGCATCCTGAGTATGGATACAGAAGGTAATGGAGTACTCTGATGATGACTGCGTGATGAGCACAATGGAGATCTTAGCCTGCGATACGGCAGTAAACAGGCGTCCGGCCATGCCGACCATGCCCTTCATGCCCGGGCCCTGCACGTTGACCAGAGAAATGTTCTTTAAATCTGAAATGCCCTTAATCGGAATTGATCTGTCGGTCTCCTCGGCAATGAGCGTACCGTCACCCTGCGGATTTAAGGTGTTTTTGATCAGGCAGGGAATGTGGAACTGGGCAATCGGGGCAATAGTGCGCGGATGCAGCACCTTGGCGCCGAAGTAGGACAACTCCATGGCCTCCTTGTAGGACATGCGCTTTAACAGTACGGCATCAGGCACAGAGCGAGGATCGCAGCTGTACACACCGTCCACGTCAGTCCAGATCTCACAGCACTCGGCATCAGCCACGGCAGCAAGGCAGGCTGCCGAATAGTCAGAGCCGTTGCGCCCGAGCAGCACCAGATCACCGTTGGCATTGCCGCCGCAGAAGCCGGCCATCAGGGTGATGGCGCCGGGCTCTGCGGCAATCATGGCATAGCGGCGCTTGGATTCTTCAATATTGACTGAGGACTCGAGCACGCCGCCCTCAGTGCACAGCACCATCACCGGATCAATTACGCGCACACGGTGTCCGCGGGCCTTGAGCAGTTCGGCCATGATGGCAATGGAGAAACTCTCACCGCGGCTTTCGACAAAAGCCTCCACCAGATCCGGGCACTGCCCGAGC
>JADINH010000087.1 GCA_017694225.1 Candidatus Avisuccinivibrio stercorigallinarum
CCTTTTCTCCCTCCTGAATTTGACCTGGCTTTGGCGCTGGCAGCTGAGGCTGCGGCTGCAGGCTTTTTGCGCTGCCTCTGCTTTGCTGCAGGCTTGTCCATCTTCTCCTGCAGTATCTCTGCGGGTTCATCCGCGGCAAAATCGTCATCGCTGTCTGCCATCTGATCACGCGGATGGGCGCTGTCGTAGACCTTTTTCAGGCGCGCGGCATCCACATGGGTGTAAATTTCGGTGGCCGCCAGGCTGGAGTGTCCGAGCATTTCCTGCACCGCGCGGATGTCCGCCCCGCCTGCAAGCAGCTCCGTGGCAAAGGAGTGGCGCAGCTTGTGCGGCGACACCGTGCCCGAAAGCCCGGCAGCTTTGGCGATTTTCTCCAGATTCTGCTCAATGGCCCGGGTGGTGATGCGCCTGCCAAAGCGGTTTAAAAACACCGCGCTGCAGTCCTCTGCCGGGTGCAGCTCATGGCGGCGGGCGAGATATTCCTTTAAAGCCCGCTGCGCATACGAGCCCACCGGCACCACGCGCTCCTTGCGGCCCTTGCCCAGCACCCGCACTTCCTCCAGCTCAAAGTCAATCGAGCTTAAGTCAAGCGCCACCAGTTCAGACACGCGCAGGCCCGAGGAGAACAAGAGCTCAATCACGGCCCGGTCGCGCACCCCGAAGATATCCCCGGGCGCGGCGGCAATCAGCTTTTCAATTTCAGGCAGGGACAGCACCCGCGGCAGCGGCCGCCTGACCTTTGGCACCTGAATGAGCTCAATTGGGTTCTGCTCCATGAGCTCGCGGCGCTGCATGAATTTAAACAGCGAGCTTAAGGCATAGAGATCATGGGCCACCGAATTGTCAGACAGCCGCTCAATGTCATCATTGAAGTTAAACTCGCGCTGCAAAATGCGCATTTCAGGCCGCCCGACCTCAGCAAAGCTCACAAGCTCCGTCTCGCGCAGCAGGCAGTCCCGGGCCTTGGTGAGCACCCGGCTGTAGGAAGCCGTGGTGTGCTCCGAGCAGCGTTTTTCATGCTGCAGATAGTTTAAAAAGAGCCCGATTTCGGCATCAAAGCCTGAAGCCTGCTTTTTAGCCATAAGCTCAGCGCACCTCGATGCTGCCCTCAAATACGCTGACGGCGGGGCCTGACATCATCACGCAGGAGCCGCGGCCTTCATATTCGATGCTCAGGCTGCCGCCGGGCAGATTGACCTTGACCGGGGAGAGCAGTTTGCCCTGCATGATGCCCACCACGGCCGCAGCGCAGGCCCCCGAGCCGCAGGCTAAGGTCTCGCCCGCGCCGCGCTCGTAGACGCGCAGATCGATCTCGTGCTCGGAGAATTTGCTGTAAAAACCGGCATTGACATGCTCGGGGAAGCGCTCATGCTTTTCAAACAGCGGGCCGTACTTTTCAAGGTCAAAATTCTTGACGTCAGGCACCTCGGTGACCACATGCGGATTGCCCATCGACACCGCGCCGACCTTAAAGATCTCCTCCCCCACTTTAAGCTCATACTCCGGGGCTTCAGCCTCTGCCTTAAAGGGGATGCGCGCCGGGGTGAACTCCGGGCGGCCCATGTTGACTAACACCGTGCCGTCGTCATTTAACTTCAGGCGCAGCACGCCTGCCATGGTGCTGACATGGATGTCGCGCTTTTTGGTAAGGCCGTGGTCAAGCACAAAGCGCACAAAGCAGCGCGCACCGTTGCCGCACATCTGCACCTCACTGCCGTCGGCATTGAAGATGCGGTAATGAAAATCAAGCTCCGGATTGTAAGGCGGCTCAACGAGCAGCAGCTGATCAAAACCCACGCCGAAGTGGCGGTCGGCCAGGCGGCGGATAAGTTCCGGGGAGAAATAGATCTTCTGGCGCACTCCGTCCACCACCATGAAGTCATTGCCCAGGCCCTGCATCTTGGTAAATTTAAGCAGCATATTGTGTCATCTCTTATCGTGTGCCGCGCCATACAGCCCGGCAGTTTGCAGTGTTATTTTTGTACTTTACTTGCGCATTTTTGTCTCAGTGCATTATAGCGGAATAAAGCCCGGCGCGGGCAGGAAGACACCCGGGCGCTGCCCCTGCATACAGACTGAAGGCAGCCTTAAGTCCGGCTTAAGTCAGGCGGTGACGGAAGAGATACATTGCCGCGGGCATGGTGATAAGACCAAACACCCCAAAGGGCAGCAGCAGATGCCAGATGTCAAAAAAGCCCGCACCTTCCAGGTAAATGCGCTGCACCGCCTGTATGCCGTAGTACAGTGGATTTATATAGAGTACAAAGCGAAACCACGGAGCCACGGCGCTGTCCGGGGTGAGCATGCCCGATAAAATCACGCAGGGCAGCACGGTTAAAAAGGCGGTGGTGGCCGCCTGCTGGGCATTTGACACCACCGCTGAGATGGCAAGGCCGATGCCCACTACAGCCAGGGAGAACAGCGCAATTACCAGCAAAAGCAGCAGCAGTGAGCCGCGGCAGGGAATATCAAACCAAAAAGTGCAGATGGCAGTTAAAATAAGGCTCTGCCCTGTGGCGGCCATGGCAGGCGGCAGCGCCTTGCCAATCAGGATCTCAAGGGAATTGGCCGGGGTCATCAAGAGCATGTCAAAGGTGCCGTCCTCGCGCTCGCGCGCCACAGTCAGGGCTGCCAGGATAATGACCTGAATGGCCGAGAGGCCCAGGATCATGCCCGTCAAAATGCCAAAACGGGTGATGTTGTTTTCGTTGTAATAATAGCGGTAAGTAAAGGACAGAGCCGGCTGCCCTGCAGCCTGGCGCTCAGCCTCCGCCTCTGCAAACCAGGGGGCAAAGAGCGGCTGTACGTCACTGCGCTGCAGCAGCAGTGAGGCGGCCTCTGTGAGATACGCCGCGGCGGTATTGGCCGAGGTGGTATTGCGCGCATCGGCGATAACATTAAGCTCAGCCGAAACGGCAAAATCCGGCGCAAAATGCAGGCCGACAAGCCCCGCGCCTCTGTCCATGGCCTGCAGGAAACAGCGCTCATCAAAGCAGGTCTGCTCACGCCTGAAATAACCGCTGCCCTCCAGGGCCATAACAAGCTGCGCGCTCTGCGGGCTGGCACTTTCATCAAACAGCACATAGGGCACGCGCTCTAAGTTAAAGGTCACGCCGTAGCCAAAGATCAGGCACTGCACAATGATGGGCACGATCAGCACGCGCCGTGAGCCCGGATCTTCCCACAGCACCCGCAGCTCTTTTACCATCAGCGCAAAGATGCGCAAAAGAGAGGCAAACATCACCACAGGCTCTCCTTAAAGCTTTTAACCTCATGCCAGAGCAGAGCCCAGAACAGCGCGCAGAAGATCAAAATGATGCCTAAATTGCGCAGCAGCACCAGCTCCTGCCCGCCTGACAGGCAGCAGATCTTCAGCGACTGCACGGCATAAGTCGGATGGAGCACATAGCTTAAAGCCAAAACCGCCCCCGGAGCGGCGCGCAGATCAAAGACCGCGCCCGAGAGCAGAATAGCCGGCAGAAAACTCAGGATGATGGCGTACTGCATGGCCTGATACTGCTCGCGCACCAGGGCTGAAATCCACAGCCCAAAAATGCAGCAGGTCAGCGCGTAGAGCGCAATGGTCGCCCCAAAGAGCAGGATACTGCCCCGAAGCGGCAGCTCAAAGATGGTAAAGCCCAGCACAAGCAGCAGCAATGTCGAGCCCAGAGTAAGCGCGTAATAGGGAATGAGCTTGCTGAGGATGAGCTCCAACACCGTGGCGCGCGCTGAGATCAGGGTCTCAATGGTGCCGCGGTCAAACTCGCGGGCAAAGACCATCGAGCAGAGCACATTGCACACCAGGGTGATGATGCCCACCATCTGCCCGGGCAGCAGATACCACTCCGAGCGGTTTTCCTCGTTGTACCACAGGCGCAGCGACAGCTTGAGGCCGCCCTGCACCAGCAGAGGCTGCAGCGCCTGCTGCACATAACTTACGGCAAGCTGCGCGCCGATGGAGGAGGAGCTGATCCCGGCGGCAAAGAGCTGGCGCTCCCCGGCCCCGCCTGAGGGGGAGAGCCTTAAGAGCAGATCAACCTCGTGACTTATAAGAAGTTCATCGGCCTGCGGCTCTGAATACACCTTGTGCACTTCAAGATAAGGGCTGCCTGAGAGCAGCGCTGTCACCTGCTGCAGCAGCGGATCGTCCTCCTGCACCACCAGCGCCGTGCGCACCGGCTCGACATCCACCCGCATGCCCCAGCCGTAGATGGCCAAAAGCAGCACCGGCAGAATAACTGCCGCCCACAGCATGGACTTGTCCAGCCACAGCTGGCGCACTTCCTTGTGCATGAGGCTCAAAAGGCGCGAAAGGCGCACACTCATGACCCGCCTCCTGCAGCATCTGCCGCCGCGCGGCTTTGCTGCACCAGCGCAATAAAGCCCTGTTCGATTTTGCGCGCCCCCTCAATTCCGGCGCAGAACTGCCCGGGGGTGCCGCAAAAGAGCATGCGCCCCTGATCCTGAATTAAAAAGCGGTCGCAGTACTCGGCCTCCTCCATGAAGTGGGTGGTCACGATCACACTGGTGCCCGCCAGCGCCAGCGCATTAATGCGCTGCCAGAACAGCCGGCGCGAGAGCGGATCGGCCCCGGAGGTGGCCTCATCCAAAAAGAGAATGGCCGGACGGTGCAGCAGGGCACAGGCCATGGACAGATTGCGCTGCTGCCCAAAGGAGATTTCCCCCGCCCTGATGTCCATGATCCCGGTGAGTGCAAACTCCGCGGCAATCTGCGCCAGGCGCTCACGCAGCGCCCTGCCGTACAGACCGTAGCTGCGCCCAAAATAGAGCAGATTTTCCCGCACCGTAAGTTTGTCATAGAGCGAAAATTTCTGACTGACATAGCCAATCTGCGCGCGGGCAGCGCTCTTCTGCTTTTTTAAGGCAAGTCCGTTGATGAATATTTCGCCGGAGGTGGGCGCGAGCAGTGCACAGAGCATCCGGAAGGTGGTGGTCTTGCCCGCCCCGTTGGGCCCGAGCAGCCCGAAGATCTCAGCGCGCTCCACCGCAAAGCTCACCTTACTGACCGCTCTAAAGGCACCAAAGCGCTTTTCGAGCTGCTCGGTTCTGACCACACACTCAGCACTCTTAAAGCGCGGCGTCCCGGCCAGAGCCTCTCCCGCTGCCGCGCTGCGGCTGTCTGTCCTTTGGTTGAGCGCAATATAGGCATCCTCAAGCTCCGGAGGGCGCGCCTTAAGTTCAATGCGCGCGCTCATGTCAGGAGGCAGCTTAGGCAGCAGGACAGCAAGCCCCTGCTCCCTGACCGCCCGGAGCACCTCCCCGGCGGGCTTTGGCCCCCGCGTCGTCACAAAGATCCCGCCGTCGCGCGGCGTGACATCAAGCAGCAGCTCCGGCAGCGCCGCCTGCAGGCCGCGGCAGAGCTGCTTTTTGAGCTGGGCACTTTCTTTGTCAGGCCCGGGCAGCGTCAGCACAAAGGTGCGCCCGGCCATCAGCTGCAGCCCCTCTGCGGGCGTGAGCTTGAGCATCTGCCCGCCCTCGCGCAGCAGCAGCATGACATCCGCCCGCTCACACTCCTCCAGATAAGCCGTGGAAAAGAGGCAGCGCGCTCCGGCAGTGCTCTGCAGGTAGTCAAAAATCAGCTGCCACAGCTCCCGGCGTGAGAGCGGATCCACGCCCACCGTGGGCTCATCCAAAATCAAAAACTGCGGGCGCAGGCACAAAGCCCCGCACAGCGCCAGCTTCTGCTTCATGCCGCCGGACAGGGCCCCGGCCGCCCGCTCCCGAAAGCGCCACAGATCTGAGCGCTCCAGCAGTGAGCGCAGATAATTAAGACACTCAGGGCAGGCCGCATCCACATTATTGATCCCGGCCTGCAGCCTTAAGTTTTCCCACACCGTAAGCTCGCTGTACAGCCCCAGGCTCTGGGACATATAGGCGATCTCCCCGCCCTGCACCGCTGCGCGGCCGGACTTTGGTTTTAAGATCCCGGCGCACAGCCGCAGCAAGGTCGATTTGCCCGCCCCGTCCGGGCCGGTCAGCGCCGCCACTTTGCAGTCCCTGTCAAGACAAAAGGACAAGTCAGAAAAGACCTGCCGCCTGCCATAGGCAAAGCTCACCTGATCAAATTCAATCAGCCTGCCGTCTGCGCTTTGCATTGCCCCGTCCTGCCATTCCTTGCTGTCCCCGGGCTGCCTTAGTGCTGCAGCGCACCGGCATCAGCGCCAGCTCCGGCGCCTGCCCCTTCTCCGGCACCAGCCCCGGCTCCCGCGCCCCCGTCAAGATAGATGGTAACGGCCTGCCCCAGGCGGAATAGCCAGTGAGCATCTGCCATCAGGGCGGTAACCTCATACATCAGATCGGGGCGCAGATCCTCTGTCTGCACGTTCTTGGGAGTAAACATCGCGCTTTCACTGACCGCACTGACCCGGGCCCTCAGGCGCTGCCCGGCGGCATTTTCCACCGTAACCTGCTCCCCGGGATGCACCTTTGAGACCTCAAGCTCCGGCAGATAGAAGCGCACTTTTTTCTCGCTCACATCAGAGAGATAAAACACCGGACTCTGCACTGTGGCCATGGCGCCAAGCTCCATGAGCCGGGTGCGCAAAAGCCCTGAATACGGTGCATAAAGGCGGCTCTGGCGTTCTATTTTGTAGGTCAGGTACTGCTCCTGCGCCCGGCACTGCTGCAGGCTGCGGCGTTTGGCCTCGATGTCGGCCGCTTCGTAGCCGTTTTGGTACTGCTGCAGCTGCGCCTGCTGTGCCTGCAGCGCGGCGGCTGCACTGTCCCGCGAGAACACCGCATCATCCCGATCCTGCGCCGAGGCGGCCTTTTGCCGGTAGAGCTTTTCCAGGCGCTGCGCGGCAGCCTCACGCAGTTTTAAGTCGGCCGACAATTTCTGCACCTGCGCCTTTGCCGCAGCGGTAAGCTCCGGGCGGTAGCCCTGCTCCAGCTTGTAAAGCTCCGCAGCCGTCACCGCACAGGAGGCCTGCTGCACGTAAAGCTGATGCTGCAGATCCTGCGTGTCGAGGGCGGCGAGCAGCTGCCCCTTTTGCACGTGCTGCCCCTCATCGGCATACAGGGCGCTGATGCGCCCTGAGATCTCAAAGGCAAGAGCACTCTCGCGCAGATCGATAAAGCCGTAGCTCCTGCTGCCCTCCTCTGCAGCAAGGTTCAAATACACTAAAGCTCCGGCAGCAGCGGCAGCGGCGGCCGCAATCACGGCGGCGGCAAGTTTTTTGGCCGGCATTAAAACCTCCTGAGAGCAGAGCTCTTCCTGTCCGACGGCTTACCGTTTCAATTATGCGCAAAACTATCTGCCCGGAAAAGGTACAAAGCAGCAGAATGTGAACCCAGAAAGCTTTTTGCTGCCCTCAGCCCCTGCCGCCGCCTTCTGCGCGCATGGACAAAGAAAGTGCGCTGCGCTAAGATTTTCTTATCTTAAAGGAGCTTGCGATGCACAGATTTATCTCGTTTTTCACGGTTCTGACAGCGGCGGCGCTGCTGTCCGCCTGCGGCAGCATTACCTATTTCTGGCAGACCTTTGGGCTTGATCTCACGGTTCGCGGCTATGAAGATGACAACGCGCCCACAGAGCTGATTGCCGAGCGCGTACAGGATGCCAATCCCTTTGACACTAAGGTCACGGTAACTGAAAGCGAAGATCTGTCATACAAGACCATCGCCTGGCATAACGAATTTTTGATCTACCCCTCGGCGGTGTATTTCAATATGGCGCGCAACATCAACGCCCTGCTGCGCGAGAGCTGTGAAGCCTCTGGCGGACGCTACCGCCCCTCCGGGCCCTGGGATAAAAGCGCCTCCGAGCACGTCTGCTTCCTCAAGGGCAGCAATACCGTGCTCTTTGACTGGAACAACGCCATCACCGGGCGCGAGGGTGACATGCTGACCTACACCACCACCCTGACCATTGCCCAGCGCGATGCACTGCACAGCCCGCTGCTTTTAAAGTACAGCGCTGAGAACTTTGCAGGCTGGGAGGAGCTGCCCGCAGCACGTGCCGCCTACGAATCCCATGGTGTCAAGGTGCGCGAGGCGGTGCGCGCCGTCTACGATCAGCGCATGCGCCCGCAGGGGCTGAGCGCAGAGGAGAAAAAGCACCTCTCGCTCTTTGAGCGGCAGTGGTTCTCCTACATCATGCTCTCTGAGCGCGCACGCGGCATGCAGGTATGCTCACTGACCAGCCATGACACCCTGACCTACCGCTTGGGCTACATCGTGAACTCAGCCTCAGAGCGCATTCAGGTCTATGTGTCAGGCTCCGGCTATCCCCTGGAGGGCTTTGACCTGCCGGAGTTTGTGCCTTATTACACCTGGGAGCGGCCGGAGAAATGGCAGGCCGACTGCGTCTCCATGCATCAGGCGGCCTCCAAATTAAGCCATGAGGGCATGCGCAAGGTGATTGCAGCTCCGGTAAACAGCAGCGCAGCCGTTGAGGAAGAGGAAGAAGAGGAGTGGGAGCCTGATGAAGACGAGTGGGAACCCGATGAGGACGAGTGGGAGCCTGACGAAGAGGAGCCCGATGAAGACGAGTGGGAACCCGATGAGGATGAGCCCGATGAGAATGAAGAGGACGAATGGGAGTAATCCGCGCATGGGAGCTCTTAAAGGACTTAAATTAAGATGGGCCTTAGAGATAAGCTTTGACCTCACTGAGGATGACATTAACGGCAGCCGCGGGGCTGCCATCCTGGCAAATTTGGCGTTTTTGCCGCTAACAAATTGAAGGCGCCAATAAAAAATTTTAAAATCTTGTATACAAAACCAAAAATTTCTGTATAATTTGCGCCGTTCACTGAGTTCTTAGTGGACTTCACATAAGGCAGTCGGCGATTAGCGCAGTCCGGTTAGCGCACTTCGTTAGGGACGAAGGGGTCGAAGGTTCGAATCCTTTATCGCCGACCACTCAGCCTGCTTTTTTCTTTTTTCAGATTGTTCCTGAACATCCTTAAAAAGCACTCAAAGCCCTTGAGATTACTGTCTTTTTCGCTTGGTCACCCATCCGACTTTGGCGGCATCATTCTGGCAAAGAGGGCGCTGACTTACTCGAAAAATGTAAGTCATTATGCGCAGAATTGTAAGTCAACGTCAGATTTCAGCCCTGCCGCCGGCTGCTGCGGCTTAAAAGCAGCAAGAAATTTTGAAAATACCCCGCAATACTGCTGTAATTTGTGTAATAATATTACTGATTTTATAATTTTCACAACGGTATGGTAACCGCAGAAAACGTCAGGTGCAGATATGGGCAGTTTGAGAGTTCATTATTTTAAAAAAGCTTGGGACAAAGCATACACACAAGCCCGTCGCAGGGGCAGCCCAAAAGACGCTGCAGAGTTTTTTGCCGGAGCATATGCCAGACCATTTATTCTTGGTGTCGCCTCTGGAGTCAACCACCCCCGGCTAAAGCCGGAGGCTTGCATAAAGCCTGGGTTGACTAGCCTCAGCACTATTATGGTGCTACGTTGGCTGGGAATATATTCGTAGGCACTACGGGATGTCTGCTCTAGTCCCGTA
>JADINH010000013.1 GCA_017694225.1 Candidatus Avisuccinivibrio stercorigallinarum
CGGTGCTGCCCTGGTGCCTGAGCCGGGCTTCACGCTTTTTTTCATTTCCACGACCTTTTGCTGGAGTGCAAGTTCACCTCAGCGCTAAAAGCACCGCGCCGCCAAAAGAATCAGGAAAGATATGCTGTGCGCTTAAGCCTTAGTTTGTGCCTTGAAAAGCGGCGCACCTGTCCCCATGTATGCATGCAGACATATATTTCAGCCTTGTGCTATTAGGAGAGTTAGAAAATGACCGCTGAGGTTCATGGTTTTCAAACTGAAGTTGCAAAATTATTAAATCTGTTAGCCAACTCTTTGTATTCCAATAAGGAAGTATTCCTGCGTGAGCTGATCTCCAACGCCTCTGATGCCATCGACAAGCTGCATTTCTTGTCATTGACCAATCCGGATCTGGTAAAAGATGATCCCACCTTTAAGATCCGCATCAAGGCCGACAAGGAAAACAAGACCATCACCATTTCAGACAACGGTTTAGGCATGACCCTGGCTGAGGCCAATGAGCATTTGGGCACCATTGCCAAGTCCGGTACTGAGGATTTCTTAAAGCACATGACCGGCGATGCCCAGAAGGACAGCCAGCTTATCGGCCAGTTCGGCGTGGGCTTCTATTCAGCCTTTATCGTGGCCGACAAGGTCACCGTGCTCTCACGCTCAGCCACTGTTTCAGCCGATGAAGGCGTGAGCTGGGAATCAACCGGTGAGGGCACCTTTACCTCCGAGAACATTCACCGCGACAGACGCGGCACTGACATCATCCTGCACATCAAGGACAGCGAGAGCGAGTTTCTGGACAGCTGGCGCCTGCGCTCTGCCATCACCAAGTACTCTGATCACATCTCCGTGCCGGTAGAGCTGTGGGAGGAGAAGTATGAAGCTCCGGCTGAGGGCGAGGACGCCAATACCCCTAAGGAGCCCAAGTTTGAATACGTACAGGTAAATGACGCCAAAGCCCTGTGGACCCGCGCTCCCAAGGAGATCAAGGATGAGGAGTACAAGGAGTTCTACAAGCATCTGAGCTCTGATTATCAGGATCCTTTAACCTGGGCCCACAACAAGGTCGAGGGTGAGCTTGAATACACTTCACTGCTCTATATTCCGCGCCAGGCCCCGTGGGATCTTTACACCCGCGACAACAAGCACGGCTTGAAGCTCTTTGTGCACCGCGTCTTCATCATGGATGAGGCCGAGCAGTTCCTGCCTGCCTATCTGCGTTTTGTCAAGGGCCTGGTTGACACCAATGCCCTGCCGCTCAACGTCTCACGTGAGCTGCTGCAGGAGAGCGCGGTGACCCGCAAGCTCAAGAAGGCTCTGACCAAGCGTGTGCTCAACATGCTCGACAAGCTCTCCAAGACTGATGATTACAAGATCTTCTGGCAGCAGTTTGGCAATGTGTTAAAGGAAGGCCCGGTTGAGGATTACTCCAATCAGGAGGCTGTGTTAAAGCTGCTGCGCTTTGCCTCCACCACCGATGAGAGCGCCGAGCAGCATGTCAGCCTTGAGGACTACGTCTCACGCATGAAGGAGAAACAGCAGCACATTTATTATCTGACTGCTGACAGCTATCAGGCCGCGGTTTCCTCTCCTTACCTGGAGCAGTTAAAGAGCAAGGGCATTGAAGTGCTGCTGATGTGGGAGCGCGTGGACGAGTGGCTGATGGGCAACGTGCGCGAGTTTGACGGCAAGACCTTTATCTCCGTGACTGCCTCTGACCTGCAGCTTGGCGACCTGCAGGACAGCGAGGAGCAGAAAAAGCAGGAAGAGAGCGTCGAGCAGAACAAGGATCTGATTGAGCGCTTCAAGCAGGTCTTAGGCGACAAGGTTCAGGACGTCAAGGTTTCAACCCGCCTGATTGACAGCCCGTCCTGCGTGGTGGGCGAGGGCGGACGCATGATGACCGCTCAGATGCGCCGCATCATGGAAGCTGCCGGACAGAAGCTGCCTGATGAGAAATACATTCTTGAGATCAACCCCAAGCACGCACTGGTGGAAAAGGCTGCAGCCGAGACCGACAATGAGCGCTTTGCCAAGTGGGCCGAGGTGATCTTTGCCCAGGCACTGCTCACCGATCAGGGCACCTTAAAAGATCCGTCTGCCTTCGTGAAGGTCTTAAACAGCCTGCTGGTAGGTTAAAGCGGATTTAACATATTTTTAACTTATAATAGATTAAGCGGAGCGGGCGGGGCCCGCTTCTTGGATCACAGGAGATAACATGCGTATTATTCTTTTAGGACCCCCGGGAGCCGGCAAGGGTACTCAGGCACAGACCATTACCACTGATTACAGCATCCCGCAGATCTCAACCGGCGATATGCTGCGTGCAGCCATCAAGGCCGGCACTGAGCTCGGCATGAAGGCCAAGGCGGTGATGGATGCAGGTCAGCTGGTGTCTGATGACATCATTCTGGGCCTGGTCAAAGAGCGTATTGCACAGGATGACTGCAAAAACGGCTTCCTGTTCGACGGCTTCCCGCGCACCATTCCGCAGGCTCAGGCCCTGGTGGATGCCGGCATCAAGATCGATGCAGTGATTGAGCTGCAGGTGCCGGATGAAAAGATTGTCAAGCGCATGAGCGGCAGAAGAGTGCATTTAGCCTCCGGCCGCACCTATCACATCGTCTACAATCCGCCTAAGGTTGAGGGCAAAGACGACGTTACCGGCGAGCCTCTGGTCATCCGCCCGGATGATGAGGAGAGCACGGTCAGAAGCCGCCTTGAGGTCTATCACAAGCAGACCGAGCCTCTGGTCACCTTCTATAAGGATCTGGCTGTCAAGGGGCAGACCAATTTTGCTGCCATTGATGCAGATCGTCCGGTTGAGGACATCGCAGCTGACATCCGCACTGTGCTTGGCAAGTAAGCCGCAGCATAAAAGTCAGCTTCAGCTGTAAAAATGAGATCCCCGCCTGCGTGCGGGGTTTTCAGCTGATCTAAAATAGCTTTAAGCTTTGCAAAGTCATCAAATAAGGATTATGTCATGCATAAATTTATGCTGCTTCTTGGCCTGACGGCCGCGGCCGCCTTTTCGGCTGTTCAGGTGTCTGCCGCTGAGACTGCCGCGGCTGCAGCAGACAGTGCTGCGGCTGATGCTGCGCTGGAGGAGGAACTGCCCGAGCTGCCCTGCCCGACCGGCTGGAGCGTGGAGAACAATCCCAGCGTGGAGAACTCACTGTCCTATCTGCATGAGGGCGGAGATCTGGCGGTCAACATCACTTACGTAGCCGGCAGTGCCGGCAACGGCATTGAGCCTGAATCCTACGCCAGGGTGGCAGCCGAGCAGCTTGACTGTACGCTGCCGGTGCGCTCCAATCTGATTGACAAGGCCTGGTCCTTTGAATGTGAGCAGTCAGGGGTGGAGGCTATTGTTTACGGACAGGCCGGCAACTTAGTGCTGCTTTCCATCTCCGGGCGCAATGATGATACCGAAAGCGCGCTGGAGGACTTCGTGCGCTTCCTGGCCTATCAGTCAAAGCGCGGCTGATCTGCCGTGATCTGCAGGCTTTAAGCCTGAGTTCAGGGGCAGGAGTGCAAGATACGCGGGGCCTTGTGCCCGCGTGCCCTGGTGCATGTGTGCATTAACTCTGCAATCCGGGCTCTGAGCTTTTAATCTTTTGAGCGTCCTCAGCTCTTTCCTGACTGCGCGCTTTCCAGGTGCTTTTCCTTTTTCTGCCAGGCCCTGCTGTATGCAGCAGGGCCGGCGCAGGGCTTACTGCTTTTTCCCGGCGTTCTCCGGCAGAGGCGCGGGTTTTGCCAGGGTAGAATGGGCGCGCAGGGCCAGCAGCAGCCGGCGCATCAGCTCCAGGCGCGGCATGGCCTCGGTTTCAGGCAGCTTGTAGCGCAGCGTGGAGGCGCCAGACAGGCTGTATTCCTGATGTTTGCAGGTGGAGACCAGCTGCACGAGATAGCTGGGATCTACTTTGTGGTTCTGCCCAAACTCAATGATGCCGCCCTGGCCGTCACCGGCAATGCGCCGGATGCCAAGCTCTCCTGCCAGCTGCTTGAGCTTAGTGAGGGCAAAGAGGTTTTCACTGGCCTCAGGCAGGAAGCCGAAGCGGTCGATAAGCTCTACCTTTAAGTCCTCAAAGGCCTCCGGGGTGGAGCAGGCTGCCAGGCGCTTGTAAAGCGACAGGCGCGTGCCGATGTCGCCAATGTAATCATCGGGGAACAGCGCGGGCAGATGCAGATTGATGTCGCATTCATTGAGGGTGATCTCCGCAAGCGAAGGCTCACGGCCTTCTTTCAGGGCCTTGACTGCCTGGGAGAGCATTTCCATATACAAGGAAAAGCCCACGGATTCAATCTGTCCTGACTGCTCTACGCCCAAAAGCTCACCTGCGCCTCTGATCTCCAGATCATGGGTGGCGAGCACAAAACCTGCACCCAGTTCATCAAGTGCCTCCAGAGCCTCCAGGCGGCGCTGGGCGTCCTTGGTAATAAGGGCCTTGGGCGGGGTGAAGAGATAGGCATAGGCCTGATGATGCGAGCGGCCGACGCGCCCGCGCAGCTGATGGAGCTGGGCAAGACCGAGCTTGTCGGCGCGGTCGATGATGATGGTGTTGGCGCTGGGGATATCGAGGCCGTTTTCAATAATGGTGGAGCACAGCAGCAGGTTGAAGCGCTGATGGTAAAAATCACGCATCACGCGCTGCAGCTCGCGCTCGCCCATCTGGCCGTGGCCGATGTCAATTTTGGCCTCCGGCACCAGTTTTTCCAGCTGCTCGGCTCTCTGATTGATGGTGGCCAGATCATTGTGCAGATAGTAGACCTGTCCGCCGCGGCGCAGCTCGCGCATGATGGCCTCGCGCACCAGATCGTCATTGTTCTCCAGGATAAAGGTCTTGACCGCCAGGCGGTGCTCGGGGGCGGTGGCAATGATGGAGAGATCACGCATGCCCTCCATGGCCATGTTCAGGGTGCGCGGGATCGGGGTGGCAGTGAGGGTGAGCAGATCCACCTGTGCGCACAGCTCCTTTAAGCGCTCCTTCTGCTTGACGCCAAAGCGGTGCTCCTCATCGATGATGACCAGCCCGAGGTTTTTAAACTTGATGTTTTTGGCCAAAAGCTTGTGGGTGCCGATGATGATGTCGATGGTGCCGCGCTCCAGTTCTTTGATCACCGCGTTCTGCTCTTTGACTGACTTAAAGCGGCTTAACATCTCCACGGTAACCGGCGTGCCGGCAAAGCGCTCTTTAAAGTTCTGATAGTGCTGCTCAGCCAAAATGGTGGTGGGCACCAGCACGGCCACCTGACGGGCATTGTCCGCGGCCACAAAGGCAGCGCGCAGGGCCACTTCAGTCTTGCCAAAGCCCACATCGCCGCACACCAGGCGGTCCATCGGTTTGCCCTGCTGCATGTCATTTAAGGTGGCAGCAATGGCGGCGGCCTGATCGGGGGTTTCCTCATAGCCAAAGCCTGAGGCAAAGGCGTCCAGCTCGGCTTCATTGATGGTAAATTTGGTGCCCTCGCGGCTTTCACGGCGGGCATAGAGATCTAAAAGCTGTGCGGCCACATCATAGACCTTTTGGGCGGCCTTGCTCTTTTTGCGCCCCCAGGTGTCAGAGCCCAATTTGGAGAGCTGCGGATTTTCCGCGCCTGAATAGCGGGCGACCTTGTTAAGGGCGGTGATGGGGATGTTGAGCATATCCCCGTTCTGGTATTCAATGGTGAGATACTCGCCCTTGACGCCGCCGATGGTCATGACCTTAAGGCCGCGGTACAGGCCGATGCCGTGATCGATGTGCACCACCACCTGGCCTTCGGTGAGCTCCACCAAATTTTTAATCATCGCATCCTGCGACAGGGCCTGGCGGCGGCTGCGCTGGCGCTGCTTTATTACCTGAAAGCCTAAGATCTCAGTCTCGGTAATGAGGGCAATCTTTGCCTTTTTTAACACCACGCCGGTCTGTGCCGGGCTGACGGTGAGCATCAGCGGGGCGCTGTCATCTAAAAAGGCCTGCACAGAGGAGGCAGCCTTAATGCCAAACAGATCAGTAAGCTCACGCGGCAGAATCTCACGCAGGGCATGACGGCGGCCTTCGGATACGGCGCACAGCAGCACCCGCCCGCCTGAATGAATAAAGCCAGAGATGTAATCGACAAAACGTCTGGCGCTGTCTTTTACCTTGTGGTCAAAGGCGATCTCCGGGATGTCCTCTGTCTCAAAGTTCTTCTGCCCGCGCTTCTGGCACTGCTCGTCAGTCAGCTTTTGGGCAAGCAGGGTCAGGCCCTCATGCTCTTTGATCTCTGCTGCATATTCATCCGGGCTTTGAAAGATGGTATAGGCAGGCAGCGGGGGATGATCCAAATTGCCTTGCAGCCTGGCTGCGCGCTGATGAATTTCCACGTCCAGAGCCTGCGCCGCCGCGCGGCAGTCACCTGCCTGAATGATGAGCGTGTTCTCGGGCAGATAGTCAAACAGGGTGGAGGACTTGCCAAAAAAGAGCGGCAGATAGTACTCAATGCCTGCGGGCACTGCGCCCTTGGAGACGGCCTGATAGATGGTATGATTTTTTAAATTGGCCTGCACAAAGGCATCGCGGTAATTGGAGCGGAAGGCGGCGATGCCTTCTTCATCTAGCGGATACTCATGCGCCGGCAGCAGGCGGATCTCCTTAATGCGCTCCTTTGAGCGCTGCGTTTCAGGATCGATGATGCTGATGCTGTCCACTTCATCATCAAAGAAATCGATGCGGTAGGGATCAGAGCTGCCCATCGGAAAGATGTCGAGAATGGAGCCGCGCACCGCAAACTCGCCGTGCTCGAGTACCTGATCAACCTGCAGATAACCCTGGCTTACCAGTGCCGTGCGCAGGGCCGGCAGATTGCGCACATCGCCCTGCTTTAAGATAAAGGAATGCGCAGCGATGTAATCAACCGGGCACAGGCGCATCATCAGTGCATTCATGGTGGTGATGATAAGCCCGCGCTTTAAATAAGGCAGGGTGGATAAAAGCTCCAGGCGGGCCGAGATAATATCCTGATGGGGATATAAGGTGTCGTAGGGCAGGGTCTCGTAATCGGGAAAGAGCTTAATTTCATCGGGGCATTCAAGTGAGGCCAGCTCTGATTGCAGCCGGCGCATATCCAGGCTGTCGGCGCAGATCAAAAGTTTTAAGCCCGGATGTCTGGCGCACAAAGACTGCACCGCCATGGCAAGCGACAGGCCCTTAAGATTGCCCGCGGTTTTGCCAAAGACGCCTTTGACCGGAGGCAGCTCAATTAAATCTTCAATTTTCATCTATCTAAGTACGGTTTCGCGCGTTAAGAGCGTGCTGCAGACAAAGCAAAAGGAACGGATCTGCCCGCGGCAGCCGTTCTTTGGTGCTGTTATCTGTGCTCTTTATTTTTCGTTTTTCCCTTATTGTAATGCCTTAAAGCGGTGCAGACAAATGCGCCGCTGCCGCCCATGCTGTAATATAATGCCCGCGCTGTGTGATTTTTTAGGAATGGTTCCATGTCCAAAGCATTAAGACCGCTGTGGCTTCTGCTGCCGGTGTTTGTGGTTATTTTTATATCCTCATATTTAACGCCGTACTTTGGCAATGACTACCGCTATCTGCTGGTGCAGGGAACGGATGAACTGGTGGGGTCAATTTCCGATATCTTCATCTCACAGTACCGCCATTACTTTGAGTGGGGCGGGCGCACGGTCAATCATCTTTTGGCACAGTTCCTCCTGTACATCGGCAAGCCCTGGCAGAGCATTATTCAGGCCCTCACGTTCTGCGCGGTGGTGTACATGATGGCCGCATTGGGCACCGGCACCCTCCGGCCATCAAAGCAGCACCTGTCTGCCCTTATTTTTGCCTTTTTGATGCTGTGGCTGTGCCTGCGCAACTTTGGTGAAGTGGTGATAAACGTAGTCTCAAGCTGCAATTATCTCTACTCCACCCTTATCATCATGTGCTTTTTGCTGCCCTTCAGGCAGTCGCTTTTGAAGTTTGAAGATCAGCGCAGCCTTGGCTTTTCGCTTTTTATGTTCCCGCTTGGCGTGTGCGCAGGCTGGACCAATGAGAACACCGGCTTTGCAGTGGTGACCATGGTGGGTCTTTATAACCTCAAACTGCTTTATGAGCGGTGTCTGTCGCTGTGGCAGTTTATGGGCGGGGTAGGCCTGCTTTGCGGCTATCTGCTGCTCATGCTGGCCCCGGGCAATCACGCGCGCTTTGAGAATATGGAAGATCGGGGTTTTGATTACGTGCAGCATTTCTTTAACTCCGGCATTGAGGTGGTGGCGCTGTGTTTTGCCATGCAGCATCTGCTGCTTATCTCACTGTGTGCCGTCTTGTATAAGCTGCGCGTCCATGAGCTTTTGCACCTTGATAAGGGGCAGGTGCGGGCCGGGTTATGGCTCTGTGCCATCGGCTTTTTATCACTTTTAATCATGCTGGCCTCGCCGACTGTTCCGGCCAGATCCTCAGCACCCTTTACCATGCTGGCGGGCGCGGGCGTAATCGCGCTCTATCAGGAACTCTATCTGCGCGGCATCAGAGTGCTGCAGCGCGCTGTTCTCAATACCATCCTCATCATCGCCTGTCCGGTGGTGCTCTTTACTGCCTTTAACATGACCCAGGCCTATCTGCAGGCGCATTTTGACAATAAAGTGCGCGGCATGGAGATCATGGCACAGCTCTCACAGGGCAGAAAAGACATTGTGGTGCATCCTCTGAACGTTAAAACCACCCGCTATGTTTATATCGCAGACGCCCGCACCAATCAGAAATACTGGGCAAATTTAATCCTGGCCAAGTACTACCGGGTAAACAGCTTTGCGCGCCTGTGTGACTATCCCACTGATGATTTTCCGGAAGATCTGATCTTTATTCAAAAATTAGGCCGTCCGGTGTGCCAGGTCAGGTAAAGATAATTTGTGCTCTTTGTAAAAATGTGCGCAAATGTGCGTTTTGATCGTTATTTATCAGCTATCATAGCAGGAGGTAATGTTGAGGGCAGGGCTATGTGTGCTGATAAATTTATTGAGTTAAGTGATCTGCTGTCCCCTGTGCGACAGAATGAAATAATGTTCCGCGGTGAAAGCGGCGATATCACCGCCGGTGTAGTGCGCCTGGGTACAGTTGAGCTCATCAAAAAACTGCAGGCCTTTGAGGGCAGCCGGGTGGCCATTACTGCAGTTGACCGGGCATCCTTTGTGCTCGCTCTGCTGGCGGTGGCTTATGCTGGCAAGAGCGCGGTGCTGCTGCCTTACCGTGATGCAGCCTATTTAAACTTAAAAAAGCAGTACTTTGATCTGGTGCTGACAGACAAGCTCTACCCGGCAGAGGATGCTGACTTTGTGCAGCTGCAGGCTGAGATCCCGCAGTGTCAGAATGGCAGCTGTGATTTGGGCATTGCCCTTGCCGATCTGCCGTATCTTGATTTAAACACCAAGGTCTATCTTTTTACCTCCGGCACTTCAGGCGAGCCCAAGATTGTGGAGAAGACGCTCTCCTTCATGCAGGAGGAAAGCCGCATCCTCTATGGCATTTTCGGCGACAAGATAGCCGGCCGCGATTTCATTTCCTCAGTGCATCCGCAGCATTTGTACGGCCTGACCTTCGGCGTATTCCTGCCTTTGTGCAGCGGAGCGGCCATTGAGCGTGCGCTGATCCGTGATGCCGCGGCACTGTCACAGCTGCCGCCCTTTGAGCGCGGACATGTGCTGGTCTCCAGCCCCGGCCTGTTCAAGCGCATTGATTTTCGCACCAAGGCACAGGACTTTGCCTTTATCACTTCAGGCACCGTCGAGCTTACCCAGGATCTGGCCGACAAGGTGATGGACTGGGCTGGCTGCAATATCTTTGAGTGTTACGGCAGCACTGAAAGCGGCGTGATGGGCTACCGTCTGCGCCGCGACAAGAAAAGCCGCTTTACCCCGCTGCCGGGCGTATCCTTTTTCATGGGCCAGGTCTCCTATATCCTGCACTCGCCCATCATCACCGGCGGACAGCTCATCCTCTCGGATATGCTGGAGTTCTATGGCGACGGCACCTTCAAGCCCTGCGGGCGTTTTGACAACATCATCAAGATAGACGAGCAGCGCGTCAGCATCAATGAACTGACCTCACAGCTGCGCTCCTTTGACGAGGTGGATGACGCTGAAGTGCTGGTGCTGCCTCCGGAGGAAGTGCCGACCATCGGCGCGGTGGTGGTGTTAAAAGAGGGCCTGAAGGAGAGCGATACCATCGACTCCATTAAAGAGCGCATTGCCCTCAATCTTGGTGATAAGGCGGTGCCGCAGCGCTTTGTCTTTGTGCCGGAGATCCCGGAGAATAAAATGGGCAAGCGCCTGCGTTTCCGGCTGCAGGCTTTGTTCGATGAATAAGGGCATGGACTGTGCTTGATTTTGCATACTGCCGCCGCACGGCGTATTACTTTGGACAGGACTGTGAGCGCGACGTTGGTCTGCATATCAAAAAATACGGCGGCACCCGCGTGCTGCTCGTATACGGCTGCGGTTCCTGCGTGCGCTCGGGGCTTTTGGAGCGCGTGCGCCAGTCCCTTGATGAGCAGGGGATCTTTCATATCGATCACGGCGGCATCCGGCCTAATCCTCCGGCGGTGCAGGTCTATGAGCTTATCGATCTGATCCGCGGTCATGCCATCGACTTTGTGCTGGCCGTGGGCGGCGGCAGTGTGATTGACAGTGCCAAGGCGGCCGCGGTGGGGGCCTTCTGCTCGGGCGATTTCTTTGACAAATACTTCATCAAAGGCGAACCGCCGGTAAAGGCTCTGCCGGTGGGCGTAGTGCTTACTGTGCCGGGCTCGGGCTCCGAGAGCTCTGACAAGGCAGTGGTGGAAAAGGAAGTAAACGGCCTTAATCTCAAGCTTGCGCTGCAGTCTTTGATGATCGTGCCCTGCTTTTCAGTGATGAACCCGCGCCTTACGGTCTCGCTTTCAGAGTATCAGACCGGCTGCGGCATCGTTGATATGCTCACCCATGTGATGGAGCGCTATTTCTCCAATACCACCGAAGTGGCGGTGACTGACCGCCTGTGTGAGGGGCTGATGCAGTCCATTGTAGAGCTGGCCCCAAGGGTGCTGCGTGATCCGCAGAATTACGACGCCAGAGCCAATTTGATGCTGGCGGCAGCTTATGCACACAATGACAGCTGCGGCGTGGGCCGCGAGCAGGACTGGGCCTCGCACCGCCTGGAGCATCAGTTATCTGCGCTGCTGGGCACAGCCCATGGGGCCGGCATGGCCGTGATCATGCCCGCCTGGATGGAATACGTGCTGCCGCACGATCCGATGCGCTTTGCGCAGTTTGCCTCGCGCGTCTTCGGTGTGCCGATTGACTTTACCGATCCCACCCGCACCGCCCTGCACGGCATCCGCACGCTGCGCACCTTCTTCGCCCAGCTCAATATGCCGCTTAACTTTGCCGATCTCGGCATCGGGCAGGAGGTCATTCCCAAGCTGATTGAAATGCTGCAGGCTACCTCCTCCAGTGAAGGGCATTTCGTGCGTCTCTCTTCACACGACTGTGAGAACATCTACCGCAATGCTGCCACCTATAAGCCGCGCCGCGGAATCACCGTCAAGCCCGAGTGGGGCGAAGGGCTGCAGCAAGGGAAAGTCAGCGCTTAAAGCTCCTCACCAAAGCATTGGGCTGCGCAAGTTCCGGCCCAGCTTGAAAAAAGGCGGCAGCCTGAAGGGCTCTCTTTGGTCAAGATCTCTTTTTATGGTCGCAGCGCGCAGGCGCAAAATGAGCAAAAACTGCTGCGTTGCTGGCACTTTTAAAAAGCAGGAAGGATGCTCTCTCCAGCTTAAATCTGAAGAATACGGCTGTTCTCTCCGGACTTTCTGGCAATCTGTGCGCAGGGCTTGGGCAGCTGCAGCAGCTTTTAAATGGCAGACATCTGATCAAGGCGCAGTGCGCAGACGCTCACGTTGTGGCATTGCTTGGGTGTCATCGGTGTATACTCTTAGGATAACGGCAGGGGGTTTCTGCCGTTAGCGACATCTTTATGCAATGGAGATGTCATATATCGTTTTGACCGCGGCCGTCCCTCGTTTTTGGGATTGTTGGGAGGGCATCGTGTGGGAGCACAATGCCCCGGCAGGGATGACCGCACTGTCAAAACACCCCTTTGGGAGAATAGGATAAGCGCCAGTTTTTTGGGTAAAAAGGCTTCGACTGGCGCTTAACAGTCTATGAGTTATTGCGTTTGGGGATTCTTAAAAACTGTACTTGAATCCTCCTGTGAAAATGTAAGAGCTGTCGTGATCGGCACCAAAGAGCTGCTCACCTTCTAAGAAGAAGTAGGAGTTTTCAGAGCTTTGCACCGATACGCCAAGGCCTATTGAGTACCAGGTGTCATCGTTTTCATAGGTGACGTCCAGCACGCCGGTATCATCCTTGGCGGTGATGTCCTGATCTCCGAGGAACTCATGCAGCACGTCAGCACGCAGATAGAGCGACACCGGATGATCCTGATCAAGGAAGTCCTTTCCTGCTCTGAAGCCAGCACGGCCGATTAAGCTGTTGATGGCATCGAGGTCGACATCCGTCCCGTGGGATGTGGTGTAGTCAGCGCTGGTCACGTAGGCGTACTGCAGCTGCACCTGCGGCTCGATGAAGAGGTTCTGTGCATTGGCAAATTTCCAGCCGTATTCAGCCGAGAGGGAGAACACGTCGTTGGAGTAATCGCCATCCAACATGACACCAGTGCCGTCAAGTCTGACGTCAAAATCATTGCGCAAATGCGCGTACTTGAACATCAGATCGAGGTACTGGCCATCGTCTGCCAGCCAGGTGGTGTATAGCCAGATGCCGCAGCGCTCAAGATCACCATCGCCATGCGCATTGTGATAGTCGATGTCACCATTCATGTAATCGAGGGCAAAGCCGGTATGGAACTCACCTGAGTCCACCTTATCGCGGCGGTCGATGCCCAGCTCAAACATGGTGCTGTGGTTGCGGAAGGAATGCTCCTTGCCAATATTGTCATGGCGTAGTCTGACCCAGAGGCCTCCGTCCTGATCGCCGACGAAGCGGGCTTCGCCCAGGCGCTTATTGAGCGTATCCAGGTAGACGGCCGCCGCGTAGTTAGCGCGTGACATATCGATCAAGGTCTTGCCGGCATCAGCAACCTCAGAGTACTCCAGGGATACCACCTTAAAGTTCAGAGTCTCATCTGAGCTTTCAACGCTGTTGCGGATCACTGTGTTGTTATCAGCAGAGCGGGTAGCAAGGGCTGTAGTCTGAACCTTGTTCTCTGGCTCTTCGGCGGCAGGATCGGCCGCAGGCGCTGCAGTCAGCATCATAGGTGCAATGAAGCTTGCATTTGCAGCTTCCGGTGTACTTTCAGATGCATTCTGCGTTTCTGGTGCATCTGCTGCTGACTCTGTTTCTGCGGCAAAGAAGCTGTCGACAAGATCATTACCAGGTTTTTCAGCACTAGTCTCTGAGCCGTTGTAAGCTTCGTTTTCTGCATTGCCGTCATAGGAGTCAGTGGCTACGGTATAGGTGTTATTAAACACGCCGCCGTTTTGATACGTGCCAACCACGAAGGTCGCATTGGAACCAGCGCCTACGGTGGCAAAGCGCAGACCGTTGAAGTCGCCAGCGTACATGTCTTCTACAGAGACTCCTGTAGTGAGGTTAATGAGGTAAGTGCCGTCAGCCTGTTTGATGTACAGCATGTCACTGACAGAGCGATCCCGATCCAAAGTCATGTTGAACATGGCATCGCCATCAAAGTTGTAGATGGTCAAGGCATGAGACTTTGTGTTCAGCACTTCATGCACCGCGGTCAGGTCAATTACCGGGATGGTATTGCCGATCTCTAACGATGAAATAAGCAGGCCGTCATCATCATACAGATCAGTATCTGAAATGTATTCTCCAGTTTTAATGGAGGTCACCCAGCTTTGGCCGGTTACGTCCCAGCGTGAGCCTGCTCCCATGATGAGATTGACCTCACCGCCCTGGTAAATTTCTGAGCTGAACTGAGCATTGAAGAATGTCAGCGCTTCATGGCTGCCATCTAAGTCTTCTGCTCCGGCATCACCGTAATCATCTATGCGGCCGGTCAGCGTGCCGCCTGCGCCGAGATCAACGGTCATGATGCCGTTGTTGCCGGCCAGCAGGTTGCCTGTAATATCGATGCCAGCTTCTTCGTCCGCAGATCTGATCTCAACCTGCCCAGTATAGGCCGACAGAATATCGCCGCTGATGACGCTGTGGCTGCCGTCTGCTTGGTTCTTATAGGTAATATTTACCTCAGAACGATCTTCCACATCTGCCGCAACCTGCTCTTTGCTCAAGGCGGTGGCTGTGCCAGCGACAATGGCCAGATCCTTGCTATTGGCTTTTTCGACGGTACCGTCATCGCCGGTGTCAAAACTCTCGAAGTAATAGTCTGTGGCGATCGAGACTGCGCCGCTGATATTGATGTCGGCCGTATCGTAAGCCCAGACCACGCGCTCTAAAACACTGGAACCGCTGTCAGCCCAGGTGTAGAGATGGTTCATGTCTGCATCGAGATTGATGACGGCGCCGCTGGCCGCATACAGAGCAGAATGGACGGTTTCTGTTAATCCACCAGCGTTGTCAATGACCGCAGTGGAGTATATGTAGTTCTGCGAAGCAGGGGAATCATCAAGACCTTTCAGGTCAATCACTGTGCCTTCATCAGAGGCATAGCTGCACCAAGGATTGAGTTGCTGTCCTTTGCCTTAAATGAAAGTTTCGAGCCGCCGGTGGCGTCAATGGCATAGGCATCAGCTGTGGCATTGCCACTTACATCAAGCTGGCCTGCCTGAATGAAGTTGCTTCCGCCGGCAGTGAAATCGATTACAGAGCCGCTCAATGCATCAATGCCCTTACCGGGAGTGAGCACGTAGTTGCTGCCCTGATCGGCTGTCACGGTAATTTGCGCACCAACAGAGCGAATGCCGGAGCCTTCTTCTGCGACAATCATATTGTACCCGCTGTCACCAGAGGCATGCAGTAAGGCAGTGCCACCCTCAGCGTCGATGCCGTGATCATGGCCGGTCACAGAATTGTTTTCAGCATCAAGCATGACGCTGTAGTGCCCCTCTTCAGGTTCGGTATCAGCCACCTTCAGCTTGATGCCGGCATCCCAGCCAGAAACGATGTTGGACTTACCTTGCAGGGATACAGTGCCGTCACCGGCAACTCTGATGCCGGCGCCGTCAGGGCCGGTCTGTTCGATGCTTTCAGTGTCAAAATTGACTGATCCGTAAACCGCATTAGTACCGCTTGCCGCGGTCAGGGTAATGTTTCCTGAGCCACTGCTGTCGATGCCGTTGTTCTGGGCTGCAATGTAATTGCTTCCTGCATTGGCATTCAGCGTAACATCGCCCGTGCTGCTTTGAGCTGTATAAATGCCGTCTCCACCGATATTCTCTGCTGAAGCCTTGGCAAAGATTGTGTTATTGCCGCTAGTGGCAGTGAGACTGACTGAGCCGGAAGAGTTCTTGGCTAAATTGATGCCGTCGGCAGAATCAACTTCATCGCCGCTGCCGTAGACTTCGATGTTGTTTGCAGTGCCGCTCAGTATAACCTGGGTGCCCTCAGCAGCGTTTTCCCCGACATGGATGCCGAAGTCATCACCGAAAATATTGTTAGCACCAGAGCTTGATGTCAAAGACACCGAGCCGCCGTAGATATCAATGCCGGTCTGCTTTCCATAGACGGTATTGCCGTACTGACCGACTAAGGTAATCTGCCCTCCTTTGGTGTAAATACCGGAGCTGGCATCAGCAGTTGCATACACCAAGTTTGTGCCGCCTGATTCTGGGTTTGGGTTTTTGTATGGGTATGATACTGTTTTTTCTTCTGCTTCCGCTATCAGTGAAATCTTACCTGTTGCGCTTTCATTCATGATGCCGGCATTGGCTCCGGTCACACTATTACCGGAAGAAGATGTGGCAGTAATCTGTATGTTGTCTTTGTCATCTGCAAGCTCTTTTACACCGTCAGTAAGTTGCACGCCATACTGTGAGCCGAAGACATAATTGCCCCTGGCTTTAAGGGTAATTGAGCCTTCGCCGGTTAAAGTAATGCCGTTGGCCTTGTCGCCTTCTTTTAGGGTATTGTTATCAAAGTCATAGCCGCCTGCGACATAGTTAAAGTTGTCTTCATTTCTTGAACCGTCAAAATCATTTGCTTCAATAGTAATTGTCTGCGAGCCGTTGTGCTCAATCGCAGTGCCGCCGGCGTAGATTTGGTTATTGCCGTAGGAGAGCAAATAAATCATACCGGTGCTATTATCCCCGGTAAGGATGCCGACACTTTCATCGCCGGAAGCGATGATCTTGTTACTGCCGTCAAAGTCGATAGCGTAAATATAGATGGAGCCTGAAGAGCCATTGTCTGCCCAAACAGCAGCCTTGCCGGACAGAGTATGGAACTCGTTGATGCCGTTCTCAGATGTAAACACATTGTCTACAGCTTTGTTTTCATCATTAGTTTTCAGATGAACCGCAGCGCCGGATGCAATGAAGAGATTTGTGCCACTGCCGCTTGCATCTTTAAATACCGCGGTACCGCCAGCCATAGTCACGGCTTCGTTAAAGTAGTTTTTTGAAGTTACATCGCCTGCCTTCTTGAACGCGCCGATAACAATGTCACCGCAGCCACCGCTGGATATTTGAAAGTTTACCTGGCTGCCGTTTGAAACTCTTACGCCGTAGTAGTCCTCTGTGCCGCTGACTGCCTGATCTGTAGCAAATACATAGGCACCACTGCTGGACTCAACCTTAATGTAGCCGCCATTATCTGCGTTAATACCGATCACGCCGCCGATGTAATTAACACCGTTCTTTGCGTGTACTTCAACATGACCGCCATTAGTGGAAATGCCGTAGCCCCAGGTTCCGCCGTCATCAGTGGAGTTATAAGATTTGAGACCCTCGATATAGTTATCACCGTTTTCAGCGAGAACTCCGACTTTTACATCTTTTGAATCGCTTGCCACCTCAATGCCGTTGTTATGGCCGATGATAGTATTTGCTATTTTTCCAGTCTCCAGGCCATTACCATCAGCAGTTACCAATATATTATACTCGGCTCCAGATGTTGTAGTCTGTGTGCTGCTTTCTTCCACAAAGACACCAACATCGTAGCCTGTAATTTTGTTGGTTTCAGTCGCCTCGACTATAATAGAACCAGTCCCTTGAGTTCTGATGCCGTCGCCTTCCTTAACGCCATCTTGGCGGTTAATGCCGCCGATAATTACATTACTGCCGTTTAATGCTGAAATTCTAACCTGGCCGCCGCTGCCGTCGTAATTTTCTTTAGTGTCATCATTATCAATACCATTATTGTTGGCGTAAATAAAAATATCGCCGCTGGCTTCTAATTTTACATCTCGCTCACCATAAGCCTGAATGCCATCATACATTCCCTCATCTTTACCGTAGCCGCTGGTATTATTTACTACAGCCTCAATTCTAATATTGCCGCCGGAAATTCCGTTTCCGCTTGCTATTATTTTTAAATCACCATCATATGTTCCACTACCTCTTTTTACATCATCATCAACATGTATCGCTGCTCCGTATGTTCTTTTACCATTAGTATAACCTTCATGTTTAAGATATATTACACTACCAGTGACATCATTTAATTGATTGCCAATGACGTATTGATTTTTCTTTTTGCCGTTCTGATTAGTAGTAGCATTGCCCCAGCCTGATGGAGAAGCAATCTCTAATTTAATTTCAGTGCCTGAAACATTCTCAGCATTATCAATAGTAATTTGAGAAGCCGTTATGGGATCAGCAGGATTTAAATTTTTGTATATTTCTTTGTAATTAGTTTCGGTTTGAGCTGCAACACTCGAATTTTCTGTGTCAGCATCATTTATAAAATTACTAATACCAGATTTTATTTCATCTCTGATTACTTCTGGACTTGTAATTGTTATTTTTGGTTCTTCATCAGAGCTGATATCTTCATTATCAGCAATAGCTGGAAGAGATATGCCTGCAATTGAAGCAGTAAGTAAAGAAGTTAGGGTTAATTTAGTAAATGTTCGTTTATGACCCCCCACCTAAGGAGCCTTTTAAGTTGCAATGCTGCAATATTGAGCGATATGCTCTAATTAACATGCGCATCGCATTTTCTGTCTGACGCATGATTCTTTGTACCTCACAAAACGAAATTTTTCATCTCGCATTATATAAAATCACTTGCGGATATTGCAATAATTAAGTATGCAAAATCTTTGTTGGCAGCTTATTGGCAAAATTGAACTTTAGGCCCGGTTATTAGTCATGATGATTTTTAATCATCAAAAGATTATTAAGTTACCTGAAACTAACCATTGGTCAATATTGCTGTGCGCATTTCTCATGGCAGTATTGGCTGTTCTCCAGGGAGCGCGCGGGCGCTGAATGATCAAAAACCCCCGCATTGCGGGGGCTTGAAAGGAAATGCAGGATGTTCAGTCCCGCTTAAATCTGATGAATGCGGCTGTAGTCTTCCAGGCCTTCAGCAATCTTGGCGCAGGCCTGGCGCAGCTGTGACTTCTTAATGTTAAGCGGCGGGGCAATGCGCAGCACACTGCCGCCGGCGGTGAGGCAGAGCACTCCGTAGTTGACTAAGAAGCGCTGAATCTCACCTGCTTTGCCGGCATACTCTTCAGCAAGCACCAGGCCCTGCAGCAGGCCCAGGCCGCGCACCTTGGCAATAAGCGGGCTCTTGTCTGCAATCTTATTAAGCTCAGCTGTCAGGAGCTCTGCGCGCTCGTTGACCTTGCTTAAGAATTTGTCACTTGAAATCTCTTTTAAGATCTCGGTGGCTGCCGCGCAGATGAGCGGATTGCCGCCAAAGGTCGAGCCGTGGGTGCCCGGCCCGAAGTGGGAGGCAATCTCAGCTGAGGTCATGACAGCACCGATGGGCAGTCCGCCGCCCAAGCCCTTGGCGGTGGTCAGGATGTCAGGCTGCACTCCGGAGTGCTCCCAGGCGTATAACTTGCCGGTGCGGGCGTTGCCGGTCTGTACTTCATCAAAGATGAGCAGGGCATTTACCGAGTGCGCCAACTCTTTGACCTGAGCAAGGAAGCCGGGCTCAGCCGGAATGATCCCGCCTTCACCCTGAACCGGCTCGGCGATGATGGCGCAGGTCTTGTCAGAGAGCACCTGCTTTAAGGCCTCAATGTCATTGAAGGGCACATGAATAACGGCGCCAGGCTTGGGTCCGAAGCCGTCGGAGTACTTGTCCTGGCCGCCTACGGTCACGGTGAAAAAGGTTCTGCCATGGAAGCTGTGTGAAAAGGAGATGATGTCAGCTTTTTCAGCGCCGTACTTGTCAAAGGCATAGCGGCGGGCGAGCTTTAATGCCGCCTCATTGGCCTCAGCGCCGGAGTTTACAAAGAAAAAGCGCTCAAAGGGGGTCTTTTCCTGCAGCGTTTTGGCCAGGGTGAGGGTGTACTTGTTGGCAAAAATGTTTGAGCAGTGGATAAGAGTGCGGCTCTGCTTTTTTAAGACCTTGTTAAGGAGCTTGGGGCAGTGGCCGAGGCTGTTGACCGCAATGCCGGCGGTGAGGTCAAGATAGGTTCTGCCTTCACTGTCGGTCAGCACGGCGCCTTTGCCTTTGACCAGCAGCAGATCAAGCGGGGTGTAGCAGGGGAACATGCACTCATCGAAGGTGGCTCTGGTGATTTTCATTTTCTGTTTGTCCTGTCTGCGCTGTGCCGGTGCCATCTCACGGGGGGAGGGGTATCCGGCAGCAGCTGTTTAATTTATTTTGTCCTTGTTGTTCATTATTTTGTCCCCAGGCTGCTTAATTGCTCTGGCAGTTTGTCCAAGTTGCCCGGGGCTGTTTAATCATTTTGTCCGCGCGCTGCGGCTTGCGCCCGAGCTTAAGCTGAGGCCAAAGTCTCGGCATTAATCTGCGCGCCGGGGTTATCCGGATAATTGACCTCATAGGCCACTTCATCGCAGCGCTCACGCTTGGGGCAGTTCTCGCAGTCCTTTAAAATCTTCTCGGGCAGCGCGGTGATCACGGTCTTGGTAAAGCCCACCTTCTCAAAGAAGCGCGGATTGCGAGTGAGCACGAAGACCTTCTTAATCTCCATGCGCTGAGCTTTTTCAAGCAGGAAGTGCACAATGGCCCGGCCCTGGCCCTGGCGCTGAATTTGCGGGGAGACGCCCAGTGAGCGGATCTCGGCCAGGCCCGAGTCGTAGACATACAGGCAGGCACAGCCCACCACCACGTTTTCCTTGACGCAGACGGCAAAGGACTGAATGTTGCGGATAAGATCGGCGCGCGGGCGCGGCAGGTTCTCACCCTGGCGGGCCCAGTAGGACACCATGCTCTCCAGGCTGTCGATGTCAGAAAGCCTGGCCTGGCGCACGATAAAGCCCTCGGGGTTGCCGGCGTTCAGCAGCTGTTTGATTTCCTGGATGGCCTGCTCAATCTTGTTGAGCTCTTCCTTGCGCAGTCTGTTGCCCTGATGCAGATAAGAGGCCTCATGCAGCAGATCGCTTAAGGTTAAATTGTCATATTTATCGGTGGATATGCTCATGTTAAAAACCTGATTTAAAGCCCTGCAGGCACAATCCTGGTGCCAAAAGCAGCGCCTGTCTCTACAAACTTGATAACGTCCGGATCAAAGATGGAACCGATGTAAATCGGGCGGTGCAGTGCACGTGCGGCGGCAAAGGCCTGATTTACCTTGACGGTCATGCCACCGGAGATCACGCCATTGGCAATAAGCTCCTGGGCTTTGCCTTCAGTAAGCTCCGGCAGCAGGGCGCCGTCATTCAGCACCCCTTTGACATCAGAGAGAAACACCAGACTGCCCTTTAAGGCAGTGGCAGCCGCCACGGCGGCATCGTCAGCATTGATGTTAAGCAGCGAGCCGTCAGCCATGATGCCTAAGGATGCCATGATTGGGGTGTAACCACGCTCAATTAAGGCGCGCACTTCACTGCCGTCATCGGGCGCTGCGGTGCCGACCTCGCCGTATTTGGGGTCAAGCCGTGCGGTCTTTAAAAAGTGATAGTCGGTGGTGATTATGGACAGGGCGTTTAGTCCTGCGGCCACTGCCTTGGCCTGCAGGCCGCGCGAGCAGGCACCGGCAAGTACGGCGCTGATATAAAAGAGCTCTTCTTTAGTAGTGACACGCAGGCCGTCAATGCGGCGGCTTTCAATGCCCAGCTTGTGCAGCAGCTCGTCAACTTCCACGCCGCCCCCGTGCACGATGAGGGCAGGGCGGCCTTTTAAGGCCTGAAACAGGGCATCAAGCTCGTCTTTGGCGTTAAGTGCTTTGCCGCTTAACTTTAAAATGACCGGCTCTACCATAAGGCCAGATCCTCCTTAAAGCCGTAATGCAGATTGGCAGCCTGCACGGCCTGCGAGGCCGCACCCTTTAATAAGTTGTCAATCGCGCTTGAGATCACGATGTAGGCATCATCACCGCATACTGACAGATCGCAGCAGGGCAGTCCCACCACGTCATCTAATTTCACCGTGCCATCCTTGACGCGCACCAGGGGCTTGTCTGCATAGGCCTCAGCCAGTGCTTTTTTGGCATCGGCAGTGGTTTTCCCTTGGGCGAGCTTGCAGGTGATGGTGGCTAAAATGCCGCGCTTGAAGTCACCAAGGTGTGGATTGAAGATGACCTCAGTCCCGGCGTAATAGGAGATCTCAGGCTGATGGCGGTGGGTAAAGAGCCCGTAGGCATTGAGGCTGACCTCACAGAAGCTGTTGGTCAGCGAGGCTTTGCGGCCGGCGCCGGAGACGCCGGAGACAGCGTTAATCACCGGGCGCAGCGCCGGATCGATGATCCCCGCGCGCATCAGCGGAATGAGCGCGAGCTCGCTTGCGGTCGGATAACAGCCCGGCAGCGAGATAAGCTTTGCCTGCTTTAATTTTTCTGCATCCACCCATTCGCACAGGGCGTATACGGCGGCGTGCATCAGATCCTGATGTTCATGGGCAAAGCCGTAGTACTTTTCATAGAAGGAGGCCTCAGGCACGCGGTAGGCGCCTGACAAGTCAAAGACTGCCGCACCGCCTGCGATAAAGCGCGGCGCGAGATCATGGGCAGTTTTGTGATCGGTGGCAATAAAGACCAGATCGACTTTCTTTCCTGCATCCTCAGCCTGCTCCAGGGCCAGTCCCTGCAAAGGCAGCCTGCATCGCTTCTCAACTGCTCCGAAGATCTCAGGCAGGCTCCTGCCTGCATCTTTGCTGTTTGTTGATACATACAGCGCGTCAAGCTCAATCTCAGGATGACGCAGCAAGATCTGGGCTATTTGTTGACCGGCGTAGCCAGAAGCGCCGACAATGGCTGCTTTGAGCATTTGTATATTTTTCCCTTGTACAATAATGAGCTTCCAAAGGTAGCACAAACGGCACCAGATCACAGCAGGAATGCATTTTCGGATCAATTTTGGTGCACTCTTTGGGCACCGGCGGGGAAAGCACTTTATAATTGCACCCTGCAAAAGTGCAAAGCACGGCAGATCAAGACTTAAAGTGCCATAACAGATCTCACCGCCCGGGCAGCTGCGCTGCGGAACTGGTACAAGCAACGAAGTTATTTGATTAAATTTAAAAAATTTTTAGTTAAAAGAAATTAGAAGAAAACCGTTTTCATGAATATCCAACTCGCAGACTGCACCAATTTTTTGCAACGCCTGGTGGGCTTTGACAGCAAAAGTTCAGATCTCAAGAGCGAAGATTGCTCCAACTATGCGCTGATTGAGTGGGCGCAGCAGGAGCTGCAGCAGCTGGGTTTTTGCTGCCAGCTGCAGGAAGTTAAAGCAGGCAAGTACAATCTGTGGGCCAGACTGCGCCCGGATCTTGGCACCGGCCTTCTTTTAAGCGGGCACAGCGATACCGTGCCGGCCAAAGTGGAGCAGTGGTCAACTGATCCGCTTGAGCTGATTGAAAAGGACGGCAGGCTGTATGCCCTCGGTGCCTGCGACATGAAGGGCGCGCTGGCCTCCTTTATGGCGGCGGCCAAAGCCTTTGCGCCGCTTAAGGAGCAGTTAATCCGCTCACTTGATCTGCTCTTTACCTGCGATGAAGAAACCTCGATGTGCGGGGCGGAGTATTTCAGCCGTTATTATGCTGAGCACAAATTTCCCAAAGCTGAGCTCTGCATCATCGGCGAGCCTACGCTGCTCTGCCCGGTGGTGGGCCATAAGGGCTACTGCGCCCGCACCATCACCATAAGCGGCAAAAGCGCCCATTCCTCCAATCCGGATCTCGGGCTCAATGCCATTTTGGCGCTGCCGGCTGCCATATCACTGCTGCAGGCTCTGTGTGATGAATTAAAGTGCAGCCAGGATCAAAGGTTTTCAGTGCCATATTCGACCTTGAATATCGGCCTGATTTCAGGGGGCAGCTGCATCAATCAGGTGTGCAGTGAGGTCAGGCTTTCCTTGGATATGCGGCCCATCCGCCCGTCCCCTGCCGGCAAGATTGACTATAATCTCGATAAACTGCTGCAGCCGCTGCTGCGCAAGGGCTACGGCTATAAAATTGAAACGCCGTATCCTGACATCGAATGTTTCTATCAAAACACCAAAGATCAGGCTGCCTTTGAGGCTTATCTGGAAAAAGTAAGCGGCGAGAGCTGCTGCAAAGAAAACTACTGCACAGAGGCCAGCCTGCTGCAGCACTGCGCCCGGCATCTGACGGTGTTCGGCCCGGGCAGCATCAGTCAGGCCCATCAGCCCGATGAGTATGTAGAAATCTCGCAGCTGGAGCTTTATTTAAAGCAGCTTTCCCGCCTGATCTCAGATCACTGCCTGCTGCTGCCTGCATAATGAGGCCAGCGGCAGGGGGCAGCAGGGCTAGGCTGCCGTCTGAATGTAAAGTTCAGTAAAGGTCTTTTGATCCACCGGCTTGTTAAAGTAATAGCCCTGTGCCAGATCGCAGCCCAAGGCCTTGAGAAAGTCCACATCCTCCTGCTGCTCTACGCCCTCAACCACGGTCTTGGCCTCAAATTTATGGGCAAGCTGCAGCAGATAGCGCAAAATAAGCAGGTTCTTGGCTTTTTTCTCCGGGCTGTTTTCGAGCAGGAACTCCTTGTCAAACTTGATTTCGTCAATTTCAATGGCCGAGAGCATGTTCAGCGAGGAATAGCCGGCGCCAAAGTCATCCATCGAGATGGACAGGCCGATGGAGCGCAGCCTGGAGATATAGGAGGACAGCGCGCTGATGTCCTGCGCCATCAGGCTTTCCAAAATCTCAATGGTGATGTAATGCGGCGGAATGCGGTATTGCTGCAGCAGCTCCTGCACCTTGTCGATATAGTCGGCCTTGAAAATGAGCATGCGGCTTTGATTGACTGAGATCCCGGCCGGGCGGCAGCCTGCATCTATCCAGGCGCGGATCTGCCGGCACACCTGCTCTAACATATACAGATCAAGCTCAGCGCAGAAGCCGTTTCGCTCAAACAGCGGAATGAAGTCATTGGGATAGACCATGGTGCCGTCAGCGCGCACCCAGCGCACCAGGGCTTCAGCGGCGGTGACCCGGCCCTGCTTTAAGTCAAACTTGGGCTGCAAAAAGAGCTTGAACTCACCATCCTTTAAGGCCGGGTGCATGGCTTTTTCAATCTGCTTTAAGTGCAGCTCGTGCTGAAAGACCTTGTCATCATAAAAACCGATGTCATGCTGATAGGTCAGCAGCTGCGTGCGGCGCACAAAGTCTGCACGGTTTATGGCCATCTCCACTGTTTCAGAGCGGGAGCAGCGCACTATGCCGGCATAAAACAAAATCGGAAAGAGGGTGAATTTGCGGCCAAACTGCGCGCTGATTTCATTGAAGACGGACAGCAGCATCATGCGCACTTGCTTTTCATCGCTAAGCGAGAGCAGGGCTAAAAACTGCCCGTCATAGGCGCGGCAGCACAACAGGCAGCTTGGCTTATGCTGCATCGAGGCGCAGACCAGGCGCTGCAGCTCATTGGACATCTGACGGCCGACATTTTCGGAGATGGTGTTGAAATCGCGGATCTTAAAGGACACCAATGACAGGCGTAAGGCGCGGGAATGATGAATGCGCTCCTGCAGTTCCTGCTCAAAACGCGCTTTGTTATAGGTGTCGGTCACCGGATCATAATATGCTGAAGCCAGCTGCAGCATATAGCCCCGGCGCACCATAAAGAAGGTTATACCTCCTGAGATGACGAGCAGCACCAGGATGGCAAGCAGGATGTAAACAAGGCGGCTTAAGGACTGATAGATGGGGGCGGCGGTGAGATCGGCATAATCCACATAGGCGCACGACCAGCCCTCGGTGCCGACCGGCATAAAGGTCAGGGTGCACATGATCTCGCGGAAGTTAAAGTTAAGACTCTGAGAAAGCCCTGCGGTCAGAATGTGGTTTATCTGCGTGCGCTGAGCGGCAGAAAGCCCGGGGATATCCTGAATAAAATCAAGCTGCTGCAGATCAAAGCGGTTGAAGTTGGAGCCTAAGATGCGCCCTTCCTGATTGACGAGAAAGAGGTGTACGCCGTCAATTTTAAGCTGCAGCTGATCGATGATCTGTTCGTATGCCGCCAGGTTTTTAATGGCCAGCAGGGCGGCGGAAGTCTCTCCTTTTTCATTGACAATAGGCACGGCGTAACCGAGCGAGGGCTGCCCGTTTAATTCGGAGTGATAGGGCTGTGAGATGCAGTCCTTGCCGCGCCAGGCTGTGATCACGGCCTGCTGCAGCTCCACGGGCATATTGTTGAAATGTGAATAGCCGTGCCGGCCGTCCATGGATGCATAAGCCATGCTGCCGCCGGTGTCGAGATAGACAATCTGGCTGAATTGATTTTGGGTCTGGCTGCGGCGCACATGGCGGTCGGTCAGGCTGAGATCATCCACGATAAACTGCGACAAGGTGCGCAGGGCGTTCACATCCCCCTGCACCTGGCGGCGCACCGCGGTGACGTATTCACCGGCATAGGCTGAGAGCTGAGCTTTATAGGAAGCATCAAAGACCAGATGCACCGAGCCAATCACGGTATAAACAAAGATCCCCAGGATCAGGGTGCCAAGCAGGGCAAAGAGATAAGTCAGCCGGAGGCTGCGCTGTATATCCTGCTCACTGATGTACTTTTTCATCGCTGTTCTAAATTTTATTTTCTCTGTTGATTTAATGTGCGCCCCGGGTCTGCTGCCCTGCGGGCGTCAGGCGCCAGGCGCCGTAAACGGCGCTTTGGCGCCGCTTAAAAGTGGATCTGCAGCTGCTTCAGCGCAATGCAGGCACTGTCAGTTGAGAGCCCTTGGTTCGCGAAGATGCGGCCGGCCTCAGAGCTCACAAAACGCAGAATATTATCACAGCCCTGGGCAAAAAATTCCGGCTGTGCAGAGAGCAGCGCCTCAAAACTCTGTCCGTCCTCAGTGCTGAGTGTTGCAAGCTCCGGGGATAAGAGCAGCAGCACGTCCCCCGGCACTAAAATGCCCTTTTGCTGCACATACTGACTGTCCTCAGCTGTTCCCAAGGGGGCGCTGTCAGCGTTAAGGCGCTCCCGTTCCTGCGGGGTCAGGTGCAGGGCGCAGCAGGCACCGGCTGAACTTAACACAAAGTTTCCGGTCTTCTCATTTAAGATGCAGCAGATGAAATCAGCCGGCAGGCATTGATGTCTCAGCTGCCCGGCATTGACTGCGGTGAGGGCCTTGGCAGTATGCTGGCTTTCTTTAAGGGCCTGGCGCAGGGCAATGGCACAGAGGGCGGCACTGACGCTGGCCTTAAGGCCGGAGCCTTTGGCGCTGCCGACTAAAAACGCGATGTTGTTTTCATCGAGCCGGAAGAGATCGTAGACCGTGCTCTGGCGCGTATGACAGGGCTGCTGCAGCGCGGCAATATCCAAAAACTCGGTCGCGGGCACGCTCTTTGCTGCAGGCAGCAGGGCAAGCTGCAGCACCCGGGCAGCACGGGCCTCTGCGTTATCCTTAACGGCCTTTAATGCGCTCTCCTCAGAGGCGGCAAGCCTCTGGTTTAACTCCGTTAAAGCCTGCTGCACGCTTTCATTACTAAATTCAGCGCTGCCCTCTGCTGCACTGTCAGGAGAGGCTGTCTGATGCTTAAAGGCAAGCTGAAGTCCGTCATTGTGCTCAGGGTTTTGCGCAGGCTGCAGCGCGTCGAGCACCTGTTTTACCCTGCTGCCTGGCAGCTGCAGTGCAAAGTCAGGCTCCGTGCCGGCCGCGTCTTGATTTTCAGCTGCAGCCGGCCGCTCCCCTGTGGCTTTGCCATTAGCAGTGCCCTTTTGCGCGCCAATGCTGCGGTTTAAAGCGCGCAGCAGCAGATAAAGCACTGCCGAGGCGATTAAAGTCAGGGCAAAGACCGAGAGGGCAGTGTCCTTTAAGTCGATAGCCAAAGCCCGGCCGTCCGCGCGCAGGGTAAAGGGCAGGGCATCAAGCTGCACCTCAGCGCTCAGTTTGACCGTACTGTCAGCAGACTGGGCGGGATTATCCTGCTTCGCTTCATGTGCCTGCGCCGGATCGTCTGCCGGGGTGATGTGCGCGGTGAAGAGATCCTGCTCATTGTAGTAAAGCTCAAGCAGGGTCAGATTGGGATCATGCCCCTCGGCAGCAGTGGCGCAGGCGCTGAGCACTGAGGCAAGCTCAGAGGGAAAATCAGGCTTGTTCACTGCAAAGATCAGCGCATGGTTCATTCCGGCAAAGCTGAAGAGCCGCACGCAGTAGACGCTGTTTTCATCCTCCAGGCGCAGACTGTCACCCGCGCCGGCAGCTGCGCTGTCCAGACTGTCTTTGAGGCTTGTCCCGCTCAGGCTTTTTAACTGCAGCAGGGGCTTTAAACTCTCCGGGGCATAGATAAGGCCTGATTTTTGATCGCTGGAGATTAAAAGAGCGCCGTGCTCTGCGGCCTTTAAGGTAAGCCTGGTGTAGCTCTGGCCGCTTCCCGTAAGCGCCCGCTCAAAGTCCGGGGCGAGAAATTCCACGGACTGCAGGGCCTGCGCTAAATTATCCGCAAGCTCTGTCTCAGAGGCGGAAAAGCTCTGCTGCAGGGCCGCAAGTTCAGCGCTTTTAGTTTTTATTGCCGTGCGATATTGCGCAGTCAGCTCCTGCGCCTTAAGATCTAGCAGCGAACCGAGGTCTCGTACTTTGGAGGTAAAAAGCCCCTGCTGCGTCTGACTTAACACAGCCGGTGCTGCGCAGTAATTAAGCCAGGCGGCAAAGGCTGTGCCCAGGATCAGCAGGGCGGCAGCACCGCAGGCCGGTATGAGTTTGCTTCTGTTCATGTGCGTTTTTCGCTGTTTATAGTTGTTATGTTTATGCACTTTTCTCAGATTTTCTTATTTTGTGCGCCTTTGTGCTGTGACCTTGCTCACCATCTGCGGTGCAGAATATGCAAAAAAGCCGCCTTTTTCATTTATTTTGACGGCAGCGCCGCAATTTTCCTGAGGAGAGGGTAATGGGCGCTGCGCTGCTTCTGCTGCATCTGTCCATTGTGATCGCAGGCTTTACCGGCATTTTGGGCAGGCTGATCACCCTGGATGCCTATGCGCTGACCTTATACCGCTGCATCCTGGCTTCGCTCTTTTTAGTGCTGCTCTTAAAGCTGCGCGGCCTGTCTGTGCGCCCTTGCAAATCCGATCTCATTTACTTTGCGATAGGTGCGGTGCTGGCCGTACACTGGATGGGCTTTTACGGCGCCATCAAACTCTCCAATGTTTCCATCGGCGTGGTCTGCCTCTCGGCCATGGCCTTTTCAAGCGCCATCTTAGAGCCCTTTATCTTAAAGCGGCGCTTTAAGCTCTCAGAGTTTGTCTTCGCCGGCATCGGCATCTCGGGCATTCTGCTGATTTTCGGCTTTGATGCCCATTTTAGAGCCGGCATCATCTGCGGCCTTGTCTGCGCGGTGCTGGCCTCGCTTTACACCATCCTTAACAAGAAGTACGCCGCAAAGGCGCCCTCGCGCCAGCGCGTAGTGCTCTTTGAAATTGCAGGCGGCGCCTGCACTCTGCTTTTTATGCTGCCAGGCTACCTTGCTTTTGAAGGCGCAGGCGGCCTTGCCTTAAGCCTGCCTGACCTGATTTGGCTGTTGCTTTTGGCCTCGGTGTGCACTGTGGGCCTTAACGTGCTGCAGGTGATGGTGTTAAAGCAGGTGTCGGCCTTTACGGTGAATTTGTCCTATAATCTGGAGCCGGTCTACAGCATTGTGCTGGCCATGATTATTTTCGCGGAAAACCGGGAGCTGAGCGCGGCCTTTTACGCCGGCCTTGCTCTCATCGCTGCCTCGGTACTGCTGCAGACTTTGTCAGTAATAAGGAAGAACTAAGTGACTTTGGAAGTATATCTGGCCTTCTGCCTGGCCTCGCTTTTGCTGGCCTTAGCCCCCGGCCCTGACAATTTATTTGTGCTGGCGCAGAGCGCTGTGTACGGCGTGAAAGCAGGCCTGTTGGTAGTCGCCGGCCTGTGCCTTGGCCTGGTGGTGCAGACTTTGTGCGCGGCGCTGGGGCTGGCGGCCGTGGTGGCGGCAGTGCCGGCGCTCTTTTGGGCCATTAAGCTTGCCGGTGCCTGTTATCTGCTGTACCTCGCCTTCATGGCCTTTTGCCATGCCAAGGATGAGGCGGCAGCGCAGACGGCCTCCAAAAAAAGCGGCCTGGCGCTCATCAGCCGCGGCTTTATCATGAACATCACCAACCCTAAGGTGCAGATCTTTTTCCTGGCCTTCTTCCCGCAGTTTGCCTCGCCGGAGACTAAGGGCCTGGCGCTGGTGCTGCAGATGCTGCTGCAGGGGCTGACCTTTATGGCAGCGACATTGCTGGTGTTCTCGGCTGTGGCAGCTGCAGCGGGCTATCTTGCTGAAAAGCTGAGCAAAGGGCGCTTTGCCATGTGGATGAATTACGGCAGTGCGCTGTTGTTTGTGATCTTAGCAGGGGTCACGCTGGCAGCATAAAAAGTCCTGCAGCTGCCGGGCAGCTGCGTTTTACCACAGCTGCAGGCAGAAGGTATGCGCCCGGCAGATCCCCGAGGGCGCAGTCAGGCTGTATTCAGGCCTCTTAGTTGTTGGCGCGCCTGCCCATAAAGAGCGGATTGAGCTTGGGCAGCACGGTGCCTCCGCCTTCGCGGAAAAGCTCTTCCTGCAGCTTTTCCAGGCTGTGCGGCATTTCCGCCTTATGGTTCAGCAGATAGGTCTGCTGAATAATTTCAATGAGAGTAACTAAGGGTGAGGTTCCGCGTTCCTGAGCCATGACCTCAAGCATGTGCAGGCAGTTCTGCGGCAGAGTAAGAGAGAGATCTTCAGTGGACATGACTTTTCGTGCTCCCGAAGGCCTGAATGTAAAATTAAAAAACCTTTATTAACATGCGACATTGCGGGTCTAATTTTAGCAAAAATCTCTGAAAAGAAAAGATAATGCAGCATGTTTTTTAGCACTAAAGTGCCGGACATACGGCAGGCAGCTGACAAAAGAGTTAAATTTGTATGGCTTTTTACTGTCTTAAGGCAGGCCTCGGTACAGCGCAGGGCCTGCAGCTCCGCGCCGCAGGCCCAAAATGTCGTTTTTTTTTTGCACAGAAAAATTCCGGAGATTCCAGCC
>JADINH010000088.1 GCA_017694225.1 Candidatus Avisuccinivibrio stercorigallinarum
AAGCCCTCAATTAAACCGAGCATGTGCTGTTCCTGATGTTAATGTGGCTGTCTCAAGTTTAGTCTGCCCGCAAGGGCAAAGCAACGCGCGGCAGAGCGTTTTGTTCAAAAAACACTGCCCCGGCCTGGCAGAGCACAATCAGGCAGGAATAAAGTTTTTGCACAGACAGCGCGGGGACAGCGGTGCAGGCAGGGGCCCGCTGCATCACAGTACACGCAGGTGCTGCAGCGCTTTTTACTGCCCGTGCCGGCAGCTGCATTAATTAAGTATCGAGCCAGGGGCCCTGAGGCCCCAAGCTTGCCGGGCAGAGTAGCACCAGGGAACAGGGCTGAAAATTCAAAAGCGTCTTAAGTGTTTAAACTGTGCCAAAAATGCCAAAATGGGGCAGAGCTGCGGCGCACCTGGGGCACTGCGCTATTGATTTAGCCCGTCAGGCTTTAATATAATAGGCAAGTTTTTCAGGACGCACGGCACAGTTTTCGCTCCGTGGTGTCTGAATTGTGTTAATTAAAGAAATTTACTGCAACCCAATAGAGGAAAGAAATGCAGGCTTCAATTGAGAATCTTGAAGGCTTAAAGCGCCTTATTACTGTGACTGTGCCAGCAGAAGATGTTAAGAAAGCATATACCACCTGCTTGCGCAAGACTGCAAAGAACGCACGTATTGACGGTTTCCGCAAGGGCCACGTTCCGACCAAGGTTTTAGAGACTTACTACGGCGCCAATATGCTCGGCGAAACCTACGACACTCTGGTGCGTGAGACCCTGCCCAAGGCTCTGGGCGAGACTGCAGCCAAGGTGGCCGGCACTCCTGAGGTCAGCTTTGAAAAGTCTTCCTTTGATAAGGACGGCGAGTTCGTTTATACCGCTTCTTTTGAGGTTGAGCCTGAGATCGAGGACAAGCCCCTCTCTGAGATGACTGTAAAGGTCACCTCCAGCACTGTTACCGATGCTGATATCGACAAGATGATTGAGAACCTGCGCAAGCAGCAGGCCAAGTGGAAGGTCAATGACGAGGCTGTCGCTGAGAACGGCAAGCTCGTCAAGATCGATTTCGTGGGCCGCGTGGATGGCCAGGAGTTTGATGGCGGCAAGGGTCAGGATTTCTCCCTGCACCTGGGCACCACTGCCATGATCCCGGGCTTTTCTGAGGGCATCATCGGTCACAAGGCCGGCGACAGCTTCACCATCAATGTAACCTTCCCGGAGAATTATCAGGCTGAGCACTTAAGGGGCAAGCCCGCTGAGTTTGACATTACCGTCAACTCCGTTTCCGATCAGATCCTGCCTGAGGTTGATGCTGATTTCTTCAAGTTATTCGGTGTTGATGACGGCTCTATGGACAGCTTCCGCAATGCTCTGCGCACCAACATGGAGCGTGAGCAGAAACGCGCTCTGCTGACCGTGCAGCGCGGCAATGTGTACAGTGCTCTGCTTGACTACTACGGTGATTTTGACGTTCCGGCCGCTTCCGTTGAAGCCAGCCGCATGCAGCTCAAGAAGCAGGAAGAGGAGCAGCTGCGCGCTTACGGTCTGCCGGTCTCCCAGAAGCTGGAGAAGGCTTATGCAGATCCTGAGTACAACAAGGATCAGGCTTTGTTTGAGACCCGCATGCAGTACCTGCTGACCCACTATGTTGAACTCTCCGGCATCAAGGCTCCGTCTGAGGAAAGCATCGAATACCTGCTCAACATGTACGCTGAGGCTTATGATGATCCTGAGGAAGCCAAGCACGAGATCAAGAACGACAAGAAGCAGTTCACCTTAGTGCGCAATCAGGCTTACGAGCGCGATCTGCTCAATTACATTCAGAGCAATGCCAAGTGCGAGACTGAGGAGAAGACCTTCTCAGAGCTGATGGGCCTGAAAGAGTAACTCTAATTTTGCAGTGGCTGCAGGCTGGTGTATGCCGGCCTGAATTTGTGCCATAATATTCCCCACCTCACCTCAGGCGGGGAATTTTATTTTTTATTCAGCTTGCTTTTGATAAGGAGCACATCATGTCAGAGCGCATGCAGAGCTTGGTGCCGATGGTCATTGAACAGACCGGAAGGGGCGAGCGTTCATTTGATATTTACTCCCGTCTGCTTAAGGACCGAGTTATTTTTATCACCGGTGAGATTGAAGATCACATGTCCGATCTCATCGTGGCCCAGCTGTTGTTCCTGGAGTCGGACAATCCGGACAAGGACATCTATCTGTACATCAATTCACCCGGCGGCGTGGTTACTGCCGGCATGGCCATTTATGACACCATGCAGTACATCAAGCCTGACGTCTGCACCCTGTGCTTAGGCCAGGCCTGCTCCATGGGCTCATTCCTGCTCTCGGGCGGCACCAAGGGCAAGCGTTATGCCCTGCCGCATGCCCGCATCATGATCCATCAGCCTTTAGGCGGCTTTAAGGGCCAGGCTACCGACATCATGATCCATGCCCGTGAGATTGAGCGCACCAAGCGCACCTTAACTGAAATTCTGGCCCAAAACTGCGGCCGTCCGGTTGAGGATTTGGTACGCGACTGCGAGCGTGACAATTTCATGAGCGCCAAGGAGGCGATGGACTACGGCCTGATTGACGAGGTCATTGTCAGCCGCGAAGAGGTGCAGTCAAAGACTGAGAGCAATTAAAAGCGCGCAGCCCTGAAGCTTTGCCTGTCAGAGTGTAAGCGCAGGCAGCCAAATTGTGTTCTTTTGTCCTGCACCACGGCTGAGGCGGCCTTTATGGCGTATGATAGAGCAGTAACTTTAACTGTTTTTGGCAGGCAGCTGCTTTTCATCAGATACAGAAGATTTAAGGATTCATCATTTTATGGATAAAGACAACGAGAAGAATGGCGGCCGGGACGTGCGCTGTATCTTCTGCGGCCGCGGCCAGAGTGCCGACCGTACTTTAATTCAGTCAGATGACGGCAACTGCATCTGCTCTGACTGCGTTATGCGCTGCTATAAGGTCTTAAGTGCACAGGGCGTGGTCAAGAAAGACCCCAGCCCCGCTCCCGGCAGCAGTACGGAGAAATTTGATCTGGGCACTATCCCGACCCCGCATGAGATGGCGAAGCATCTTGATGAGTATGTCATCGGTCAGGAAGAGGCCAAAAAAGTCTTGTCCGTGGCGGTTTACAATCACTACAAGCGCTTAAAGCACATGTCACAGGATGACACGGTGGAGCTGGCTAAGTCCAATATTTTAATGATTGGACCCACGGGCTCTGGCAAGACTTTGCTGGTGCAGACTTTGGCGCGCTTTTTAAATGTGCCTTTTGCCATGTCTGATGCCACCACCTTAACTGAGGCCGGCTATGTCGGTGAGGACGTGGAGAACGTGATTGTGCGTCTCTTGCAGACCTGTGATTATGACGTGAGCAGGGCGCAGCGCGGCATCATCTATATTGATGAAATCGACAAGATTGCCCGCAAGTCTGAAAATCCGTCCATCACCCGCGACGTCTCCGGTGAGGGCGTGCAGCAGGCCCTGTTAAAGCTTGTTGAAGGCACCGTAGCCTCCATTCCGCCTGAGGGCGGGCGCAAGCATCCGCAGCAGAAGATGATCGAGGTTGATACCTCACAGATCCTGTTTATCTGCGGCGGCGCTTTTGACGGCCTTGACCGCATTGTGGAAAAGCGCGTGTCCAAAAACAGCGGCATCGGCTTTGGCGCTGAGGTGCGCGGCGAGAAGGACAAGCTCACGCTTACGCAGAAGTATCAGCGCGTGGAGCCTGACGATCTGGTCAAATTCGGCATTATCCCTGAATTTGTCGGCCGTATGCCGGTGATTACTGCCTTAGCCGAGCTCGACCGCGACAGCCTGGTGCGCGTGCTGCGTGAGCCCAAGAACGCCATCGTGCGTCAGTTCAAGGCCATGTTCAAGCTTGAGGATGTAGATCTGGAGTTTACTGAAGAGGCCCTGCAGGCCATTGCCGATACCGCCATCGCCCGCCATACCGGCGCCCGCGGTCTGCGCTCCGTGGTGGAGAGCCTGCTTTTGAACACCATGTATGACATTCCCTCAGTGCACGATGTGCAGAAGGTCGTGGTGGATGAAAACGCCGTCAAGAACGGCACTGAGCCCCTGGTGATCAAAAAGGGCGACATGGAGCAGGCAGCCCGCGCCAGCAACGCTTAAGGCTGACTGTTTTATCAGGCGTACGGTCTTTTTGCAGGCTGTGCGCCTTTTTTCGCAGCTTTATGCCCAGCACCCTTGAAAAATGTTAATTTTGCCGTCATGTTAGATGCAGACCAAACAGGTTTTTTAACTTTAATTTAAGCTTTAACTTTTTCTCTTTTGATTTTTAAAACGTTAAAAACTGCAGCACAATAAGCACAACATGCTTAGGACGTTGAATGGAAAAACATGGAAAAGAAAATTAAAAACAACAGCAAGGCCGCACCGGCAAAGGCTGTCAATGAACATGAGGAAAATCAGGAGTTAGAGCAGGTTCTGCCGATGATCTCGCTGCGCGGCATCATCGTCACCCCGCACTCCAATGTACAGATTTTAGCGGCCCGCGAGCAGTCCATTCAGGCCTGCATGAGCGCGCAGGAGAGCAAGCAGAGCCTGGCTGTATTCTGCCAGAATGATGACAATGAAGAGCTGCCCGGCCGCGAGGGCCTGCAGCCCATTGGCCTTATCTGCAAGGTCTCAAACGGTGACTATAAAGATCCCGATACCTACAAATGCGTGATCCGCGGCTTTGCCCGCGCTGAGCTCATCTCAATTGAAGAGCGCAGCGACAGCGTGATCCGCTATGCCAAAATCAAAAGATGCGTGGAGCCCAAAGTTGATCCGGTCAAGGCCTCCCATTATGTGGACGCCCTGCAGGCAAGCCTGCTTAATGCCATCAAGAACAGCGAAGCCGCCGTCAAAGGCATTATCGAGAAGAGCGTGCCCAATGAACTGGTGGAGACCCTGAAAAAAGAGCAGCGCCTTAATGTGCTGACCGATGTGCTGGCGCAGATCTTAAGCTTTGACAATGCCGACAAGCGCCTTTTGCTTAACACCATCGATCCGCTGGAGCGTGCACAGATCCTGATCTCGCTGCTCAACGGCTACTCCTACCGCCGTGAGCTTGAAGAGCACATCAAGCAGGAAGCCCGCCGCTCCATGGATCAAAATCAGCGCGAGTACTTCTTAAATGAGCAGTTAAAGGCCATCCGCCGCGAGCTTAAGCTTGAGGGGGACGATCTCTCTGAGATCAATGAGTACCGCAGAAAGTTAAAGGACTTCAAGGCCCCGCAGGCGGTGCTTACCCGCCTTGACAAGGAGATCTCTAAGCTCTCGGCCATGAGCGCCTCTTCATCTGAGAGCGCGGTGGTGCGCAATTACATCGACAACTTATTCAGCATCCCCTGGGAGGTCTCATCTGAGGTCAATAAGGATCTGAAAAAGGCGCAGCAGACCCTGGATGCCGATCATTACGGCCTTGAAAAGGTCAAAGACCGCATTTTGGAGTATCTGGCCGTACAGGCGCGCTCCAATGAGATTCACGGCCCCATCATCTGCCTGATGGGCCCTCCTGGCATCGGCAAGACTTCACTTGGCGCTTCCGTGGCCAAGGCCACCGGACGCAAGTATGTGCGCATTTCGCTGGGCGGCCTGCACGATGAGTCCGAGATCCGCGGCCACCGCCGCACCTATATCGGTGCCATGCCCGGACGCATCATTCAGAACCTGGTCAAGGCCGGGGTCAACAACCCGCTGTTTGTGCTCGATGAGATTGACAAAATCGGGCGTGACGGCCTGCGCGGCGATCCGGCAGATGCCCTGCTTGAAGTGCTGGATCCCGAGCAGAACCGCAGCTTTAACGACAATTATGTGGATCTGGATTTTGACCTGTCCAATGTGCTCTTCATTGCCACGGCCAATTCCTACAATATCCCTGAGCCGCTGCTTGACCGCATGGAGGTCATTGATCTCTCCTCTTACACTGAAGATGAGAAGTTCAATATCGCCAAGCAGTACCTGCTGCCCAAGCAGCTGCGCCTCAACGCCCTGGGGGCCTCGGAGTTTGCCCTCACCGATGAGGCTTTGATGGAGCTTATCCGCTATTACACCCATGAAGCCGGTGTGCGCGGACTGGAGCGCCTTATCAATGAGCTGTGCCGCAAGGTGGTCAAAGACAAGATGCTCAAGGCCTCTGAGCTTGCGGCACAGGGCAAAAAGGCCCGCACCCGCAAAACCACGGTGGATGTAAAGCAGGTGGGCAAGCTGCTTGGGCCCCGCCGCTATGACTTCACCTCCAAGCTTGAGGAGAACAAGGTGGGTCTGGTCAACGGTTTGGCCTGGACTTCTCTAGGCGGTGACATTCTGCAGCTTGAGGCAGTGGCCAATGAAGGCAGCGGCAAGCATCAGCTGACCGGCAAATTAGGCGAGGTCATGAAAGAGAGCATTTCAGCTGCCATTACCCTGGTGCGCAAGCGCTCTGGCATGCTGCATCTTGATCAGAGCTTTTATGAAAAGTGCGATCTGCACATTCATGTGCCTGAAGGCGCCACCCCTAAGGAAGGCCCGTCAGCGGGCGTGGGCATGGTGACTGCGGTGGTCTCAGCCTTAACCGGCAATCCGGTGCGCGCTGATGTGGCCATGACCGGCGAGATCACGCTGCGCGGCGATGTGCTGCCCATCGGCGGCCTGAAGGAGAAACTCCTTGCGGCCCTGCGCGGTGGCATCAAGACCGTGCTCATCCCTCAGGACAATGTCAAAGATCTGTGGGACATTCCTGAAAAGGTCAAGACCGGCCTTAAAATAGTGCCGGTCAAGCGCATTGACGAGGTGCTGGAGACGGCGCTCGAGCACGATCCCTGCAGCTTTGTGCCGACCACGCCCTGGGCCTCCAAGCCCAAGAGCGCAGACGGCAGCAGCTCCACGGACAGCTCCGTGTCCAACTGCTAAGCCAAAGCAGGCGCAGCATTAAATAGCAGACAGCACCGGACGGTTTTGCCAATCCGGTGCTGTCTTTGTCTCTGTGCATCACTTAAAATTAAAGCTGTTAAGCAAAGATGTTAAGCAATTTGTACTTATAGATGGATAAGCCAAATGAATGATCAGATCTCAAAGACTTATGCCGAGCTGCCAGAGGCGGCAGAACTCACCCCCGAGCAGGCCTTTGCCGCCCGCCGCCGTTTGGCACAGCAGGGGGAAGAGGGGGAAGAGGGCCTGCCTGATGCCGCGCCGGGTGAGAATCCGGACAGTGCTGCCGCCGGGCAGTACTCAGAGGCAGCGCCCGGGCCGGATCTGAGCACGCCTGACGGGCTGTCACAGGCTGCTCTTGCTCTGCTAAAGCACATCGATGCCCTGGCCTGTGCCATTGAGCGCGGGGACAAACCCTCCTCGCCTGAGGTCTTTTTGAAGATCGCAAGGCCGGTCTGCGTCAGCGCAGAAAATCTGCTGCCCAATTTAAATCTGGCAGTGGATTACCTGGAAATGGACAGCCGGGATGCGCAGGCTGCAGCGCTGCGCCGCCTGAGCCTGAAGCTTGAAGAGCGCCTTGAAGTGCTGCGTTTGTTTCTCGATACCCTTTAATCTTTGCTCATTTCAGGCCGCTTTGGCGGCCGATACTGTGCAAAAGCGGGGTCTTCAAGCCCCGATTTTAAAAAAAGTGCGTGAAAAATAGTGCGAAAGATCGCATTTATAACAATAAGCGCTCATAAAGCCGCAAACCTTTGGGCATAATAAAAACGTCAGGCCGCTTGGGCATTCCAGGCTGAGGCCGCCTTAGCAATAAAGGAGTGTATTGTGAACAAAGGGCAATTAGTTGACAAGATAGCTGAGAAGACCAACCTTTCTTTAAAGGATTCTCAGGCAGCATTGAATGCTTTTGTGGACACCGTCAAGGACACCTTAGTCTCCGGCGAGTCCATTTCCCTGGTGGGCTTTGGTACTTTTCTGGTGCGTGAGAGATCTGAGCGCATGGGCCGCAATCCGCGCACTAAGGAAGAGGTGCATATCCCTGCAGGCAAGGTTCCGGCCTTTAAAGCCGGCAAGTCTTTAAAAGACAGCTTGAACAACAAATAAGCATAGGATTGAAAAGGCTGCCGTGACGGCACCTTTAACGAAGTTCAAGTCCCCGCACTGCGGGGCTTTCTTTGCCCGCTCCTTTTGACCAGTGCTGCGCGCTTTCAGTCAGGGCTTTAAATCCTGTATAATCTTTGCAGTTTTTTAAAATTGGGCAGGGGCCTTAGCCGTGAGGCCGGAGCTTTCCTGCGGAGAAATTAAGATGCTATCAGACAAGCTGCGTGAAGGCGCGCAAGGTAAAATCTTTAAATTACTGTTTTGGATCATCATCCTGTCCTTCATCTTTGCCGGTGTGGGCGGTTATTTGATCCCGAGGCTCAATACCGATCCAGTCAAGGTCGGCGACTACAGCATTACCGCCAATGAGTGGAATGAGCAGTACAACCGCGAGACTCAGCAGATGCACCGCATGTACGGTGCCGAGGCCTCCAAGCTTCTGGAAAATCCCGCCTATGTCAATGCTTTAAGAACCCGGGTGCTGGAGAGCCTGATTAATCATGTGGCTTTTTCCTCTGCCGTCTTTGACAGCGGCGTGCGCATCGGCGATGAACAGGTGCGTGAGGTGATAAGACGCACTCCAGCCTTCCAGCGCGACGGCAAATTTGACAATGAGCTGTATTTAGCTTCCGTGCGCAATATGGGCATGAACCCGGAGTATTTTGGCGAGCAGCTGCGCCTGTCGCTCATGACTGACTTTGTCGGCGTGCCGGCCGTGAACACCTCCGGCGCTCCGCTGCCTTATGAAGTAACCGCCATGGGACGTTTGCTCACGCAGTATCGCGTAGTGGATCTCTACAGCCTGGATTTGACCAATTTGGAGCGCGAAATCACCGCCTCAGATGCTGAGGTGCAGGAGTTCTATGAGGCCAATCACGATCGATTCATGGCCCCCGCTCAGGTCAAGTTTACCTATCTGCTGCTTGACACCAATGAGCTGAAAAAGGACATCACCTATACCGATGCCGATTTGCAGGATTATCTCACCTTAAATCAGGAAGATTTCCGCACCCCTGAAAGACGCGCCGTGCGCCACATTTTGGTTAAGGCCGATGCCGCCGACGGCGCAGAGCGCATTGCCAAAATTGATGCCGCGCTGGCCTCAGGTGAGGATTTTGCCGCTCTCGCCTCCGAGTACTCGGACGATCCCTCTGCAAAGGACAGCGGCGGCTTCATGGGTGAGGTCACCCGCGAGGATCTGGCCGCCAATCTCTCGGATGCCGCCTTTGCCTTAAGCGAGGGTCAGGTAAGTCAGAAGATCACCGACAATTTTGGCACCCACTACCTTAAGGTCGACAAGATTTATCCGCCGGCTCTGCCTGATTTTGCCCAAGTAAAGACCCGCCTGGCCTCTGCCTATGTGGCTGACAAGGCCCGTGAGCTTTATCAGGACAAATTAAACTCCATGGCCGATATGTCCTTTGAAAACCCGGATTCACTAGACCTTACCGCTGAGACCCTGGGCCTTAAGGTGCAGACCTGCGACGGGCTTAATCAGGGCGATGACAAGGCCCCCTGGCCGCTTAACACCCAGGCGCTGCAGGATGCTGCCTTCTCTGAGGACAATTACACCTCCGGCATCAATACTCCGGTGGTCAATCTCTCTGACACCTCTGCAGTGGTGCTTAATATATCCGATTACCGTGCAGCTGAGCTGCGCACCTTAGATGAGGTCAAAGACGAGGCTGCTGCGGTGGTGGTGCAAAAGAAAGCAATGGCCCAGGGCCGCACCATCCTCACTGACTTTGTCAAAGCCTTAAAGGCCGATCCCAATGCTGCACTTCCCAAGGATGTAAGCGTGATCTCCAATGTGCGCTTAGAGCGCGGCTCTGGCAATGTCGATCCGAACTTTGGCATGGCCGTCTTTGCCATCCCGCAGCAGGGGGATCTCAATTACACCATCGGCGACAATCAGGGCCGTGAAACCCTGGCTTTGTTAAAGAGCGTGGGCTCGCTCGATGACAAGACCCTGGGTGAATATGAGTCCTTAATGCGCACTCAATTAGTGCAGTATTACCGCGGCCGCATGCAGGATGTGCTCTATTTAGGTGCAAGGGAATTGACCGACATTGAGTACAATGAAGACGCCATAAAGCTGATAAATCAGCAGAATCAGGACGCTGAATAAGGCTTTTTTGCACTGTTTTACCTGATGCAGATTTTGCCCTGCCCCTTTACGCGGCAGGGCTTTTGTATTTTAATTACTGCACTAAATTTGCAGGATTATTAGAGAAAATGCATTTACACGAATATCAATCCAAAGAGATGCTGCGCTCCTATGGTATTCCGGTGCCTGATTTCAGAGTAAGCACCAAGGCCACCGGCATAGGCAAGGCAGCCTACGAATTATCCCCCGGCCCCTTTGTCTGCAAATGTCAGGTGCATTCAGGCGCCCGCGGCAAGGCAGGCGGCGTGATGTTAGTCAAGACCCCGGCTGAAGCTGAGGCTTTTGCCGCCAAGTGGCTGGGCAGCCGCCTGGTCACCCGCCAGAGCGGCCCGCATGGCAAACTGGTCTCGCGCATCTTAATTGAGCGGGCCACCGATGCAGTGCGTGAGCTTTATTTGGGCGCCACCATTGACCGCACCTCCGGCCATCTGACCATCATGGCCTCGGAGGCCGGCGGCATGTCCATTGAAGAGCTCGCGGCCAAAGAGCCTGAGAAGATTTTAAAGGTGGTGATAGATGAACTGACCGGCCCCCAGCCTTATCAGGGCCGTGCGCTTGCTTACAAGCTTGGCCTTAAGGGCAAGCAGGTCAATGAGTTCACCAAGATTTTCGTGGGCATGGCCAGGATGTTCCTGGAAAAGGACTTGAGCCTTATCGAGGTCAATCCGCTGGCCGTAACGCAGGAGGGCAGGCTGCTCTGCCTTGATGCCAAGATTAATCTTGACAGCTATGCACTCTACCGCCATCCGGACCTGGTTGAGCTTGACGATCCTTCACAGGAAGATCCGCGTATAGCCAGGGCCACCGCCTCGGGCTTTACTTACGTGCCTCTTGAGGGCAATATCGGCTGCCTGGTCAACGGCGCGGGCCTTGCCATGGGCACCATGGACATCATCAAGAACTCCGGCGGCGCTCCGGCAAACTTCCTTGATGTGGGCGGCACTGCCACCCGCGAGCGTGTGATGGAGGCCTTTAAGATCATCCTTGAAGATCCCAATGTGCGCTGCATCTTAGTCAACATCTTCGGCGGCATCGTGCGCTGCGATCTGATTGCAGAAGGCATTTTGGGCGCCGTCAAGGAAGTGGGCACCAATGTGGCCGTAGTGGTGCGCCTTGAGGGCAACCACGCCAGGGACGGCGCAGAGCTTTTAATGCACAGCGGACTTAATATTCAGCCTGCTTATTCACTGCGCGAGGCGGCGCTGCTTGCCGTGCAGAAGGCTGAGGAGGCAGCAAAGTAAATGAGTATCTTAGTTCACAAGGACACCAGGGTGATGTGTCAGGGCATCACCGGTTCACAGGGCACCGCCCACACCGAGCAGTGCCTGGAGTACGGCACCCGCATGGTAGGCGGCGTGACCCCCGGCCGCGGCGGCTCACAGCATTTGGGCCTGCCGGTCTTTAACACTGTGCGCGAGTGCGTGGATGTCACCGGCGCTACTGCCACCATGATCTTCGTGCCGCCGGCATTTGCCGCCGATTCCATTCTGGAGGCCATTGATGCCGGGCTGGAGCTTATCGTCTGCATTACCGAGGGCATTCCGGTGCTTGATATGCTCAAGGTCAAGGCTAAGCTGCGCCAGGCTCCCAACCCGCATACCAGATTAATCGGCCCCAACTGCCCGGGCATTGTCAGCCCCGGTGAGTGCAAAATCGGCATTATGCCAGGCTACATTCATCAAAAGGGCAGAGTCGGCATCGTCTCACGCTCCGGCACCTTAACTTACGAGGCGGTAAAGCAGACCACTGACGCCGGCTTTGGCCAGTCCACCTGCGTGGGCATCGGCGGCGATCCGGTGCAGGGCTCCAGCTTTGTGGATATGTTGGAACTCTTTGAAAACGATCCTGAGACCGAGGCTGTGGTGCTCGTAGGCGAGATCGGCGGCACCTCAGAGCAGGATGCAGCTGCCTGGATCAAGGCCAATATGACCAAGCCCGTGGTCTCCTATATCGCAGGCTCGACCGCTCCGCTTGGGCAGCGCATGGGACATGCCGGCGCCATCATCACCGGCGGCCAGGGCACAGCCCAGGCCAAGCAGCAGGCGCTGCGTGAGGCCGGCGTAGTGGTGGTGCCCACCGCAGCTGACATCGCAGACGGTCTGCGCGAGGCTGCAGGCTGGAATTAAACTTAAACTGCTTTACAAAGCGGTAAAGTTAAAGAGGGCGGCTTTAAGCAATTAAGGCTGCCTTTTTCTTTGTCTGGCAGACTAAACTGCGCCCTGCAGGGCTGTGCAAAGCTTTATGGCAGGAAGGAGTGTACAGGTGCGTTGTTTGGCAATCATCCGCTGCAGCACACTGGCTGCAGCAGACGTAAATAAGACGTTGATAAAAGCAGGGGGCAGGGCTTAGAGGTTCTGCTCAAAGCTCTGGCGCATGGCAGCGGCTGCCTCGGTCTCATCCTCACCGGTGCAGACTACTTCAATCTCATCACCGCAGCGGATGCCCAGACCCATTAAGGAGAAAATGCCGCCCTTTAAGGAGATCTGCTTGCCCTTGGCCTTAAGCGCAATGTCAGACTTGAACTTGTGGGCTGCCTGAATGATCACACCGGCAGGACGGGCATGCACGCCGTCCCTGTCTTTAATGGTATAGATAAACTGCTGCATTTTAAACTTCCGTTCTCAAAGTTCTAAAAGGCGCATAAATAAATGCGGCCGCATTTATGCGGCCTGCTGATTATACAACGAAAGCACAAAAAAGAGGGATTTTGCCTTTACCAATTATCGATGCGGCCCTTTAACTTGTTGCCGGTCTTAAAGGTGACCACCCGGCGGGCAGCAATGGTGACATGTTCACCGGTGCGGGGGTTGCGGCCGGGGCGCTCCTTCTTTTCGCGCACTTCAAAATTGCCAAAGCCGGTGAGGCGCACATCCTCGCCCTCGCACAGAGATTTGGAGATGATCTTGAACATGTTGTCTATAAAATCCATAGCCTCCGATTTGGGGAAACCAAGCCGGTAGACCAGTCTCTCTGCTAAATCTGCTCTGACCAGGGCCGGAGCTTTTGTTCTTGTTGACATAACTCTTATTATTCTGCTGTATTCTCTCTGCTCTCTGCCAGGAAGTCAGAGGGCTGTGCAAATTTTACCTAAAAAATCCAGTTTTTTAAAATTTTTGCTTCTAAAAGTATGACGCATGCTGCACTTTTAAGCGCAAAAACACGGTCTTTTTCACAGAATTACGTAGCGTGGAAGCCCATTACCTTTAGGTG
>JADINH010000089.1 GCA_017694225.1 Candidatus Avisuccinivibrio stercorigallinarum
ACGCTAAAATCCCGGGCACAAAGCAGGGAGCCCTGAGGCTCCCCGGGAGTAAACAGCTAAATCTGAAATCGAGGAAGAACTTGCGGCTTTTACTTCAGGTTTGCAGCCACAAAGTCCCAGTTTACATACTCCATGAAGGCCTTTAAGTAGTCTGCACGGCGGTTCTGGAAATCAAGGTAGTAAGCGTGCTCCCACACATCCACGGTGAGCAGCGGGGTGAAGCCGTCGACCATCGGGTTGCCTGCATTGGAGGTGTTCATGATCTTAAGCTTGTTCGGGCCGGTCTGCATCAGCCAGGTCCAGCCGGAGCCGAAGTTGCCGACAGCTGAAGCGATAAACTTCTCCTTGAACTCCTCAACGCTGTTGAAGTTCTGCTCAATCAGGGCCTTTAAGGCTGCCGGAATCTCTTTCTTTTCCGGGCTGATGCACTTGAAGTAGAACTCGTGGTTCCAGGCCTGGGCGGCGTTGTTGAACAGCGGACCTGAGGCAGTCATCACAATTTCCTCCAGGCTCTTGCCCTCGTAGTCAGAACCGGCGACCAGCTTGTTGGTGGTGTCGATATAGGTCTGCAAGTGCTTGCCGTGATGGAAGCTGAAAGTCTTTTCGGAGATAAAAGCAGGGAAAGCGGCCGGTGCGTACTCAAGCTGCGGTAAGGTAAAAGCCATGGTTAATTGCTCCTGTTGCAAAATTTTTATAATTGACTGTCATCAAGGATATGCCACGGCCGAACTTTTCTCAAATGCTTAATGCCATATTTGTCGCATTTGAGAATTAATCTCAATAAGGATGCTGTTTTGCGCTCTGCTGCGCAGCGTTTAGGCTGCAGGACAGCGGACTTCCGGACTTAAAGCAGGTTCAAAAAATGGCAGGGCGGCCAGAGCCGCCCCCTGCGCAGCAGCTGCAGTGCTGCGGTGTGCTTTGTTTTTACTTTTTGGTTAGCTTTGAGATCATTTGCCCTCGTCTGCACAGGCAGCTTCGGCGGAGTTTCCGGACTGCTGCTCACCGGCCTCTTTGACGGCCTGCTGCAGTTTCTCGGCAAAATCGGAGATCTGGGTTTCGCCTTCCTGCTCTTCAGTTCTGCGGTGGCGCTGCTCCTCAAGGCGCTGCTCAGCAAAGCGCGGCAGGGGAGGCGGGAAGCCTGCATAGAGGGTAAAGCGGTTGACCAAGCGGCAGAAGAGCTCGCACTCCATGCGGGTGTCATAGCCCGCGTCATGAGCCTCACCGTCATCAAAGTCGATGCCTGCGGCAAAGCAGGCCAGGCCCAGCACGGTCTGACCGTAAACCAGGCCGGAGAGTGAGGCGGTATCGAGTACGGTAAAGGGGTGGAAAGGATTGCGCTTGTACTTCATGCGTTCTACTGCGGCATTGATGAAGTCGCGGTCAAAGGAGCCGTTGTGGCCCACTAAAATAGCCTTTTTGCAGCCCTCTTTTTTGATGCGCTTGGAGACTGCCTTAAACAGGCGCGGCAGGGCGATAAACTCATCCTCAAGTCCGCGGCTTTCATCAAAGGGATCAAGGCCGATGTATTTGATATTGGCCTCTTCAATCTGAGCTCCCGGGAAAGGACGGATCTCTGCACGCAGCAGTTCATCCGGATGGAGCATACCATGCTCATCCATGGTGACAAACATAAAGGCAACCTGCAGTATGGCAGCTTTTTGGGGATCAAAACCGGAGGTCTCAATGTCCACGATCACCGGCAGAAAGCCGCGGAAGCGATCTTTAAGTTTCTTGGGCTCGTATTTGGGCTTCAAATCTTTTGTCTCGTGTTGTGTAACTTAGCAAACGTTGTTTAAAAAATCGGGGCTTATTATAGCCTGTTTGGGGGCGGTAAAACGCACTTTTAGTCAGGCTGCCACAGCTCCTTTTTGCGCTTTCTTTTGGACGGGCACAAAGAATTGGGGCAGTAGAGTGCAATGCCGGCTTTGACCTTCTTTTTATAGCGCAGCGGAAAGCCGCAGTCCGGGCATTTGCTCTCCACGGGCTCGCCGGGCAGCAGAAAGTCACAGGCCGGGTAATTATTGCAGGCATAAAAGCTGCGACCTGAGCGGGACTGGCGCTTGACGATGCGGCCCTTGCGGCACATCGGGCAGACAATCGGACTCTGCACCTTTTTCTCCACGATATAGCGGCACTCGGGATAGGCGCTGCAGCCGATAAACAGGCCGTAGCGGCCGTGCTTGACCGCAAGGGGCCGGCCGCAGTCCGGGCAGGTTGATGACAAAATGGCCAGATTGCTCACCGGGGCGGCTGGCAGATGCCGCACAAAGGAGCAGTCAGGGTAATTGCTGCAGCCCAAAAACTCACCGCGCTCAGTGGAGCGCAGCATCAGCACGCCGCCGCATTGCGGGCAGAGATCGCCCGGTTTTAACTGTTGATGCTCCTCCTCATGGGAAGCAGTGGCGGCTTGTTCCAATGCAGGATCAGGAATGAGCCCCAGGGCCTCAAGCGCTGGATCGGCAGCTGCTTTTTCAGCCGGACGTTCGGGCTGAGTACTTGAAACTAATGCCTGCGCCAGAGCCTTTTCTGCTGCCTTGTGGCTTAAATCATCAGAATGGTGCCTTAAATCGTCTGTCATGTCTGCCATATCGCTCTCTGCCTTTCTGCCTTTTTTCCTGCTTTCGCTCCCCGCTAAGTCTTCTGTCAGCCCGCTTTGCCCAGCTGCGGCCTCATGGGGCAGCAGCGCTGCAGGGCGGCGCCATGATAGTGGAAATTTGCTCTCAAAGCAAAGCAAAATGCGCTGCAGCAAGGCAGTAAAAACCAAAGCTTAAGCGCCTAAGTGACGTTGTGAAAGGAGGGTCAGATCACGCTGCAAACATTCTGCTCACGGCATTTTTGCAGGCAGAGTGCAGATACATGCTAAAATTAACCCAAATTTTTGTGAGGTTATTTAAATTAATGGCCATTTTAAAGGTAGTACATTTTCCTGATGACCGGCTGCGCTGCAAGTGCAGACCGGTGGAAGTTATAGATGATAAGATTAAAACCTTAGCTGCAGACATGTTTGAGACCATGTACCATGACGAGGGTATCGGGCTGGCCGCCCCGCAGGTGGGCCTTAAGATCCGCATGGTGGTAATTGATATTCCCGGTGATGACGGCGAGCAGGGCAAACCTGAAAATCAGGTGGTGCTTATCAATCCTGAGATCACCGCGCGTGAGGGTGAGGTGCTCTCCACCGAGGGCTGTCTGTCAGTGCCTGAGTACAATGCTGAAATCACCCGCTCAGAAAAAGTGCAGGTCAAGGCTCTCAATTTAAACGGCGAGGAAGTAACCTACGATGCCGGCGGGCTTTTTGCCATCTGCCTGCAGCATGAGATTGAGCATCTGGACGGCACACTCTTTATTGATCACCTGTCAGCGCTTAAGCGCGGAATGCTCTTAAAGAAGTACACTAAGTTAAAGAAAGAAGCCAAACGCAGCGGCGTGGAGTACTAATTTGAGCAGAATTATCTTTGCAGGCACCCCGGATTTTGCAGCCGTGCACTTGCAGGCACTGCTTGAGGCCGGCATTAAGCCGGTTGCAGTCTACACTCAGCCTGACCGTCCGGCAGGGCGCGGGCATAAGCTGCAGCCCAGCGCCGTCAAGAAGCTGGCCCTTGAGCACGGCTTGGAGGTCAGAACTCCGCTTAATTTTAAGGAAGAGACAGATCGTCAGGCATTTCGCGATTTGAATGCAGATCTGGCCATTGTGGTGGCCTACGGCCTGCTGCTGCCTGAGGCGGTGTTTGCCGCCCCGCGCCTTGGCTGCATCAATGTGCATGCTTCACTGCTGCCGCGCTGGCGCGGCGCCGCCCCAATTCAGCGGGCGATTTTGTCAGGCGACAAAGAGACCGGCGTTACCATCATGCAGATCGGCGCGGGCCTGGATACCGGGGATATGTATTGCAAAAAGTCCCTGGAGATTGCAGCTGACGACACCGCAGAAAGCCTGTTTGACAAGCTGGCGGCCCTGGGTGCCAAAACTCTGGTGCAGGTGCTGCCTGACATTCTTGAGGGGAAGATTGTGCCCCAAAAGCAGGATGACAGTGAGGCTGTCTATGCCAAAAAGCTTGACAAGTCAGAAAGCCCGCTTGATTTCACTAAGAGCGCGCAGGCCCTTTCTCTGCAGGTGCGCGGCCTGTACCCCTGGCCTGCAGCCACCTTTGCCCATCAGGGCGTGACCTATAAGGTCTTCGGGGCACAGGCTTTAGCTGAAAGCACTGGCAGTGAGCCTGGCGTAATCGGCAGGGCTGACAAGCGCGGGCTTATGGTGTCCTGTGCTGAGGGTGCACTTTTAATCACCTCACTGCAGGCTCCGGGCAAGAAAGCCTGTGATGCCGCGGCCTTTGTGCGCTCACATCAGGAGCTTTTTGCCCCGGGCGTCAAGCTTGGCTGAAGACTGCAGGGTGCAGAGAACAAGATTTTTATAATTACGGATAACAGCAGAGAGTAAGGAAGGCAACAAATGACTGATAACAGCAGACCGGAAAAACCCAGGCTTTCACTGCGGCCCAGAGCTGCAGGAACTGCAGGAGCCACTGGCTCCACCACGGTGCGCCCCCGCACCACTCTTCGCTTCACCCCGCGCGCGGGCGCTGAGGGCGCTTCCACCGTGCACAGC
>JADINH010000014.1 GCA_017694225.1 Candidatus Avisuccinivibrio stercorigallinarum
TTTATGCCCAGAAAAAGGCTCTAAAATGATAAAGTCGTTACGTAATTGAAATGATAATGCTGGCAGAACTGAGGTAGAATTTGAACAAACTTGGTGAGCAGTTTTTGAGCAAAATTGCTAATCATTAACAATAATCGCGTTAGCTCTAACGAAGGAGGCTTTACTAAGAGGTTTCTGAGGTGGAGCAGAGCATGCCCGATCCGCTGAAGGCAGAGCAGGCATGGGATTTTCTTTGAACTGATTTATACATTTTAAAATAGGTTATTAAAATGAAGCAAACATTAATCGCATTAGCAGTAGCTGCTGTTGCAGCATCAACTGTGGGCGCTGCCCAAGCCGCCACAGTCTTTGACAAGGACGGCACCTCTCTGGATGTGTATGGCCGTATTCAGGCTGTAGTTTACAGCGCTGATACTGGCAACACCAATGCTCAGGGTGACTATGGTGATAATTCATTAGATGCATCCGCACGTCTTGGCTTAAATATGCGTAACACCATTAATCAGTATATGTCTGCATTTGCAAAAGCAGAGTGGGAAGCTGCTAATGGTGACGATGGCGAAGGTGGTGACGATGATTTTAATGCCCGTTATCTCTGGGTGGGCTTAGATTTTAATCAGTTTGGTTCAATCAAGTTTGGTAAGTTTGAAGATGCAATTAAATACACCATCGTTCAGACTGATATTTTTGAGGACTTTGGCTGCGTTGCCCAGTTAGGTAATGATGATCGTCGTGCCGGCCAGGCAATGTACGAGTGGTCGGGCTGGGGTATTGACTTCAAGTTAAGCGGCCAGACTGCTAACAACAATCAGCAGGTTGATGGCGCATATTTCACAAAGGATGGTAATGAGAACTTAGATATTAACGCTGGTTTTGCTGCATCATTGGGTTACACCACTCCTGACGTTCTGTTTGGACCTATTGCTATTCGTGTTGGTTACAGCTATGCGGAGTTCCAGGATTCATCTGATGAAGGTGAGCAGAATAGTGCTATTAACTATGCGTATGATGACTACAACCAGTATGCAGCATCCATCGCTTGGGGCGGTGAGACTGGTTTCTATACCGCTGTAATGTACAGCAACCGCGATTTCAGCATGGATTCAAGCCGTCCTAACGATGATTATACTGGTGGTAACTTCTTAGCAGAAGACTACAAAGTCCAGGGTGTTGAGTTCGTGTTGCGTTACGGCTTCATGAATGGCATCTCAATCATGGCTGGCTGGGAGTGGCAGAACTTTGATCAAGACGGTGCAGAGGGTCAGGACTTAGATGCCTACACTCTGAATGCAGAAATCGACTGGCAGGTTACCCCGAACTTCAAGGTCTGGACTGAAGCCCGCTGGGATCTTGACTCCGACGATGGTTATGATGATGCCACTAATGGTGTAACTAATTACGAGGAAGATGTCTACAGTATTGGCGCTCGTTACACATTCTAATCTAGAATAAGAATAGTAATCACATATCAGGTTCTCGGCAGCCGCAGAGAGCCTGTTATTAGCGGCTCTGCTTACACGCAGTGTTTGTTAAAAAGCGTTGCTTAAAGCAGAGCTGCAATTGCGGCTCAAGCAATACATAAGAAGTATAAATTTCAGTATTCTACTGAAAATCCCATAATGTAATTTTTCTGCAGCCCTTGGGCTGCAGTCTTAAAGTTGGCTATCGAGCAATGTCTTCGAACTTATGTAATTGATAAAATTAAGGACGTCATGCAGAGAAAGAGATGGATGTTTCATCCGCTGACTGCTCTGCTGCTGTTAAAAAGTTCCCTTAAGATTGTTGATGTAGGTCACAAAATTGAAAAGTCAATTTTTAAATCCTTATTAAGAACAGACAAAGAAATGACAAATTAAAGCATCAAAATTTGGTGATTTGTACTCTCTAATTTTCTTTAATTAATCTTGTTAAATTTTGCTAAATCCTTGATATATAAGGAATTTTATAGTGATAATAGAGGCAGTTTGCTTTAAATTTAACATCGCTGACCTTCCGCCAAAACAGCATTAAATGAATAATCTGTGAACTTTTTGACAGCTCTGTATAAAGTCAACTGTGAGACTTTTGCACGTTCAAACCGAAGCTTTTTGTGCTATATTGTCCACGTGATTACTAATACAGGCGACAGTGCTGGGGCGCTATTGCGCTTTCACATTGCTGGATGCTTAAAATAAATTATATTATGGGATTTTCAGAAGATGAATAAGTCAATTTTAGCTTTAGCTGTTGCTGCAGTTGCTGCTGCTTCCGTTGCTCAGGCTGCTACTGTTTATGACCGTGATGGTACTTCTTTAGCTGTTTATGGTCGTGTTCAGTCAGTTTTATACAGTGCAGATACCGGCAATACTGATGCTCAGGGCGACTATGGCGACAATTCAATCGATACCTCTGCACGTCTTGGTTTAGACATGCGTTCCACCATCAATCAGTATGTTGCCGTTTTCGGTAAAGCCGAATGGGAAGCTGCTAACGGTGACGATGGCGAAGGTGGAGACGATGACTTTAATGGCCGCTACCTTTGGGTGGGCGCCGATTTCGGAATGTTTGGTTCCTTAAAAGCTGGTAAGTTTGAAGACGCGATTAAATTTGCTATCTCTCCTACCGATATTTTTGAGGACTTTGGCTGTGTAGCTCAGTTAGGCAACGATGATCGTCGTGCCGGCCAGATCATGTACGAATGGAATGGTTATGGTGTTGATGTTAAGTTAAGCGGTCAGACCGCTAACAACAATCAGCAGGTTGACGGTGCTTATTGGGCTGGCGAGAGATTAGATATCAATTCTGGCTTTGCAGCAGCCTTAGGTTATACCTCTCCTGACGTTCTGTTTGGACCCATCGGTATTCGTGCCGGTTACAGCTACGCTCAGTTCCAGGATGAAGCAGGCAAGGCAGGTTTAGTTGATGGTTACGACGATTATAACCAGTGGGCAGCTTCATTGTCTTGGGGCGGCAGCACCGGTTTCTACACTGCAGTAATGTATTCAGATCGCGACTTCACTATGTTTGATACTGCTGCAGTCAATGATTACAGCGTCTCTGGTGTTGAATTCGTACTGCGCTACACCTTCCAGAACGGCATGTCTATCTTCGGTGGATACCAGTATCAGAACATCGATGAAGATGGCTCAAAGGGTGTTGATTACGACGCTTCAGTTGTCAACTTAGAGTTCGATTGGCAGGTTACCCCGAACTTCAAGGTATGGACCGAAGCCCGTTGGGATGTTGATACCGATGAGGGTTACGATACCTGGACTAAGGGCGTAACCAACTACGAAGAAGACGTCTACAGCGTTGGTGCTCGTTACACCTTCTAATAATTGTAAGTACCAGATTTAATTCTGATATTTATGGTGCCCCGGCTTCGGCCGGGGTACTGCTGTCTGAAGGATGATATTTGTACAGAACATCGGCTAAACAGTGTAAAGTCTTCAGATGAGATTTAACAAAATTTAACAGAAATCAGTTCAATGCCTTCGCATTGATACCCAGCTATTCAGTCCCCCAAACTCTTCCCTTACTTAAGAATTGTCAGCCAGTGTGTAGAGCTTTCTGAGCTTGGCAATGAAGTGTTCCTCCGAAACCACCCCAAAGTATCTGCTGTCAAAAGAGTTCATCTTTGGATTGAGCAGAATGTATTCACCGTCACTGAGCACCTTGTTCATCTTGCGTGCAATCAGCGGCTGACCCTCACTGTCCACCAGGGCAGGGCGGCTGTTCTTCATGAGGCGGCCGTTAACAAAGACCCCATCTGCATTAATGATCACGTGATCGCCAGGGGCGGCTGCAATGTATTTGCCCACCGGCGCAGTCCTGGCGCTGCAGCTGCCAGCTGCGATATAGCCGCGGTCAAAGGCGTAATGCGCATATAGCTCCGGCACGCAGGAGAGTACCAGATCCCCGGTCTGATACCCGCTGCCGTCTTCTGCTTCAGTCTGATAGAGACCGTAGGGCAGGGAGTCTGAGATATTGATCCATGCCCGAGTATGATCGAGAGCCGTGTGTACTGCCAGCGAAAGAACAAACACACCTGCACTGACGCAGGCTAATGCTTTAAGCAAGATCGATCCTTAGGCGGCAGGAGCGGGCGGCTTATCTTATATAAAAGCCGCAAGAGCAGGGAGCAGCCAGGGCTGCCCGTCTGTTTACTGATGCCGGCCGAAATTAAATTGCGCAGGCGCCCTCTACATAGTCCTTGCTGCGTTCACCTTCATATTCGGGGTGGCGTTCCAGCCAGACTACTGCATAAGAGCAGGTGGCCACACAGCGCAGATGCTGACGCTGTGCGTAATCATAGGCCTCCTTGACCAGGGCAGCAGCAATGCCGCGTCCGCCGATGGCCTTGGGAACCACGGTCTGACGAATGTCAAGGCAGCCTTCATAAACTTTAAATTTGACGAAAGCTCTGTAGCCGTTGACCTCTGTATCAAAGATCCCTTCGTCGAGGTTGTAGTTAATCTTCATTTCCGCTTCTTTTTGAACCGTTTTCCTATCAGATGGATGATTTAGGGCCATTATATTTTTTTCTCCGATTTAGATATTAGATCCCGGCCGCAAAAACGAAGAGCGGGGCGGGGAGAAATGCAAAATTGTGAGTTGCGTCGAATGATTTTCCCTTGTCTTCCCGTGCTTTTGGTGCCTGCGGCGGCGGTTTCTTGCAAAAATAGGGGCTGATTATAGCAGGGGCGGGCTTTTTTCAGTATAATAGGCCGCGCACGGAGAGATGGCAGAGCGGCCGAATGCACCGCACTCGAAATGCGGCAGTCCCTAGTGGACTCGGGGGTTCAAATCCCCCTCTCTCCGCCAGCTGCATTCAATCATCCAACATCCATCCATCATCAAAGGTCTCATCAAGGATTTAGTACACAGCCGGCAGTGTGCCCGGTCAAATGACAGCTGGAGCTGAACCCATTTTTCAACACCGGACAACGCTCAGCGTGCATGGTGCTGCACAGCAAACCGACCTTAATTAAAGCCCGGCACAGCCGCTTTCTGCACAAGCTCAGACCATCAGGCAAAGCTGCAGCCTTAACAAGATTTATCGTAAATTAACAATTTGTATCAGCTGAGTGTGAGTGCAGCTCTGATGACTTTGTACCCACTTTTCAACGTTCAGCTGCTGCTTCCAGCCGCTTGACCTTGACCTTGACCTTGACCGCGTTCACCAGGCCGGAGGTGCGCAGTCCTCCTTTCATCTATATCAGAACACCTGCCATCATGCAGCAAGGCTGGCCAAATAGTTGTCAGCGGGCGGCCACATAACTGTCATTGCCCGGCCACATAACTGTCACTGACCGGCCATTAAGCTGGCGCAGCTGGGCAGGGCTGCCATCCGGTTCTGTCAGTACCAGGCAGCATTGGTCTGTCCTCGCTGCTTTGAGCTCCGCGCAGATCTTCTTCCTGCAGCTCTCATCTTAATTAGGGTGCACAAGCCTAAGCCTCAGCACCAGAGCACCAGCACACGCAAGCCGCTGCAGCACATCATTCCCATTCCTGTATCTGACTTAAAGCCTGCCCTCTGGATGTGCAAAGTGCACGAGCACACACGAAATTTTGCGACTGCTCTCACAAAAAACGGCCCATATGGCCAAAAAGAAAATTTCCTTTAAAATCAAAGAGATAAGCTGTTTTCATGAGAATTTGCAGCACATTTTATGCCGCAGATCACAAATTTTTTAAAAATCCTTTGTGCTTTTAAAATCCCCTGTTTATTATTGCTTTGTGCACGAGCACAGTGCCCGTGAGTGTTAGTTTTTTTGAGGGAGTTCTCATGAAGTTTAAGACCGGTTTAACTGTAATGTGCTGCGCTGTTTTAGGTGCAGTTGCTTTTGCTTCAACCGCTAATGCCGCCAAGATCGGTGTTTCCATGCCGACCCAGTCACTGCAGCGCTGGAACCAGGACGGTTCCAACATGAAGGCCATGCTTGAGCAGTCTGGCCATGAAGTTGATCTGCAGTACGCAGGCGACAACGACATTCCTACTCAGGTAAATCAGATTGAAAACATGATCGCCGCCGACTGCGACGTGGTGGTGATTGCCTCCATCGACGGTTCAGCTTTAACTGAAGTGTTAAAGGGCGCCAAGGATAAGAACATCCCGGTTATCGCCTATGACCGTTTGATCATGAACTCTGACGCAGTGTCTTACTACGCCACCTTCGACAACACCAAGGTCGGCCGTCTGCAGGGCCAGTATATCGCTGATGCCCTGGATCTTGACAACGCCAAGGAGCCTTTAAACATTGAGCTCTTCACCGGTCCTACCGATGACAACAATGTAAACTTCTTCTGGGGCGGCGCCATGGAAGTGCTCAAGCCTTATATCGACAAGGGCACCCTGGTGGTGCAGTCAGGCCAGACCGAAAAGGAGCAGTGCGCTACTTTGAACTGGAACCTTGAAGAGGCCCAGAAGCGTATGGAGAACTTAATTTCTTCAGTAGGCTACGGTCCTGAGGATACTCCTCTTGCTGCCGTGCTGGCCCAGAACGATGCTCTGGCCAACGGCGTGACCAATGCCCTGCTGGCCACCGGCTATGACAACACCAATATGCCGGTCATCACCGGCCAGGACTGCGACAAGCCTGCTGTGAAGAACATCAAGCGCGGCTATCAGTCCATGTCCGTGTTCAAGGACACCCGCACCCTCGCCGCCCAGGTGGTGAAGATGGTTGATGCCATCGTGGCCGGCCAGGAAGTTCCGGTCAACGACACCACCACCTATGACAACGGCACCGGTGTAATTCCTTCATTCCTGTGCGAGCCTGTGGCAGCCACCAAGGACAACTATCAGAAGCTGTTAGTTGAGTCCGGCTACTACAGCGAGGATGACCTTTAATCTGCGCTTTTAACACTGCAGAGATTTGCTGCTTACAGCAAAAATGAAAATGCGGGCGGCGGAAAATGCCGCCCAAATTGTACAGGTAAGGAAAAATTTTAAAGCATGGATAACACTACTAGCACAATCCTGGAGATGCGCAATATTACCAAGCGTTTTGGCAAGGTAACTGCTCTGTCCAATGTGAATTTAAAGGTCAGACAGGGTGAGGTGCATGCTCTGGTAGGCGAAAATGGTGCTGGTAAATCTACTCTGATGAATGTGCTCTCTGGCATTTACCCATTTGGCAGCTATGAGGGTGACATTATTGTTGACGGGCAGATTTGTCAGTTCCATAACATTCGCGAGTCGGAAGCAAAGGGCATTGTCATCATCCATCAGGAGCTGGCACTGGTGCCCTTTCTGTCAATTGCAGAAAACATTTTCCTGGGCAATGAGCGCACCACCAGCTATTCCTCCAAGGTGATGGACTGGCCGCGCACCCTGCAGCGCGCCAGGGAGCTCCTGGAGCTCGTCGGCCTGCATGAAGATCCGCGCACCTTAATTAAAGACATCGGCGTGGGCAAACAGCAGCTGGTGGAAATTGCCAAAGCCATCGCCAAGAACGTGCGCCTTTTGATTTTGGACGAGCCTACCGCCTCCTTAAATGAAACCGATTCCCAAAAGCTGCTCGATTTAATTGCCAAGTTCCGCGATGAGGGCATGACCTCGATCATCATTTCCCACAAGTTAAATGAGATCTCCTACATCGCCAACAATATTACCGTGGTGCGTGACGGCTCAACCATTGAGACTTTGGACAACGCAAATCACGACATCCCGGAAAGCCGCATTGTGGCCGGCATGGTCGGACGTGCTTTAACCGACCGCTTCCCCAAGCGTGAGACCAAACCCTCTGATGAAGTGCTGTTTGAAGTTAAGAACTGGACGGCCTATCATCCGCTCGACCGCACCCGCCGGGTGTGCGACAACGTCAATATCAAGATCCACAAGGGTGAGGTGGTGGGCCTCTCCGGCCTGATGGGCGCCGGGCGCACTGAGCTTGCCAAATCCATCTTTGGGCACAGCTACGGCGTCAATATCTCCGGGCAGGTGTTTTTAAACGGCAAAGAAGTGCATTTGAACACCGTGCAGGATGCCATTGACAATCATCTCGCTTACGTCACTGAAGACCGCAAGGGCGACGGCCTGCTGCTGGCCTCCCCGATCGTGGACAACACCACGCTTGCGCGCCTTGACAAGGTGTCAAAGCACAGCGTGATTGACCGCAATCAGGAAGTGCTGGTGGCGGAAAAGTACAAAAACGAATTGAAGACCAAGTGCTCCTCGGTCAAGCAGGATGTGGGCAATCTCTCAGGCGGCAATCAGCAGAAAGTGCTGTTGGCCAAGTGGATGTTTGCCGATCCGGATGTACTCATTCTTGATGAACCGACCCGCGGCATTGACGTGGGCGCCAAGTATGAAATCTACTGCATCATCAACGATCTGGTGGCACAGGGCAAAGCAGTGCTGATGATTTCATCAGAGCTGCCGGAAATTCTCGGCATGTGTGATCGCATCTACGTCATGAACGAAGCCCGCATTGTGGCTGAAATGCCGCGCTCGGAGGCTTCGCAGGAAAGCATCATGTCAGTAATTCTTCAGACCTCAGGCAAGAAGTAGGAACAGCAAAATGACTGAAATTGTAAATATCTTAAAACGCAACTCACTGCTCATGGCCCTGATCGGCGTCATGATCTTCTTTGAGATTGTGATCCGCGCCACCGGTCACGGCTCTTTGTTCTCACCGGCAAACTTCACCAACATCATCAGCCAGAACAGCTACGTGATCATTTTGGCAGTCGGCATGCTGTTCTGCATTATTTCAGGCGGCAACGTTGACCTCGCTGTAGGTTCCATCCTCGCTCTGGTCGGTGCCATCGCCGGTGTGCTGATGGTCAACTGGGAACTTAATATTTATGCCTCCATCTTTATCTGCCTTGTGACCGGCATTTTGATCGGCGCCTGGCAGGGCTTCTGGATTGCGTACATCCGCATCCCGGCCTTCATTGTGACCTTAGCCGGCATGATGCTCTTTCGCGGTCTGGCCCTTCTGGTGCTCGACGGTCTTACCATTTCACCGTTCCCGCCTGAGTATCTGCGCTACTTCACTTCCTTTATCCCCAAGGCACGCGCCAGCGCTTTCACTCTGACCACCATTGTGACGGCAGTGATTGCCATTGCCTATTTAGCCTGGGCCATCTGGGACAGAGCCTCGAAGATCAAGAAGAACTATCACGTTGAGGATAAGACCTCCTTCGTGTTCACCACTGCCTGCGTGCTCTTTGCCTTAATCGGCTCTGGCCTGCTTCTGGCCAGCAACAAGGGCATTCCGGTGATCCTCGTTCTGCTTATTGTCATCATCTCCGTTTACAGCTTTATTGCCAACCGCACCGTAGGCGGCCGCCGCCTCTATGCTTTGGGCGGCAATGAAAAGGCAGCCAAGCTCTCCGGCGTCAACACCAACCGCATCCTGTTTTTGACCTATGTCAACATGGGCTTTCTCTCTGCGGTGGCAGCTCTGGTGTGCGTGGCCCGCTTCAACTCTGCAGCTCCGACTGCAGGCAACGGCTATGAGCTTGATGCCATCGGCGCCTGCTTCATCGGCGGTGCTTCAGCTTACGGCGGCGTCGGCAAGGTCGGCGGCGCAGTGATCGGCGCTATCTTCATGGGCGTGCTCAACAACGGCATGTCAATCTTAGGCATCGACGCCAACTGGCAGCGCACCGTCAAAGGTCTGGTGCTGCTGATGGCCGTGGTGATCGACGTGCTGTCCAAGAAGCGTGTACAGGCTTAATTGAACTTGATTAAGGAGATTTGAGGAAATGCGTTATTTGTTAGGCGTGGATTTAGGCACCTCCGGCACCAAGACCGTGCTCTTTGATGAAAAGGGTGCCTCCATTGCAAGCGCAACGATTGAATACCCGCTCTATCAGCCCAAGAACGGCTGGGCAGAGCAGGATCCGGCCGACTGGTTTAATGCTGCCGTGGGCACCATCAAGAGCGTGGTGACAGAAAGCAAGGTCGACCCCAAAGACATCGCCGGCCTGTCCATTTCAGGCCAGATGCACGGCCTCGTGATGCTCGATAAGGACGGCAAAGTGCTGCGCCGCTCCATTTTGTGGTGCGACGCGCGCACCGGCGCACAGTGCGATGAAATCACCAGGAAGGTGGGCAAGAACCGCCTGATTGAGATCAACGCCAATCCGGCGCTGCCGGGCTTTACCGCCTGCAAGATCTTATGGGTGCGTGAGCATGAAAAGGAGCTCTACGACCAGTGCGACTGCATTCTGCTGCCCAAGGATTACGTGCGCTATATGTTAACCGGCGTCAAGGCCATGGAGATCTCTGATGCCTCCGGCACCAACCTCCTCGACATTAGAAAGCGCGAGTGGTCAGGTGAAATCCTGGAGAAGCTGGAGATTGACCCCAAACTGCTGCCGCCTCTTATCGAATCTTCAGCCAAGGCCGGCACCATTACCGCAGAGGCTGCAAAGCTCACCGGCCTTCGTGAAGGCACCATCGTGGCCGGCGGCGCCGGTGACAATGCCGCTGCAGCCATCGGCACCGGCGTGTGCCGTGACGGCCAGTCCTTTGTGACTTTGGGCACCTCAGGCGTGGTCTTTGCCCACACCTCAAAGGTCTCCATTGATCCCTTAGGGCGCGTACACACCTTCTGTGCAGCCGTGCCCGGCGCCTGGACTGCCATGTCCTGCACTCTGGCAGCCGGTCTGTCGCTGCGCTGGATGCGCGATGAGTTCTTCTCCTTTGAAAAGGCAGAGGAAGATGCCAAAGGCAGTGATGTCTACAATTTAATGACTGCAAAGGCAGCGGAGATTCCGGCAGGCTCTGACGGACTTATCTATCTGCCCTACCTCATGGGTGAGCGCAGCCCGGTGCTCGATCCTGAGGCCCGCGGTGTGTTCTTCGGCCTCTCTGCCCGCCACAGCAAGGCCCATCTGACCCGCGCCGTGCTGGAGGGCATTACCCTGTCACAGCGCCACAATCTTGAAGTGCTGCACGAGATGGGCATTGTGCCATCTGAGCTCGCTGCCTGCGGCGGCGGCGGACGCAGCCCGTTCTGGCGCCAGCTGCTTGCTGACATCTTAAAGTGCAAGGTCACCACCATTGCCTCCAAGGAGGGCCCGGCATTGGGTGCTGCCATCCTGGCCGGTGTTGCAGCCGGGATCTTCTCCTCAGTGGAAGAGGGCTGTGACAAGCTGGTGGTCAAGGGTGAGGCAGAGGCTGTAACCAATGCTGCCCAGGCTGAGATTTACGATGAAGTCTATGAGCTTTATCAGAGCCTGTATCCTGCCCTGCGCGGCTCCTTTGCCAAGCTTGCCGCCCTGCGCAATAAGCTCGATGTTGCTCCTTCTGACTGCGCTTCGGAAGAAAAAGAATGCTGCCGTTTCCCGTCAGTGTTCTCAACGCAGTTTGAGCGCTTTGGCAAGGTAATCGAAGGAGTTGACAGTGAGAAGATCGCCGCCCTGCTTGAAAAGTGCGAGTGCCCGGAAAATGCCACGGCCTATGTGCCCTCTGAGCCCATCCTGGAGACTGAGGATCTGATGGCTGATCTGCAGCAGCGCGTCTTTGGCGGACTGCCGATTGAAATCGGTTACTGCTCAGGCCACAACCGTGTGCTCAACTGCCTTGAATATCACCGCAACAGCGAGCTTAATGTCTGCGGCACTGATGCCGTGTTCATGCTCGCTCCGCTCACTGCCGTCAAGGACGGCATCGTGGACAGCCAGGCGGTGGAGACCTTCTTTGCACCCAAGGGCACTGCCATCTTGTTCTATGAGACCACGCTGCACTATGCGCCGTGCAACACCAAAGACGGCAAAGTCTTCCGCGTCTGTGTAGTGCTGCCCAAGGGCACTAATACTGATAAGCCGCAGCTTGCAGATGACAGCCTTGAAAGCGCCATGTTGACCGCTGAAAATAAGTGGCTTTTGGCCCACCGTGACAGCCCTGAGGGCAAAGCCGGCATCACCAGGGGCAGAATGCTCGGGGTCAATTTAAGCCTGGATGCTTAGTTGGCTGAGCATTAAAAGCGCTGCTTTAAAATAAATTTATGGAGGCAGGTTCAGGGCAGCACCTGAGCCTGCAGGACTTAACCAAGAAAAGATTTATTAGAAAAAATTTGGAGAATATGCACATGCAAATGACCAATATCCCTGATGTCAAGCTTGGCATCATTGCCGTATCCCGTGACTGCTTCATCCGCACTCTGTCCGAGCGCCGCCGTCAGGCTATTGTCGCTGAGGCCAAGCAGGCTGGTCTGGAGCTGACCGAGATCACCACCATCGTTGAGAACGAGAAGGACGCCATGGAAGCTGTGGCCGCCGCCAGGGCAGCAGGCTGCAACGCCCTGTTTGTATTCCTCGGCAACTTCGGCCCTGAGACCCCTGAGACCATCATCGCCCAGAAGTTTGACGGCCCCTGCATGTTTGCAGCTGCCGCTGAAGAGACCGGCAATGATCTCGTTGACGGCCGCGGCGATGCTTACTGCGGCATGCTCAACTGCTCCTACAATTTGGGCCTGCGCAAGTTAAAGGGCTTTATCCCTGAGTATCCGGTCGGCACCGCAAAAGACATCGTTGAGATGATTAAGGACTTTATGCCGGTGGCCCGCACCTTAATCGGCCTTGCCGGCCTGAAGATCATCTCCTTTGGTCCGCGTCCGCAGGACTTCTTTGCCTGCAACGCCCCGATCAAGGCCCTCTACGATCTCGGTGTGGAAATCGAAGAGAACTCCGAGCTTGACCTGCTGGTGGCCTACAAGAAGCATGCCGGTGATCCGCGCATTGAGGCCGTCGCCAAGGATATGGCAGAGGAGCTCGGCCTTGGCAACACCTATCCTGACATGCTCCCGCGCATGGCACAGTTTGAGCTGACCCTGCTTGACTGGGCAGAGCAGCACAAGGGCTCACGTCAGTATGTGGCCTTTGCCGACAAGTGCTGGCCGGCCTTCCCGGAGGAGTTTGGCTTTGAGCCCTGCTATGTCAACTCCCGCTTTGCCTCCCGCGGCATTCCGGTATCCTGCGAAGTGGACATCTACGGTGCACTCTCTGAGTACATCGGCGCCTGCGTCACCCAGGATGCTGTAACTCTGCTTGACATCAACAACTCCGTGCCGGCTGATCTGTTTGAAGAGGACATCAAGCCGCGCTTCCCGCAGTACAAGCTTACCGACACCTTCATGGGCTTCCACTGCGGCAACACTCCGTTCTGCAAGCTCACCAAGAGCACTGAGTGCAACTTAAAGTGCGGCAAGATCAATTATCAGATCGTTCAGCACCGCCTGCTGGAGACCGGCGAGCCTGATTTCACCCGCGGCACCCTGGAGGGCGATATCGCTGCCGGCCCCATCACCTTCTTCCGTCTGCAGACCACTCCGGACACCAAACTGCAGGCTTATGTCGCTGAAGGTGAAGTCCTGCCGGTCGGCACCCGCTCCTTTGGCGGCATCGGCATTTTCGCCATCAATGAGATGGGCCGCTTCTACCGCCACGTCCTGGTAGGCAAGCGCTATCCGCACCACGGTGCTGTGGCCTTTGGTCATGTGGGCAAGGCTCTGTTTGATATCTTCACCATGTTAGGCGTTGAGGATATCGGCTTTAATCAGCCTGCCGGCATGCTCTACAAGACTGAGAACCCGTTTAAGTAGTTTTGGTTAGGTTTGGGCCTCTCCTTTCGGGGAGAGGCTTTTTGGCCCGGTGCTTTGCCGCAGCAGAGCACAGCGCCAAAAGAATTATTACAGGTAAAGGA
>JADINH010000090.1 GCA_017694225.1 Candidatus Avisuccinivibrio stercorigallinarum
GAATATAGAGCTCATTGGTTTCATTGCGTCTCTGATACTCAACGTTTGACAGTTCCTCAAAGCGGGACAGACGGGCCTTGGATTTGGCGTGGCGGCCCTTGGCGCCCTGACGCACCCATTCAAGTTCGCGCTCGATGGAGCGGCGGCGGGCGGACTCAGCGCTCTCTTCCTGCTTTAAGCGCAGATCCTTCTGCTCCAGCCACGAGGAGTAATTGCCCTGCCAGGGGATGCCCTCGCCGCGGTCGAGCTCCAAGATCCAGCCTGCAACGTTATCAAGGAAGTAGCGGTCGTGGGTCACGGCCACCACGGTGCCCGGATACTGATGCAGGAACTGCTCCAGCCAGTCCACCGACTCAGCGTCAAGGTGGTTGGTAGGCTCGTCAAGCAGCAGCATGTCAGGACGCTCTAAAAGCAGACGGCACAAAGCCACGCGGCGGCGCTCACCGCCTGACAACACCTTGATCTGCTTGTCAAAGGCGGGCAGACGCAGGGCGTCGGCGGCGCGGTCGATCTGACTGTCGAGGTTATGGCCGTCATGGGCCTGAATAATGGCCTCAAGCTCGGCCTGTTCTTTGGCCAGCTTGTCAAAATCAGCATTTTCATCGGCGTAGGCGGCGTAGACCTCATCAAGGCGGGCAAGGGCATTGACCGTCTCGGCAAATGCCTCTTCCACTACCTCTTTGACCGTTTTTTCCGGATCGAGCTTAGGCTCCTGCGGCAGGTAGCCGATTTTAATGCCCGGCTGCGGTCTGGCCTCGCCTTCGTAATCTTTATCAATGCCAGCCATGATCTTGATTAAAGATGACTTGCCTGCGCCGTTTAAGCCCAGCACGCCGATTTTGGCGCCGGGGAAGAAGGACAGGGAAATATCTTTTAAGATCTGGCGCTTGGGCGGCACAATCTTGCCAACCCGATTCATGGTAAAAATGAATTGAGCCATAGAAAGAATTAGGTTCCTCGTGAGCCTTGTTAAGGCCGCAAATAAAAGACGGCTTAATTATACCATGGCCCGGCACTGCACCGGCAGGGTGCAGCAGGGTTCAGTGCGGTGCAGAGGGCTTACTGCTGCAGCAGGGACAGGGCGATCTGCGGGCGGGTATTGGCCTGGGTCAAAATGGTGGAGGAGGCCTGCTGCAAAATCTGCTGCTGTGTCAAATTGGCAGTTTCTGCCGCCCAGTCGGTATCGCGGATCTGTGAACGGGCCGAGGATACATTCTCCTGCACATTGGACTGATTGCGGATGGTGCTCTCCAGACGGTTCTGCACTGCGCCCAGTTCCGCGCGCTTGCTGTCAATGGCGTTGATGAGGGCATCGATGCCGCCTAAGACAATTTCTGCCTTGGAGAAGGAGGTGATGTCAATGCCCCCGCCGCCTGCAACGTACTTGAAGACATCGGTGTAATTAAAGGTGCCGCCTGCAAAATCCTCGCTGGGCTCAATGGTAAAAGTCTCACCTGAAATGTCCGCGGCCTGGGCGGCGAGGGAGGAGGTGTCAAAACCCATGGAGAGATCAACGGAGATAATGGAGTTGGCATCGGCACCGACCTGGAACATCACCACACCGGCCTTGCCGTTTAACAGATCCTGGCCTGCAAAGGTGGTGTCCCTGGAAATACGCACGATTTCTTCGTTTAAGGCATCCACTTCCTGCTGCAGGGCATCGCGGTCCTGCGAAGTATTGGTGCCGTTGGCAGCCTGCAGTGCCAGCACGCGGATGCGCTGGAGCATGCTGGTGGTTTCCTCAAGCGCACCTTCAGCGGTCTGGGCGTAGGAAATGCCGTCCTGGGCGTTGCGGTTGCCCTGCCCCAGGCCGTTGATCTGGGTGGTCAGACGGTCTGAAATCTGCAGACCGGCGGCGTCATCCTTGGCCGAATTGATGCGCAGGCCGGAGGACAAACGCTGATAGCTGACGTCAAGCGCCTTGGTGGCGCGGGCGGTCATGCGCTGGGCATTTAATGAAGAAACGTTAGTATTTACATATAAAGCCATTTTCTCTCTCCTGTCCGGCAGTCGTCAGAGGCGTTTTTTGCCGGGCAGGAAAGGTAATGAAAAATCTGTGCCAAAATTTGAAAAAGAAGCGCTAAGCCTTGAGCGGGCCGCGTTTGGCCTTCCTTAGATAAAATACCAGGCGCCGCGGATTGGAAAGCAGGGCGGCGGCAAGACAAAATATTGGCAGGGCAGCCATCAGGCCCTCACCGATGATGACCGGCCACAGGCCCTGACGGGTAAGGGAAGCAAGGCAGGGCTCCACAATCATCAGCAGGCAGATTAACAGCACAATGCGATAGCGCACGGCCGCATTGTTGGGGCTGTTGCGCCTTAAAAACTTGGTAGGCAGCTGCAGGCTGATGCCAGGCTCGGGCTTGTACACCTCACCTTTTATCTGCGCGGGCACCGCCGACAGCCGGCACAGGCGCGGCTGATGCAGCGGACGTTTGACAAACTCCACCTTAAACTGCAGCAGGGCGTTGGCGTGGGCTTCCTGGGCCTTCTTTGCAAGAAGGGTGCAGCACTGCCCGAAATCTGCCCCTTCAGTGCACAGCTCAAAGGAGCTGTCCATATCCTGCACCTGATGGCCCTCCACGTAATTGCCGCCAGACCAGGCGATGTCCTGGGGCAGTTGGGCCTTGCTTATCTGTATGAGCCTGCCCGCACCTTTTTGCAGCACTGAGGGTGCGGCAAGGGGTTCAAATTCGGCCTGATCGCCGGGGGTTGGTTTTGCTAAGTCAGCGCTAAGCTCTGCCTGATAGATTTTATCCTGGGCTGAAATGTCAAGCTGACGCTGATTTACTGCGATAATGGTGCCGTACATTTTTGTTCCTGCAATCTTAAAGTTATTGCATTGTAACAGGAGTTTTTAATGCGTATTGTGCTTTTTATTGCCATGCAGCTTGCCGTCCTGCTGGTGGTCGGTGTGATCGGCATGGTGATTCTGCCGCTTTTTGGCATTCGTTTTTCTCCGGGGGCTTATTCCGGATTATTCATCTTCTGCGCTCTGATGGGCTGTGTTGGATCCATCATTTCGCTTTTTATGTCCAAGTGGATGTGCAAGCGCGCCTACGGGGTGTATGTCATCACTATGCCGCGCAATGCAAGAGAGCAGTTTTTGCTTAACACTGTGGCTTCCATGGCGCAGCGTGAGGGCTTTGCCATGCCGGAGGTGGGCATCTATGAGTCCAATGATCCCAATGCCTTTGCCACCGGCGCCAGCCGTGATGGCGCTCTCGTTGCGGTCTCCAGCGGTCTTTTGTACAACATGACCGACGATGAGGTGCGCGGCGTGCTGGGTCATGAAATCAGCCATATCGCCAACGGCGACATGGTGACCATGAGCCTTTTGCAGGGCGTGCTCAACACCTTTGTCTACTTCTTCTCCTACATTGCCGCCATGGCAGTGTCGGGCTTTATGAACCGCGGCAGTGACGATGAGCGCAGCTCCGGGGGCAGTATTTTGGTCTTTCACCTCACCAACATGGTGTGCCAGATCTTGTTTGGCATTCTGGCCAATCTGATTTTGATGTGGTTCTCACGCTGGCGCGAGTACCGTGCCGATGCGGGCTCGGCAAGGCTTGAGGGGCGGCAGTGCATGATCCGTGCCCTGCAGGCTCTGCAGCGCATCAGTGCGCCGGCACAGCAGCCCGGGCAGTTCCAGGCTTTGTGCATCAATGCAGGAGGCGGCATGAGCGAGCTTTTCATGAGCCATCCGCCGCTTGAAAAGCGCATTGCCGCACTGCGCGAGCTTAATTTGTAGCAGCCTGCAGCCGCTTTCCTTAATTTTCCCTGCCCGTCAGGCATCTTGAGCTGATGTCTGACGGCCTCCTGCTCAGTCTGCCGCGCCTGGCAGATTACTTCTTTTTTCTACTTTTTAGCCCTGGATCAATGAAATTTCGCTCCATCTTGTACATAATTACCCGAAAATTACAATATGGGAACGAAAACAGCTGGAGGCTGTAATGTTTGAACAGATAAAAAGCCCGGTGCTGGTAGCCGAAATTTCAGGCAATCACATGGGCAGTTTGGATCGGGCGCTTGATCTTATCGATCTGGCAGCCAGAAGCGGTGCTGACGCCGTAAAGATCCAAACCTATACCGCGGACTCACTGACCCTGAACTGTCAGCGGCCGGAGTTTATGATCAAAGGAGGCTTGTGGGACGGCTATAATCTCTATGAGCTCTATCAAAATGCCAAAACGCCGCCGCACTGGCTGCCCGAGCTCTTTTCCTTTGCCAAAAACCGCGGCATCTTTTTATTCAGCTCGCCTTTCTCCCCTGAGGATGTAGAGGCCCTGGAGGATGTGGACTGCCCGGCCTATAAGATTGCCTCCTTTGAGCTCAATTACCCGGATTTAATCGCGCAGTGCGCCCAGACCGGCAAGCCCATGGTGATGTCAACGGGCCTGGGCACCCTGGAGGAGATTGAGCGCGCGGTCAATCATGCGGTGAAAAACGGCTGCAGGGATCTCACTTTGCTTTACTGCGTCAGCCGCTATCCGGCCCCGCCTGAGAGCTTTAATTTAAATGCCATTCCTTTTTACAAGGAGCATTTTGGCTGCCGCGCCGGACTGTCAAGCCACGCGCTCTCGCTGACCATTGATGTGGCTGCCGCCGCCCTGGGGGCTGACTTAATTGAAAAGCACTTTGTGGATGACCGTGACAAGGGCAGTGTGGATGCCGCCTTCTCGATGGAGCCGGATGAATGGCAGCAGATGGCACAGGAGACGCGCCTTGCGGCTACCGCTGCGGGTAAAAAGGGCGTATGCCTGCAGCCTGAGGATATGCTGCAGCGCAAGGGCCGGCGCTCGGTCTATCTTACCGCCCCCTTAAAGAAGGGGCAGAAGCTGTCCAAAGCCCATGTGCGCGTAGTGCGCCCGGGCCTGGGACTGGATCCCTTTGAGCTTGAGAGTGTGCTCGGCCACGAGGCGCTTTCAGATCTGGAGGCACCCCAGCCCCTGCAGCGCGAGATGTTCGCTTAACCACTGTTAACACAAGGCCCGCACCGTCAGGTACGGGCCATAAAAAATCCGGGCCGAGGCCCGGACTTTTCACAGGGCCCTGAAGAGCCCTGCTTTTGCCAAGTAATGTTGATTACTTGCCAGACTCTTCCATGGACTTGATTAACTCAAGCACCTTGTTGGAGTAGCCAATCTCGTTGTCGTACCAGGAGATTAACTTGACGAACTTGTCGGTCAGCTGAATACCTGCAGTCTCATCGAAGATTGAGGTGTGGGTGTTGCCCAGGAAGTCAGAAGAAACAACAGCGTCGTTGGTGTAGTCGAGAACACCC
>JADINH010000015.1 GCA_017694225.1 Candidatus Avisuccinivibrio stercorigallinarum
GCAACGTACGTTTGTGCGAGAGCAGGTAATCGCCAGGCTTAACCTATACAGTGTGGAGCGGTAGTTCAGCCGGTTAGAATGCCTGCCTGTCACGCAGGAGGTCACGGGTTCGATTCCCGTCCGTTCCGCCACCTCTTACAATCAGTGATATAAAAGATGATGGGAAGCCTGAGTGCTTCCTTTTTTCTTATCTGCAATCAGAATTTTTTCTTCACGTTTTTTCTCCCTGGGATCTGCCCGGGGAGGCCTTTTGCCTCTGGGTGTTGCATCGGCCCCGCCTTTTGCGGACAATGGTGGCTCTGAATGATTAAGGCTTCAACGGCAGCAGGACTGTTCTAAGGAGAGCAAATAAATGGCTGCAGCACAACTGCTTCGCATCGCTCATGTCAACCTGGCACGCGGCTTCGGGCTGTCCGAGCAGCAGACCCTGCTTTTGATCCGCAACCTGGCGCAGATGGGCGTGCAGCAGATGCTGATCTGCCGAGACAACAGCCTGCTGCCTGCAAAGCTCAGGGGTACGCCTTTTTTAAAGATCTTAAAAGTAAGCGGAGTAAGTGATCCGCGCTTTTCGGGGCACTTTAAAGTCACCCGCCGTTATAAGCTTGTCTGTGCCCATGACGAGCATGGGGTGAACTGGGCTTTCCTGCACTTTATGATGTTCGGCGTGCCCTATGTCATGGCCATGCATGAGCATGTGGAGCCGGTGTCCTCCTTCTACAACCGCACTACTGCCGCCTGGGCGGCAGCTGTGGTCTGCGCCGGGGTGAAGAGCGCTGAGGCCTGCAGCGCAGCCTTCAAGGTCAAATGCAAGGTGATCCACAATTCAGTCAGCAGCTTAAAGCCCTTTGCCCCGCATGTGCAGCGCCTGAAGGACAAGTACGCAGGGCGCCTGCTGGTAGGCCAAATCGGCCCGCTTATTAACCGCCTGCAGGGGCAGAGCACCCTGATTGATGCCGCGCGCCTTTTGGAGAACAAGATCCCTGATCTGGTGGTGCTCATCATCGGCGAGGGCTCTGATCTGCAGCTCTTAAAGGAAAAGGCAGAGGGACTGCCGAATATCAAATTCCTGTCCTTAAAGCACCATACCTTTTCAGCAGACTACATTGCGGCCATGGACATCTACGTGAGCCCGGTCAAAGAGGGCGATGAGTTTACCGAGCAGCTGCTCCTTGACGTCATGGATTTGGGCACACCGGTCATCACCACTGCGCTGCCTGGGATCACCGATTTTATGCAGCATGGGGTCAACGGCTTTGTGTTAAAGGACGGCACGCCTGAGGAGCTGGCCCAGGCGCTGCTTTACATGCGCGATCATGCAGCGCAGCGGCGCATTCTCGCTGAGCGCGCCAAAAACACCGCCGCCGAGCATCTGCCTGAGGATACGGCTCTGGCCTACTACCAGCTCTTTCAGGCGCTCATGAAGGACAAAGCTTAAGCCTGAGCCTCAGCGCATGCGCTTGTCATGGTTTTTGGCATAGAGCGCTAAATACTTGTTTACGGTATAGGTGGCAGAGGAGAGCGCATTCCAAAAGCCCCAGCGCCCGTCCAAAAAGCCCTGGCGCAGGAAATACACCCTGATAAAGGTAAAGAGCCCGCGCAGCGGGATGGAAATGAGCCTCACGCTCTTGCCGCGGCCTGATTTTTCCTCAGCGAAATTGAGCGCATAGTTCTTCTGCTTCTCCAGGCACTGCTGCATTGACTGATAGGTGTAGTGCAAAAGCGGCTCCTTTAAATAGACCACTTTGCAGCCTTCAGGCTGCAGCAGATGCTCGTGCACGCGCGCATCGTTGTAGTGGGTGTAATCGCGCCGGCAGCAGCGCAGCACGTAATCGGGATACCAGCCGCAGTGTCTGATGCTCTCATAAAAGAGGTGATTGTGCCGCGGCAGGGCAAAGATCTCATTGCCCTGTGCCTTTTCCAGAGCCTGCTTCAGTTCTGCCTTTCCTTTCTCAGTCAGGCGCTCGTCGGCATCGAGAAAGAGCACATAGTCGCAGGCCGCATGCTCCTGTGCCTGCTGGCGTTTGCGCCCCCAGCCCTCCCAGGCAGGGATCTCAATTACCCTGCCTCCGGCCTGTGCTGCCACCTCCCGGGTATCATCAGTGCTCTCCCCGTCAATTACCAGCACCTCGTCCGCAAGGCCTTTGGTGGATGCAATGCACTCTGCAATATTGTGGCTTTCGTTCTTGGTCAGAATGATAACGCTAAGGCTCATGCGCGCTCTCCTTCGGCCAGCACTTCAATCTCAGCATCGTCAGGGCGCAGCAGCGGACGGCCGCTTAAGATTTGATAGAGCAGCGCCTCACCGACCAGGGCTGCCGCCGCACGCTTTTTGTCCTTTAAGGTCACATTGAGTTTATAGCGGTAATGCCACACCTGCATGGAATTGAGATCAGAAAGCTTGTATTCAAGCGCGCTGCCATCCTCCGTGCGCATCACCTGATAGAAATAGCGGCAGTTGAGCTCCGTAAGCTCTCTTGTCATGGCAGAGCTCAGGCGGTGTACGGAAATAAAGGCGCTCTGCAGATTGATGTCTGAGGCTAAATCAACCGCAATCTGCCCTGAGGTGGCATTGTCAAAGAGCACCACCGGGGCATGCTCTGTGAGCTCGTCAATTCGTCTGCCTAAGTCAAAGTCATCCTCGCAGATAAGATAGGGCGCGAGCTTCTCCCTCACCACTGCCACTGCCGCGCTCTCCTTGGCAGCATCCGCGCCGTGCTCTATTACCTTGATTTCAAGCAGCGGGTAGGCTGCGCGGTAACCTATCACAATGCTCGGTGCAAAGTGCTCGGCTTTTAAGGTCTGCCCTATCTTGGACTCAGAGACCCCGAAGGTAAAGAAGCGCTTGACCTTGGTGCTCACCTGGCCTAACACCTGCTGCATTAAATAGGGTTTGATGAAGTCCTGGAACATGCCCTTGAACTCTGAGGGCACGCCCGGGGTGAAAAAGCACAGCGCCTTATTTATCTTTAAATAAAAGCCGCAGGCGGTGCCGCGCGGATTGTCGATCATCACCGCACCTTCAGGGAGCATGGCCTGCTTGATATTGTTCTCCGGCATCACGCGCCCGCGTTCCTGATGCCACTTTTTCAAACGCTCCAGCCACAGCTCATTGAGCACCAGCCCGGCCCCGGCGGCTTTGGCCGCCGCCTCAGTGGTCACATCATCCGTAGTGGGCCCCAGGCCGCCGTTGACCAGGATCACATCGGCCTCACGGCTGCGCGCCGCAAGCAGCTTCACGATATCCTCAAGGCTGTCGCCCACAGTATGGCGGTAGCGGGCCTGTATTCCGAGGCTTAATAATTCCTGAGCCAAATAGCTGACATTGGTGTCGGTGATAAAGCCGGTGATCACCTCATCGCCGGTCGATACAATCTCAAACTGCATAAAGCCCTCTTGCTTGCTTTTTTTAAGGTCAGGCTCTTATCATAATATCGAAAATTGAGAAATGACATATAAACGAGGGAAATGAGATGCCCATTAAGATTCCTAACAGCCTGCCTGCCGCCTCGGTGCTGACCTCAGAGCAGGTGTTCGTCATGACAGAAGACCGCGCCGTTCATCAGGATATCCGTCCGTTGGAGCTGCTGTTTTTAAATCTCATGCCCAAGAAGATCACCACTGAAATTCAGTACATGCGCAAGCTCTCCAACTCGGCGCTGCAGGTCAATATCGATCTGCTGCGCGTCGATCAGCACATCCCGCGCAATACCCCGCAGTCGCATCTGGACACCTTCTACAAGGACTTTGACGAGGTCAGGGACAAGTATTACGACGGCATGATCATCACGGGAGCCCCGCTTGATCAGGTGAGCTTTGAGGAAGTGACTTACTGGGACAAACTGCAGGAGATGATTAAGTGGTCTGCAGAGCACGTAACCTCCACGCTGTTCTCCTGCTGGGGCGTGGCCGCGGCGCTTAACGTGTTCTACGGCCTGCCGATGATTAACCGCAGGGAAAAGCTCTCTGGCATCTATCTGCACAACCGCGCCCACTGCACCGATCCCTTGATCCGCGGTTTTGATGATGTGTTCTACGCCCCGCAGTCACGCTTTATCGATTTTCCGACCAATGTAATAGAAGATGAAACTGATCTGCACATCTTAGCCGACAGCCCGGAGGCCGGTGTGTTCCTGGCAGTCAGCCCCGACGGGCGGCAGATCTATGTCACCGGACATCCTGAATATGACGTGATTACGCTTGCTGAAGAGTACCGGCGTGATCTCAATGCGGGCAAAAATCCCAAGATCCCCTGCAATTACTTCCCGCACGATGATCCGAATTTGGCGCCGCCCTGCACCTGGCGCTCGCATGCCTCGCTGCTCTTTGGCAACTGGCTCAACTATTACGTCTATCAGGTGACCCCGTTTAACTTTGAGCACCGGGTGCCTGAGCGGGAAATGCTTGTACGTTAATGAGGCAGCCAGGCTCAGAAAGGCAGTGTTCAGCCAGACTCTCCAGGCCGCTGAGCTCTGCCCAGTGCAGCTTGATGCCAAGCTCCTGCACGCGCTGCAAAATGGGCTCAAGCGCAGCGCGCACCTGACAGAACAGGGAGCAG
>JADINH010000091.1 GCA_017694225.1 Candidatus Avisuccinivibrio stercorigallinarum
GCTCAGTAAGTTGTGCGCACTGGCAGGCTGAAACAGCTGCGTCATCTTCATCCAGCAGTCAGATGCTTCTTGTGGAGCCACAAAATCAAAGGCGCAGAGTTTCTCTGTTTTAGCTGCAGTCTCTGGGATGCCAGTTGTTGTCTGCAGCTTAATGAACAGATTTTTGAAGACCAGCCGTTCTTTGTACTGTTCGGCTAAGCAGTTTTCGATTTCTTGGCTTTGCGCATTGTCTGCCGGTATAAAGAGGCAGTATGTTGGAAGCTCTTTGGGTATTGCTGTGAGCAGCGTCTGCAGGGAGCTTTTAGCCTGTACCGCAAAGTAAAGGCGCGCACGGCGGCTGGTGTAATCAGGATACGTCTGCAGCAGAAGACAGCTGCCATTATCAAGTTCTGCCTTGAAAATGCCTGGCAGGTCGAGGAACTGTTGATAGAAAAAGTTGCTGATCATTGTGAAATCATTGCGGTGTTGTTCTTAGTGCTGCAATCTGCAGGCGGTGCTGTTGCTAAAAGAAGGCGCACCACCTGCACTGAACTAACACTGATGCCGGTTCAGTAGACCTTACCCGCGCTCAAAGTATAACGCCCTGCCGCATCCGTTTTCAGTCAGACGGCCGTTCTTTACAACTAAATTGCCGCTGACAATGGTGTGCACGATGCTGCTTGAGAAGCGAAATCCTTCAAAAGGGGACCAGCCGCAGAGGCTGGCGATATTGTCTTTCCCCACCATGCAGGGCTTATACAGATTAACGAGGGCAATATCGGCAAAGTAACCTTCTTTAAGGGCGCCTCTGTCTTTAATCTGATAGAGCTCAGCGGGATTCTTTGAGCTTACGGCAATCAGTTCTTCAAGCGTGATCTCACGGCGCAGCCACAGTTCAATTAAAGCCTGCAGGGCAAACTGCACTGAGGGCATGCCGGAAGCGGTATTGAGGTATGTGCCGGTCTTGACCTTGAGTTCATGCGGGGCGTGATCGGTGCCCACGGTGGTGATAGCGCCGCTCTTGATGCCTTTAATTAAGGCTCTACGGTCAGCTTCGGTCTTGACTGAGGGGTTGCACTTTAAAAAGCCCTTTTTGCGCTCATAGTCGGCCTCAGAGAAGAACAGATGCGAGATGCAGGCTTCAGCGGTGATCTGACGCTCCTTTAAAGGCACTTTGCTGAAGTAATCAAGCAGGGCGGTTTCCTCGCGGGTGGACAGATGCATGATGTGCAGATGCGCGTCGGTATCGAGGGCCGTGTTGACCGCCAGTTTGGCTGAGCGCAGGCAGCAGTCGCGTCCGCGGATGATGGGGTGCATGGAAAAAGGAATGTCATCCCCATATGTTTCTTTGGCAAGTTTTGTGGCCTTGTTGATAAGCGCATTATCCTCGCAGTGGGCACAGATCATGAGCGGAGAGTTTTTGAAGACCTGATAGAGGTGATGCTCGTCATCAAGCAGCAGATTGCCGGTGGTGGAGCCCATGTAGACCTTCACGGCGGGGACGGAGGTGACGTCGACCTTTTTGATTTCCTCCAGGTTATCCGTGCCGGCGCCTAAGTAGAAGGCATAATTTGCCGGGCTTTCATGCGCGGCGATGTCCTGCTTTTGGCGCACCAGATCCATGGTAGTAGTGGCAGGCAGGGTGTTGGGCATTTCCATAAAGGAGGTGACACCGCCGAGCACCGCGGCGCGGGACTCGGAGTGAATATTGGCCTTCTGCTCCATGCCGGGCTGTCTGAAATGCACGTGGGCATCGATCATGCCAGGCAGAGCCAGCAGTTCATGGCAGTCGATGACTTCATCTGCCGGGCTGTTGATTTCAGGGGCAATTTTGCTGATGCGCCCGTCCTCAATTAAGATGCACTGACGACTGATTCGCCCGGGCTCACAGGCCAGGGCGTCTTTTAATAAGATCTTGCTCATGTGAATACAATTCCTTGGTTTACCTGCACTAATTATAGGCCCTGCCGCAGGACTGCGTTAAGCTGCAATCCCGTACAGATCCGGCCTGTCCGCTTGACAGCGGTATATAATGAGCGCAGAGAGCAACAGAAGTTTTTAAAGGATTTTGCCCATGATGTCAGATGCCCAAAAACAGCTGGCTCCGCGCTTTTCCATGAAGGATGTGACCGTGCATGAGCGCAGCCGTCTGTTTAAAAAGCATTTTGCTTTAGATGAATATATCGTTTCCTACAAGAAGTTTGACGGCAGCGAGACCCCCAAGCTCGTGCGCGAGATCTTTGAGCGTGATCAGGATGCCGTGGCCATTCTGCCCTATGATGCCAAGACCGATGAAGTGGTGCTCATTGAGCAGTTCCGCCCCGGTGCCATGAAAGATCCGATCTCCCCCTGGCTGATTGAGATCGTGGCCGGCTTGATTGACTTTGGGGAGCATGAGATTGACGCGGCTATGCGTGAGCTCAACGAAGAGGCCCACTTTAAGGTCACCCCCGATGAGCTCAAGTACATCACCGCGGTTTATCCAAGCCCGGGCGGCATCTCCGAGCGCGTGAGCGTGTATTTTGCCAATGTGGATGCCACCCATATCGACAATCACGGCGGCCTGGAGAAAGAAAATGAGGATATCCGCATTTTCAAGGTTCCGGCAGAGGCAGCCTTTGAGGCCTGCAAATCCGGGCGCATCTGCAACTGTGCCGCTCTGGTGGGGCTGTTGAACCTGCAGCTTGCCCATCAGGAGATCCGCCAGGAGTTTTTAAACAAGCGCCTGACCAAAGAGCAGCATTAATCCTGCTCTGAAGCGCCGGTCTGAAGCACCGGCGCTGCTCCAGATTCTCACGGCGTTATGCCTTAACCCTGTCTGTCCAGTCCAGCCTTAAATCGGCAGCAGCTGCACTAAGCGGCACAAAGCTGCACCAGAGCAAAATCGCAGCAGGGCAGCACCGCAGCAGCGTAAAACAGCACCTTTTTTCAAGAAAAATGCCGGGGCACCCCGCGATTTTTGCAAGGCAGTTCAAAGTTTTGAGCTGAAAATTTGTAATTGCCCGCGTTGTGCCTATAATGTCTGCACCTTCTGAAAATAAAGTGCGATGTATATCGTATTTCTGAAGAAAAGCTGAATTTTTGCTATCTACTTAACTTTCTGCAGCTTGCAGATCGAATAGCATATCTCAACATAACAACAATAATAAGAGATAGATTTGAAAAATGGAGACCGCCTTCTTAAAACCTCAGTGCAGCAGTGGACAGATAAGCGTATTGCAGCTTACTGATATCCACCTGTTTGCCGAAGAAAGCGGTGTTCTGCTCGGAGTGCGCACAGCCGAGAGCTTCAAGGCCGTGCTCTCCTCAGTCTTAAATCAGGGCATGCCCTTTGATTTCATTCTGGTCACCGGCGATATTTCACAGGATTACTCCGCAGAGTCCTATCAGCGCTTTGCCCACATGATTGCGCTGATGCGCTGCCCGGTGTTTTTTGTGCCGGGCAATCATGATGACGGACCCTTGATGTACCGCATGTTCTCCAATCTCGGGGTTAACACGCAGCGGCATCTTATCTGCGGCAACTGGCAGTTTGTGTTTTTAAACTCCGAGGTTTATGCCGTGCCGCACGGCTGGGTGCAGCGCTCGGAGCTTGCATTCCTGCGCGAGTGCTGCCTTAACAATCCGCATCTGCACACCATGGTGTGCGTGCATCATCTGCCGCAGCTGGTTAAAAGCAGCTGGCTGGATACGCAGACCATGCACAATCAGGATGAGTTCAATTCCTTTATTGCGAGGCTGCCCAACATCCGCAGCGTACTGTGCGGGCATGTACATCAGGAATTTGATGTGCTGCAAAACGGCATCCGCTATCTCGCTTCCCCCTCAACGTCAATTCAGTTTGAGCCGCTCTCGCACAACTTCTCGCTCGACCTGCAGGGGCCGGGCTGGCGCAATCTGTCCCTGAACATCGACGGCACCATGGAAACGCAGGTGCACCGCCTGCCCAAGGGACGCTTCATTCCCGACACCGGGGTGGACGGTTACTAATGCACATTATCTATCTGCACGGTTTTCTCTCAGGTTCCCAGGCCTTAAAGGCCACGCAGTTAAAAAACTTCCTGGTGGGCCGGGAGGGATTTACTTTCTGGGCACCGGATTTTCCTGACACCCCGGCTGAAGCTGAAACAGCCCTGAATGAGTTTTTCACAGAGCTCAAAGCGCAGGCTGATAAACAGGGTGAGCGCCTGGGGGTGTTTGGCAGTTCCATGGGCGGTTTTTTTGCCACGCTCTTTGCCCGGCGTTTTGATTTCAAGGCGGTGCTCATCAATCCCTGCGTGCATCCGCAGGACTATTTCAAAGCCTTAACCGGGGAGCAGTACAATCCCTATAATGACCATCATTTTGAGTTAAAGCCGCAGATGCTTGATGACTTAAAGCGCATGGACAGTGAGATTGCGCTGGAGCCCTGGCGCTATGCCGTGTTCCTGCAGCAGGGCGATGAAGTGCTTGACTACAAGCGTGCACAGTCTTTCTATCAGGGGGCGCAGATTGAAGTGCAGAAAGGGGGCTGCCATGCCTTTGACAATTTCCCCGGCATTATTGAGCGGGCGCTTGCCTTTCTTGCAGCCTGAGTGTAAGGCCTGAGCTTTGTACGGCTGCCTAAGCCGCGGCTAATCAAAATGGCTGACAATAGGGCGCTGAGGGACTATAAAGGTTTTATCAAGCCCCACCCCTGCTGCAGGTGCTGCCGGGCTTTAGCTTAAAGGAGCATTGTATGCGTATTCTGCTGGTTGAAGATGACAAGATGATAGGCCAGGCTGTCCTTGACGGCCTTAACCGCCAGTCCTATGCGGTGGACTGGTTTAGAGACGGCAGCGAGGCTTTATATGCCCCGGAGGATGTCACCTACGACTGCATCCTGCTCGATCTCGGCCTGCCCGGCATGGACGGCGTTTCGCTGCTTTCAGCCTGGCGGCGCAAAAAGCTCAAGACTCCGGTGATCATTCTCACCGCCCGCGACGGCATTGATGACCGGGTCTCCGGTCTTGACAAGGGGGCAGATGATTACGTGGTCAAGCCCTTTGAACTTGCAGAGCTCACCGCCCGCATCCGGGCGGTGCTGCGCCGCAGCCAGGGCGGGGATGCTGCTCTGTCCTCAGAGCTTACCAACGGGCTTATCACCCTTGATTTGGTCACCCATGAGGCTCAGGTTAAAACTGAAGAGGGTTTTACCAAGGTGGAGCTGACCTCACGCGAGTTTGCCCTGCTGCAGGCCCTGATGCAGCGCCCGGGCGCGGTGCTCTCGCGTGAGGCGTTAGAGGAGCGCATCTACAGCTATGATGATGAAATCGAGAGCAATGCTGTGGAGTACATCATTCATACCCTGCGCCGCAAAATCGGTTCTGCCGCGATTAAAAATGTCAGAGGTGTCGGTTGGAAGGTAGCCAAAAACGAGGCCTCTTAAGACGCTCGCTGCGCGCGCAGCTGACGGTGGTGGTATGTCTTATCAGCCTTATTACCGGCATCTGCGGCGGTGTCTATACCTTTATGACGGTGCGCTCTGAGACTGAGCGCTTTATTGACGATGAGCTCGGACAGATTGCAGCCATCGTGATTAATTATGACATGTTAATCCCCAAGCGCTGGGAGGGCCCGCGCCATCTGCATGAGCGCGCTTTTATGCTGGGACTTCGCCGCCAGGGCATGGGCATGGGCATGGGCCGGGGCATGCAGCTGCATATGCGTGAGGCACAGCGCAGTGCAGAGGCCGCTGAGGAGCAGGTGCTGCCTTCATTATCAGACATCAGCCGGCGCGGCTATGACATCGTGATTGCCCCCCTGATAGGCCGGGCCGGCGATGCGGTCTTTATTCCAATTTCGGTGGCCGACGGCTATTACACCGTGCTGATGTCAGAGGAGCGCGTGCGCGTGCGTGTGGCCAGCAAGTTAAACGGCCAGCGCTTTGTGGTGGCAAGACCGCTCGATCCCATCGAGGAGATCAGCGCTGATGCGCTGCGCATTTCGCTTGTTGAATTTCTGCTGCTTTTTATCTTTTACATGACTGCAGCAGTGACGGCTGTCAATGTACTGTTCAAGCGCATCAACCTGGTGGCCTCGGTTATCAAACAGCGCAGTGAAGAGGACTTAAGCCCGATCAGCGAAAAGAGCATGGGCCGGCCGCTGCCCTCCGAGCTTGATGCCTTTGTGGAGGCCTTAAACGGCATGTTCGGGCGCATTGAGGATAATATGCGCGCAAAGCAGCGCTTTATTGCCGATGCCGCCCATGAAATGCGCACTCCGCTCACCGCCTTAAGTCTGCAGGCTGAAAATCTGCTCTCTGAAAAGTTAAGCCCGGAGCTTGCTCTTAAGGTCAAAACCCTGCAGCAGGGGATCCGCCGCGAGCAGCAGCTGATGAACTCTTTATTAACCCTCGCGCGCCTGCAAAATAAGACTGAGCCTGCCCTGGCCCCGGTCAGCGTGCAGGAGGTGTTTATTGAACTGCTCGAAGAGCTGGGGCCCATCGCCGATGAAAAGGACATTGATTTCGGCCTTGCCTCAGAGTGCGCTTACACCTTAAAGCTGCCGCGCATGGAGTTTAAGACCGTGATGTACAACTTTGCGGCCAATGCCCTGAAGTACACCCCGGCAGGCGGGCAGGTGGATCTCGGCTGCAGCTATGATCCTGCATCCGGCGTCTTTGTCAGCTTCGTGCAGGACAACGGCCCGGGCATTGACCCTGCGGCTCTCACTCTTATCTTTGAGCCTTTCTTCCGGGTAAAAGGAGACCGGGAAAAAGAGCAGGGCACGGGACTTGGCCTTGCCATTGCCAAGGCGGCGGCTGAGCGCATGGGCGCGCAGCTTAAGCTTCGCAACCGGGAGCAGGGCGGCCTGCGGGCGGAACTTTGCTGTGTGCTAAAATCAAAACAGACAGATTAAAAGCACGTGATTAAAGGCTCTGACTGTCCCAGGGCGTCAGGCAGCCTCAGGCTTTTTGAGCGCCGCCCCGGGCGGCAGACAGAGAGCGTACAGCGCACAGCGCAGCAAGCCATAAGATTTTAGAAAAGAAGAAGTAAATTTATGCCCACAGAGATTGATGCCTACGACGGTTCCTCGATTGAGGTCTTAAACGGTCTGGAGCCGGTGCGCCGCCGCCCCGGCATGTATACCGACACCCAAAATCCCAATCACCTGGCGATGGAGGTCATCGACAATTCAGTCGATGAGGCTTTAGCCGGCGTGTGCAAAAACATTAAGGTAGTGCTGCATACTGACGGCTCGCTTGAAGTCTCTGATGACGGGCGCGGCATGCCGGTTGATCTGCATCCGGTGGAAAAGGTGCCGGCCATTGAACTTATCTTCGGCAGGCTGCATGCAGGCGGCAAGTTCTCCTCGGAGAGCTATCAGTTCTCAGGCGGCCTGCACGGTGTGGGCGTGTCAGTGGTCAATGCCCTCTCCTCAAGGCTTGAGGCTAAGGTCAAAAGAAAGGGGCAGGAGTACTTTATTGCCTATGCCGACGGTGAAAAGGCCGAAGATCTTAAGGTGCTCGGCAGCTGCGCCAAAAACGCTCACGGCACCTGCGTGCGTTTCTGGCCCAACCCTAAATACTTTGACAGCAGCAAATTTGCAAAGCGCCAGCTTGTGCATCTGCTCAAGGCCAAGGCCGTGCTCTGCCCGGGGCTTACCGTAAGTTTTGTCAATGAAGAGGACGGCAGTGAGGAAAAGTGGTGTTTTCAGGGCAAATTAGATGAGTACTTAAAGCAGAATCTGCCGGAGGGTGTGTTCTGCCCCGAGACCCCGTTTTGCGGCGTGGTGCAGGAGCAGGGCTCTGAGATTGCCTGGGCGGTACAGTGGCAGCTGGATGGTACAGGCGAGCCTTTTCGCGAGAGCTTTGTAAACTTAATTCCCACCCCCGAGGGCGGCACCCATGTCAACGGTTTCCGGCAGGGCCTTATCATCGCCATGCGCGAGTTTTGTGAGCTGCACTCCCTGCTGCCGCGCGGGCTTAAGCTTACCGCCGATGACATCTGGGGCTCCTGCTCTTTTGTGCTGGCTGTTAAAATCCACGATCCGCAGTTTGCAGGCCAAACCAAGGAAAAGCTCTCCTCCCGCCACTGCGCGGCCCTGGTTGAAGGCGTGATTAAAGATCGCTTTGCGCTCTTTTTAAATGCCGATGCCGAGCAGGGCAAAAAACTTGCAAACTTTGTGATCGCAGCTGCGCGCGGGCGCGAGAGTGCCGCCAAAAGTGTGGAGCGCAAGAAGCTGGTGCGCGGCCCGCAGCTGCCGGGCAAACTGGTGGACTGCACCAGCACTGATCCGGCATTGGGCGAGCTCTTTATCGTGGAGGGCGACTCAGCCGGCGGCTCGGCACGCCAGGCGCGCGATGCAGCTTATCAGGCCATTCTGCCTTTGCGCGGCAAGATCTTAAATACCTGGGAGACCAGCGCCTCTGAGGCCTTAAAGAGCGAGGAGATCCGGGCCATTTCCGTGGCCATGGGGCTGGAGCCTGACAGCGCGGATTTAAGTAAACTGCGCTACAACAAGATCTGCATCCTGGCTGACGCGGACTCAGACGGCCTGCATATCGGCACGCTGCTCTGTGCGCTCTTTGTGCGCCATTTCCCGGAGCTGGTGCGCTCCGGCCACGTCTATGTGGCCTGCCCGCCGCTCTATCGCATCGACTGCGGCAAGATTAAGGAATATGCCCTGGATGATGACGAACTTGATCACAAGTTAAAGCAGCTGAGGCGCAAAGGCCACAAAGATGAGAGCATCAAGATCCAGCGCTTTAAGGGCCTGGGTGAAATGAATCCGGCGCAGCTGCGCGAAACCACATTGGATCCAAGCTCGCGGCGTTTGATGCAGCTGACCTTCGATGAAAGCAATGAAGATAAGTCCCGGGCGCTTCTGGACATGCTGCTGTCAAAGAAAAGAGCGGCAGACCGGCGCGCCTGGCTTGAGGCCAACGGCGACAAGGCTGAGCTGATGGATTAGCCCGGCGGCTTAAAAGCAGCAGAGCAGAGCAGTTCAAAGCAGGCAGTAAAGCGGGGAAAGGCAGATGGCAGAGAGCGATCAGGAAAAAACCGAACAGCCCACCAGCAAACGCCTGTCGGATGCCAGAAAGCGCGGGCAGATCCCGCGCTCGCGCGAGGCGGCCACCTTCCTGGTGCTGCTCTCGGGCGTGCTCTCGCTCTGGGCTTTTTCCTCCTACCTCGGCACCGGCATGCTCTCCATGATGCGCCGGGCCTTTTCTCTCACCCGCGATGAGGTGTTCACGACAGATGAGATGCAGCGCATCTTTGTTGACTGCCTGTCCTATATTGCGCTGCCGCTGTTGTGCATCTGCGTGATGGTCTTGTGCTTTGCCTTTGTGGGCTCAATCTTTTTGGGAGGCATCAGCTTTTCGCAGGAGGCGATGATGCCCAAACTCAGCAAGTTAAATCCGATCTCCGGCATCGCGCGCATGTTCAGCTTGAACTCCATGGTGGAGCTCATTAAAAGCATCGCCAAGGTCAGCTGCATCGGCTGTTTCTGCTGGTTTCTGCTCTCCGGACGCTTTGAGCAGATTTTGCAGCTTTCCTATATCGATCCGCTGACAGCGATCTCTGAGGCCATTGAGCTTTTATTTAATTTCATGCTGATCATTGTCTGCGCCATGATCCCGATTGTGCTCATTGACGTGCCCTTTCAGCAGTGGAATTACAAAAAGCAGCTGCGCATGACCAAGCAGGAGATTAAGGACGAGTACAAGGACAGCGAAGGCAATCCTGAGATCAAAGGCCGCATCCGCCGCCTGCAGTATCAGATGGCCGCCAGGCGCATGATGGCCAAGGTGCCCACGGCCGACGTGGTGGTGACCAATCCGACCCATTATGCCGTGGCGCTCTCTTACGATCCAAACGGGGAGACCGCCCCGCTCGTCGTAGCCAAGGGCGTGGATGAAGTGGCTGAGAAAATTAAGGATATTGCAAGAGAGTGCGGCGTGCCGGTGATGCCGCTGCCGCCTCTGGCGCGCTCGCTTTACTACACCACCGAGCTTGACCATGAAATTCCGCGCGGCCTGTTTAAGGCCGTGGCGCAGGTGCTGGCCTGGGTTTTGGGCATGAAGGCCTACAAAGAGGGCCGGGCGCCCAATCGTCCGCGCGATCTTGATCCCAACCTGGAGATTCCAGATGAGCTGCGCTTTTAAGCTTTTAAAATTGAAAGGCTGAAACTGCCCTGAAGGTAGAGCCTGGCGCGAAGCCTTCCCCCGCCCTTGCAGACTTTGGCCTGTCTATGCCGTTTTTGCACGCAAATTTTACGTTTTTGTTCAAGCGAAAGGGCCCTGAAGTAGTGTATAATTGATCACAATTCTTGTGAGTAATAATTTTGCTACTATCTATAAATTATACTCTTAGTTAAATCTGGCCACTTGCAAGCTTCAGCACGGCGCTGAGGCATCCATTTGTGGGAGGAAACATGGCCCCTAAAAATCAAAGCAAGACTGCCAAGAAGACTACTGCTCCGGTAAAGAATACCGTGAAACCGGCCGCAGCAGCCAAGGCAGTCGCTCAGGCCGCTGCGGCGCCTGAGTGGCATCCGAGTGTTGATGATCTTAAGAAGAGCATTGTGCACCATCTGCGCTGCACCATCGGCACCTCAGAACAGAAAGCCAGCCGTCTGGCCTGGTGGCAGGCAGTGGTAGCTGCAGTAAATGAAGTGATCTTTGAGCGTCTGACCCAGACCCAGTTCACGCACTCTCAGAAAGACACCCGCGCCATCAATTACTTATCAGCCGAATTCTTAATGGGCAGATTGACCGTCAACAATCTGTGCAATTTAGAGATTTATCAGACCGCCAAAGAGGCACTGTCAGCCTTAGGTCAGGATCTTAACGAACTGTGTGACGAAGAGCCGGATATGGCTCTGGGCAACGGCGGCCTGGGGCGCCTCGCGGCCTGCTACATCGACTCCATGGCCACTTTGGACTATCCGTCCATCGGCTACGGCATTCACTATGAAAACGGCCTGTTCCGCCAGGAGATCCGCGGCGGCAGACAGGTGGAGCGTCCTGACAGCTGGCGTGAGTACGGCTGCCCCTGGGAAGTGTGCCGTCCTGAGTCCGTACAGAACATCCCCATCGGCGGTTACGTCGAAACCCAGCACGGCCCGGATGACAGCATCCGCAAGGTCTGGCACCCGGCCCACATCATCAAGGGTGTGCCTTGGGATATTCCGGTAGTCGGTTTCAGAGCCTCTTCCGTGACCATTCTGCGTCTGTGGGAGAGCCGCGCCACTGAGTCATTTGACTGGGATGTGTTCAATGCCGGCGGTTATGTGGACGCACAGGAAGAAAAGTCAGCTGCCGAAGCCATCTCCAAGGTGCTCTATCCCAATGACAGCACCGAGGCCGGCAAGATGCTGCGCCTGACCCAGCAGTATTTCTTCTGCGCCTGCTCGCTGCGCGACATCCTGCGCCGCTACAACCGCGCCCATCACCATGACTACAGCGATTTTGCAGGCAAGATTGCCGTGCAGTTAAACGACACTCATCCGGCTATTGCCATCCCTGAGCTGATGCGCCTGCTTATCGATGAAGAAGGCCTGTCCTGGGACAATGCCTGGAAGATTGTGACTGCAGTCTTTGCCTACACCAACCACACTCTGCTGCCTGAGGCTTTGGAGAAGTGGCCGGTGTATCTGTTTGAAAAGCTGCTGCCGCGCCACCTGGAGATCATCTATGAGATTAATTACCGCTTCTTAAACGGTGAAGTCGAAAAGATGTGGCCGGGCGATGATGAAAAGAAAGCCAAACTCTCCATCATCGAAGAGGGTGTGGTCAAGAAGGTGCGCATGGCCAATCTGTGCGTCATCGCCTCCCACCACGTCAACGGCGTGGCTGAGATCCACTCCAAGCTGGTCAAGGAAGAGCTCTTCCCTGAGTACAATGCCATTTGGCCGGGCAAGTTCTGCAATGTCACCAATGGTGTGACCCCGCGCCGCTGGCTTTTAGCCTGCAACCCGGAGCTTGCTTCTTTATATGATGAAGTGTCAGGCAAAGACTGGCCGCTGCATCTTGAGAACTGCGCTGCGCTGCGCGCCTATGCTGATGATCCCAAGTATCAGCAGCGCTTCATGGACATCAAGCGCCGCAACAAGGAGCGCCTGGCGGCCGAGATCAAGAAGCTCTGCCAGGTTGAGGTCAATCCCGATGCCGTCTTTGACGTACAGGTAAAGCGTCTGCACGAGTACAAGCGCCAGCACTTAAACCTCCTGTACATCATGCATCTGTACCGCAAGCTCCTGTCTGATCCTACTTTGAAGATCGTGCCGCAGGTCTTTATCTTCGGTGCCAAGGCCGCTCCGGCTTACACCCTGGCCAAGGACATCATTTTTGCCATCAATGCAGTGGCCGATCGCATCAACAACGATCACCGCATCCACAATCAGCTTAAGGTGGTGTTTATCCCCAACTACCGCGTGAGCCTGGCCGAAAAGATCATTCCGGCAGCCGATGTGTCCGAGCAGATCTCTACTGCAGGCTATGAGGCCTCCGGTACTTCCAACATGAAGTTCTCCATCAACGGCGCTCTGACCTTAGGCACCATGGACGGCGCCAATATCGAGATCGTGGCTGAGGCCGGCATTGAGAACAATTTCATCTTCGGCCTGAGCGTCGAGGAAGTGCAGAACCTCAAGGCCCAGGGTTACAACCCCTGGAATTATTACAACTCAAATCAGGATCTCAAGGCCGTGCTCGACTGGTTTGACAGCGACTACTTCACACCAGGTGAAATGGGCGCTCTGTCCTCCATCAAGCGCTCACTGCTTGAAGGCGGCGATCCGTTCCTCGTTCTGGCCGACTTTGAGAGCTACTGCGAGGCCCATCAGCGCGTGGAGCAGATGTATCAGGACAAGGCCCGCTGGGCCCGTGCAGCCATCCTCAACTCCGCTTCCATGGGCAAGTTCAGCTCAGACCGCGCCATCGAGGATTATGCACACAATATCTGGAACTTAAAGGACTGCGAGATCAAGCGCTGATTTCACGCTGAGTTCCCACCCGGCGCAGCCGGGAGGGAACCTTAGTAAAACAGTACTTTAAGTAAAAAAGGCCCTGCAGCAGTGCAGGGCTTTGTCGTTTAAGCTTGCTTTAAAAAAGCTTTTTGCCAAGAAAATAAGGCAGCTCAATCCCCGGCCGTAAGCCCAAACTGCCAGGTGGTGACGCCGCCGAAATTCATCACATATTGATAGCCGCTGCGCACTAACATCTGACCTGCTGTGGTGGCCCGCCGTCCGGTGCGGCAGTAGAGCAAGAGCGGGGTGGAGGTTGGAATGCCGTCGAGCAGCTGATGTCCCTTAATGTTCTCCACCGGAATGTTCACGGCCCCGTCGATGTGGCCCTCACGGAACTCCTCGGGGCTGCGCACATCGATGAGCGCAATTTTGTCATTGCTTTCAATTAAGGCATTGGCGATATTCTGTGAGATCTCGCTGTAGCCTTTTTGCATTTCAAATTCCTGCAGCAGCTCTGCAGGATCAGTGGCGGCAAATGATGGAAACATAAAAAGTCCTGTAACAATGGCAGTCAGTGCCCGCAGCTTTAAGCTCACGTCCTGCTCTCCTTTATTTTCTGCACGATGGCGGTAGTGGAAAAGCCCGCGGTAAAGGGAATAATGATGACCTCACCGCCGTTTTTTTCCACCTCCTCACGGCCCACCACGTCCTCAACCTTGTAGTCCCCGCCCTTGACCAAAATGTCAGGCAGGATTTTTCCAATCAGGCGGCGCGGGGTCTCCTCCTCAAAGGGCACTACAAAATCAACGCAGGATAAGGCCGCTAAAAGTCCCATGCGGTTTGCAAGCGGCACAATCGGGCGGGCGGGCCCTTTTAATTTCTGCACTGACTTGTCGGAGTTGACGCCGATAATGAGGACGTCACCCAGCGCCCGGGCCTGCTGCAGATAATCCACATGGCCCTGATGCAGCAGATCAAAGCAGCCGTTGGTGAAGACTATCTTTTTGCCCTGTGCTTTCAGGCGTTTGACGATGGGCAGCAGTTCATCTTCACTGACCACACCGCCCTCGCGCCTGCCCGTGCCTGAGAGCTCTGCATTGATTTCCTCAGGCGAGGCCGTGGAGGTGCCAAGCTTGCCCACCACAATGCCGGCTGCATGATTGGCAATTTCACAGGAGGCCTGCAGGGACAGTCCGGAGGCCAGGCAGGCACCCAAAACGCCGATCACGGTGTCGCCGGCACCGGTGACATCGTAGACCTCGCGTGCGTGGGTGGGCAGATGCACCGCCTCCATGCCCGGGCGGATAAGCGACATGCCATCCTCCGAGCGTGTGACCAACAGCGCGGTGAGCTCAAAGTCGGAGATCATCTTCAGGCCCTTTTTGACGAGATCTTCTTCATCTTTGACCTTGCCTGCCACCGCTTCAAACTCCGAGAGATTGGGGGTGAGCATATAGGCCCCTTTATATCTTTCAAAATCCGTGCCCTTGGGGTCGACCAGTACCGGAATTTCGCGCTCCCTGGCAATGGCGATCATCTGCTGGATAGAGCTTAAGGCACCCTTGCCGTAGTCCGAGCAGATGATGACTTTGCAGTTTTCGCGGATGCTCTGGCGCAGAGCCTGCAGCATGCGTCCGTTGTCAATGGCCGCGCAGCGCTCCTCAAAGTCCACGCGCAGCAGCTGCTGATTGCGGCTTAAAATGCGCAGCTTGGTGATGGTCGGCACCTGGGGGCTTGCAATAAAGTTGGTGACCACCTGTTTTTCTTCAACCAGTTCCTTAAGCTTCTGTGCCGCTTCATCCTCGCCGACGATGCCCACCAGGGTGCAGGGGGCGCCGAGGGCGGTGATATTGATGGCCACGTTGGCGGCGCCGCCTGCACGATCTTCGTGTTTGGCAATTTTCACCACCGGCACCGGGGCCTCCGGGGAAATGCGGCTGCAGGGGCCTGACCAGTAGCGGTCAAGCATCACGTCGCCGACCACGGCGACCAGTCCGTCAAAGGCAGGAATGCTCAAAGCTGGCATGGTAAATCTCCAATCTGTAATCTCCCTTAAAATTATAGCGGGATTTGCCTGCCCCTGCCTGTATTTTGCAGCGCGCAAGCTGAGCGCCGGGGCTCTCTTCTGTTAAAATAGCGCCACATTGAGCATGTGAATTTCCGTAATTTCATTTTCCGTCCGTAATTTAATGAAGATAGTTGGATTAGAACGCGAGGGCAGCGTCAGACCGCTGCAGTTTACGCTGCTGACCGCCCTGATGGCCCTGGGTTTTGGCTATGATCTGGGCGCCCTGCTGGTCAATCAGCGCTATTTAAACGATCATTTCATGCTGCGCGGCAATGAGGCTGATGTCATTTCCGGCACCTACGTTTTAGGCATGCTGCTCGGGCTCTTTTTAGGCGGCTGGCTCAATTACGGCTCCGGCCGGCGCATCTGCATGATCTCAGGCGCTCTGCTTGGCCTGATTGCGATTTTGACCTCGATCTTTGCCCCCAATCTGTCCATTTTATTGTGCACGCAGTTTGTTATCGGCTTTGCCTTCGGGCTGTACCTGCTTTCCGTGACCTTATATGTGCCGGAGATCATGCAGCCGCGCATCCGCGGTTTTGCCTGCTCGGCTGTCACCATGGTGCTGTCAGTGGGCATCCTCGCTGCCGTGCTCACCCGCGATTACAATCTCTTCCGCCGCGAGCCGCTGGTGCTCGCCGGTTACGCCTTCTTTACCCTGATTGTGCTGGTGGTAAGTGTAGTGCGCCTGCCTGAGAGCCCGAGATTTTTAGCCGGCACTGATCTGCCCGATGCCGCTTTAAATGCGCTCTTCAAGCTCAGAAGCCAGATGAGCATTGCCGCCCATGAGCTGGCCGGCATCAATGAGTGCTACCGACTGGAGGCGCGCGGCGCGCAGTTCTTTTTGCAAAATCAGCATTTCCGCCGCTCTTTTTGGACGCTGCTCACCTTAACCCTGCTGCTGCACGCCAGCGGCTTTGGCATTCTGCCTTATGCTCTGACTGATCTCTTTTCCTTCTCCCACAGCTCGCTGTTCTATCACAGCCCGGATTTCAGCTACGGCCTGTTAAAGGCCGCCTTTACGGTGTTTCTCTTTGGCGTGGTGACCACGGCGCTGATGGCCGATCGTTTGGGGCGCCGGGCGCTGCTGTTTGTCGCGGCGCTGCTCATTAACATCTCACTGTTAATTCTGCTGGTAAGCCTGCTTCTGGGCAAATTCTTTTTTGCCCCGCTGGTCATCACCATGGGGGTGCTGCTTTACATCTTTGCCTCGTCCATTGCCGCAGTTTTAATTCTCTTCATTTTGCTGCCGGAGTTAAGTCCGGCGCGCGGCCGTGAGTTTGCGCTCTCCAGTGTGCTGATCTGCTTCTGTGCCGCCGGCCTTTTTGGCCTGCAGGTCTATGTGCAGGTGATTGCGGTGCTGGGCTTTGCCGCGCTGATGCTGCTCTTTTTTGTGTTCTCGCTGCTGCTTACCGTGGTGGTGTGGTTTACCGTGCCCAATACGGCCAATGTACCGCTGGAGAGCATTGAAAACCGCCTGCTGGAGGGCTCTGATCTGACCTCGCTGGGTCTCACCCGAGAGCGCCATGTTTAGCCCGGGTAATCAAGCTGCTGCACTCAGATAAAGTCTCTGCACTCAGATAAAGCCGCTCCGGGCAGATACAGCACCACCGGCACCGGGCAAAAGGAAGGGCAGCCTGCGCTGCCCCATTAAATCCAGGTTAGTCAGGTTTATCTCAAGCCCTCCGGCTTGATAACTCCAGCCTGCAGCTTGCTCAGCTTATTTGCGCAGTCCGGCGTTGACGCTCTGCAGATCCTGCACGGTCAGCGAGCCCTGGGTGTAGAGCAGGCTTAAGCGGCTGATGATGTAGTTATAGCGGGCAGCTGAGAGGTTCTGCTGGGCGTTGTAGAAGCTCTGGGTGGCATCGAGCACATCAGACATGGTGCGGGTGCCGACCTCGTAGCCGGCCTTGACGGAATCAAGGGATGAGCGGGCTGATTTGACCAGCTGCTCATAGGCGCGCACGGAGCTGATGGCGGCATTGACATTGTTGTAGCCGTTGTTGACATCAGAGACCACGGTGCGGTGGGTGAGCTCCAGCTGTTCGCTGGCGGCCACATACTGCTGCTCGGCCTGTTCCACCTGGGATGACACCGCGCCGCCGTGGAATACCGGCAGATTTAAGGTAATGCCGATGGTGCCTTCATGATAGTTGCCGTCCTCCTGTGCACCGGCCACTTCATCCTTGTAGTCGCTGTAGCTCGTGGACAGACTGCCCACCAAATCAAGGGTCGGCTCATGTCCGGTCATGGCCAGGGTGATATTGTCCTTGGCGATGTCACGGCCGATCACCGCAGCCTGCAGCGAGAGATTGTTGTCCTCAGCCTGCTGCAGGATGTTCTGGCGTGAGCGCTGCACCGGAGAGGGGGAGAAGCGCTTGGCGTCAAGTTCGGCCAAATCTGAAGTGGTGCGGCCGATTAACTGGCGCAGTTCTTCATAGGAGTTGATGAGGTTGTTTTCTGCGGCGATCACCTGGGCGGTGGAGAGATCGTAATCTGCCTGCGCCTGCAGCTGATCGGTCTCAGCGATCAGGCCCACCTGGAAGCGGCGGGTGGCTTCATTTAACTGGGTTCTTAAGGCTTCCTGATAGGCCTTGGAGAAGGTCAGGCTGTCACGGGCGCTTAAGATGTTGAAATAGGCGGTGGCGGTGCGCATGATTAAATTCTGCAGCGCATCGTTGTACACCAGATCCTGCTGGGCGGCTGTCTTCTGGGCAATGGAGCGTGAGGCCCAGCTTGAATGTCTCCACAGGGCCTGGGAGAGATTGATGCCGGCTGAGGCAGTGCGGGCATCTCCCCTGATGCCGGAGGCTAAGGTGCTGGTGTGGTTGGCAGCAAGTGAGCCCACAATGTCAATCTGCGGCAGCAGGGCGGCAGTGGCTTCATCAATGGCAGCAAAAGCGGTTTCGCGGTTGGCCTTGGCCTGCAGCACAACCGGATCTTTTACATAGGCCTCTTTATAGATATCCATGAGATCTTCAGCAAAGGCGGGAGTGTGCAGCGCGGCTGCCACGGTAACGGCCAGAGCTGTCAATGCGATTTTGCAGCGCATATTTGGGATGATCCTCTTAACAATTTTAAGGGTAAAAATACAGTGCTGTTAGTATAGCAAATTTGATTTTTTGCAATGATGCAAATTTTTGAACTTTGCGGGTATGCGCACATCTGCCGCACGGGCGGTGTCCGCTGAACGCAGACAGTGCTGATTGGTGGAGGTATGCGGGATCGAACCGCAGACCCTCTGCTTGCAAAGCAGATGCTCTCCCAGCTGAGCTATACCCCCAAAGGAAAGGAAATCTGGTGGAGCTACGCGGGATCGAACCGCGGACCTCTTGCATGCCATGCAAGCGCTCTCCCAACTGAGCTATAACCCCATGCCGTAAAAGCGAGAGCCATTATAAAGGATAATTTTGGGCTGTCAACAAAATCCCTTAAAAATTTTTCAAAAAGTTCAAAATAGATTTATTTAATATTAAACAAATCATTTTAAATGTTATTAAACCTAATTTCAGCCTGTTTTCAGTCAGTTTAGGGCTGCGGTGCTCCGGCAGCATTCCCCTGAGAGCGTTTGGAGCCTGCACTGTGCCGGCCGGCGCGGTGCTCTGGGTAGAGCAGATCCTGACAGGACTGCACGAAATTCATCGAAGCCAAAAGATTTTGTTCGCCCTTCAGAGTGCCGTTTGAGATATTGTCAGTCAGCTCCTGCAGCACCGCATCGTTTCTGCAGGCGGCAGCACTCGGCTGCGGGATGGCGTAGGGTACAGCCAGGGCAGTGCCGGAGAGCAAAAGCGTGCCTAAGATCAGACTCTTGATTAATTTCAGGCTGGTACCAGTTTTTCCGGTATTACCGGTTCTCATGTTTGTCATCGTCAGCTCCAAAAATCTTGAGAAAAAAGGGGATTTGTAAGAGAATATAGCACCTGTTTTGAGCAGCAGCTCACAGATTTTCTGCCTGTTGCAAAATTGTATCGAATTTCCCTGATTTCTTGATTTATGGCTGACGAAAAGTTTTTAAGTGAGATGGCAAAGCGCCGTACTTTTGCCATCATTTCCCACCCGGACGCCGGTAAGACCACCATCACCGAAAAGGTGCTGCTCTTTGGTTCGGTCATTCAGCGTGCCGGTGAAGTTAAGGGCCGCGGTTCAACCGGTTCCTTTGCCAAGTCCGACTGGATGGACATGGAAAAAGAGCGCGGCATTTCAGTCACCACCTCCGTGATGCAGTTTCCATATCATGACTGCATTGTGAACCTGCTCGACACTCCGGGCCACGAGGATTTCTCTGAGGACACCTACCGCGTGCTCACCGCCGTGGACTCCTGCCTGATGGTCATCGATGCGGCCAAGGGCGTGGAGGAGCGCACCCGCAAGCTGATGGATGTCACCCGTCTGCGCTCCACTCCGATCCTCACCTTTATGAACAAGCTCGACCGCGAGACCCGCGATCCTTTAGAGCTGCTTGATGAAGTGGAAAGCGAGCTTAAAATTCTCTGCGCTCCGGTGACCTGGCCGATTGGCTCAGGCAAATCCTTTAAGGGCATCTATCATCTGCAAAAAGATGAGACCTATCTCTATCATTCAGGCGAGGGCTTTCACATTCAGCAAAAGCGCGTGATCAAGGGCCGGGATAATCCTGAACTTGATGCTGCCGTAGGCGGGGATTTAGCCGCCAAACTGCGTGAGGATCTGGAACTGATTGAGGCCGGCAGCAACGCCTTTGATGAAGAGGCTTTTAAGGCTGGCGATCTCACTCC
>JADINH010000092.1 GCA_017694225.1 Candidatus Avisuccinivibrio stercorigallinarum
GGTAAAGAGCGCGGCATGCTGCAGGAAGTCTGCCATGGTGGTGCGCTCGCCCGCCTGCTGCTCAAACTGTGCAATTTCATCGCGCAGCATGTTGAGGTTGTTAAGCTGCTCGTCCTCACCGCCCTGCTTTAGCTTCTCCTCAATGCCAAAGGCGTTTAAGGTGCGCTCAAACTCCGAGAGCGGACCTAAGCGCGCTGAGTCGTGCAGATGCAGCACCGTGCCCACAAAGTCACGCACCGCGGCGCTGGGCTTTAAGTCGCTGTCGGCAATGTGCGCCATCAGCGCGGCAAACAAGGAGCGGTGCTCATTTTCGGCATATTCAAACAAGCGCTGCTGGCGGCTGCGGCCAAAGCCGCGGCGCGGATTGTTGATGACGCGCACAAAGGCCATATTGTCATCGGGGTTTAAAATAATGCGCAGGTAGGAGAGCGCATCCTTGATTTCAGCGCGCATGAAAAAGGGCACATCCGAGACCACCGCATATTTGATGCCCGCACGGATGAGCGCCTTTTCAATGGGGCCTGAGACAAAGCGCGAGCGGTAGAGCACGGCAATGGAGGCCTCGGGGTTTACAGCCTTGATCTCCTTGATTTCATCGGCAATGAAGCGGCCTTCAGTGTCATGATCGGCTACATGCATCAGCACCGGCAGCGCACTTTTCTTTGCAGGCTTTGCCACCTTAAACTGCGGGGGAGCAGATGGCAGCTCTGTCTTTCCCTGCACGGCCTTTTTCAAATCGCGGTAAAAAGCATCCTGCTCCTCAAGGGCGCCCATGGCCACCGGCGCCAGATCATCCGGAGCCAGGGTCAGATGCGAAATGAGCTTCTTGCGCCCGGGATCGGGATTGTTTGAGATGATGGTGTAGGCCAAATCGAGGATATGCTCCTGCGAGCGGTAATTGTGCTGCAGATAAAAGCAGCGGGCATCGGGGTGTTTTACCGCAAAGTCCCGGAAAAACTGCACTTTTGCCCCGCGGAAGCTGTAGATGGTCTGATCGGGATCGCCCACGATAAAGAGATTGTGATGCACCTCAGAGAGGATCTCCACGAGCTCATACTGCAGGGCATCGATGTCCTGAAATTCGTCCACCAGGATGTATTCAAGGCGCTCCTGCCAGCGCCGGCGCACCTCAGGATAATCGTGCAGAATGATAAGCGTCAGGGTGATTAAATCATCAAAGTCGAGGGCGTACTGCTGTCTGAGCTGATAGCAGTAATAATAAAAGATGCTGTCAAGCAGGCTGCTGCCTTCCTGGGCGCGGCGCAGCAGCAGTTCGCTGTCCTGATGGATAAAGTCATAGCCGTAGCTGATGTCGCCCTTGCGGCCGTCGATGTATTCCCAGGCATCCTTTAAAGACAGCTCACGGCCGTTAACCTTTAAGGCCTCAAAGATGCGGCGCAGCACTGCCTTGCTGTCACCCACATCAAAGATGGAAAAGTTCTGCGGAAAGCCCGCGGCCTTGATCTCCTGGCGCAGAAATTCCGCGCAGAAGCCGTGAAAGGTGCAGACAAAAGGATTGGCCAGATCGCCGCAGATGCGGGTCACGCGCTGCTTTAACTCCCGGGCGGCCTTGTTGGTAAAGGTGACGCAGAGAATGGAGCGCGCGGACAGCCCAAGCCCCGAGAGCAGATAGGCATAGCGGTAAGTCAGGGTGCGGGTCTTGCCGGTGCCGGCACCGGCGCTGACGCGCACATAGCCCTCCGTGGCCTTGACGGCAGCCAACTGCTGTTCATTTAAGTCCTGCAGAAATCTATAGGGCATGTACGCTTATCCTGACAAATTACATCGACTGCTTTAACTTAGTGCTGATCCTTATTTTAGCCCGAAGCGGCAGTATCTGCCTTGTCCTTATTTAACCCTGGGGCCGTTGGAGATTTTGCTGAAATCAAAGAGCTCTCTGTCCAACAGATGCGAGGGCACCACATTCTTTAAGGCCTTGAAGATGATGTCAGGCCGCTTGGGCTGCTCTTTCTCCCACTCTTTTAGCATTTTCTTCATGGCAGCGCGCTGCTCGTTCTCGCCCGCGCCGCACAGGCCCTTGGGAAGGACAGGATAATTCTTTAATTTGCTCAGGGTGTTGAGATCTCTCTCTCGGCAATAGGCAAGCGGGCGGATCACGGTGAGGGTGTCATCATCGGTGCGCAGAAGCGGCGGCATGGTCTTCATGATCCCGGAGTAAAAGAGATTTAAAAAGAAAGTAGCCAGAATGTCATCGCGGTGATGGCCAAGCGCCACCTTGTTAAAGCCCTGCTCCCTGGCAAAGCCGTAGAGAAAGCCGCGGCGCATGCGCGAGCAGATGGAGCACATGATTTTGCCGCTCTTATTTTTCTCCTGTGAAATTTCAAACACCGGGCGCTTTAGGATGTGATAGGGCAGGCCCACGCGATGTAAATGCTCCTCCACAAGGTGCTCGGGGCTTCCCACAAAGCCCGGATCCAAATGCACCGGAATAAGCTCATAGGCAAAAGGAGCCGAGCGCTTTAAAGAGAGCAGCAGGTCGAGCATGGCATAGCTGTCCTTGCCGCCTGAGATGCAG
>JADINH010000016.1 GCA_017694225.1 Candidatus Avisuccinivibrio stercorigallinarum
GGTATCAGCTATAAGAAGCTGCAGCTGCTTGAGATGCGCAAAACATTTTTAACTCAATTAGTACAGGAGGAGAGCGCTTCCTCCCTCGTATAAATACGAGGGTTTCCGCGCTGGAAATTCAATTCTATGAAAAAGATATCAGGGTGAAGGACTACCGCAATGTTCTGCGCTGGTGCGAGCGCATCACCATGATCTTCGGCTTAAGGGCATTCATCGCCAGAAGGGAGCCAAAGCTCGCTTTGGAAATTGCAAAGCTTTGCAGCAGCAGTGAGCATTGAACGGCAGGCGCAGGCCATTGATGCCTGGCACCATGGCTGACAACAATTCAGCACTTTGGCATCCTGTTACAAGCATACAGTATGCCAAAATTACGCTGCGGAGCTGCATTTAAAATTTATTAATTTATATTGTGATCTGCCCCGCAAATGCCGGATTTTAAAATTGATTTCAGATTTTTGCCCGGATAAAGTCGGTTGTATGCAGACATGAGAGTAACTTGCGTTTTAACTTTTAATTCTACTAAAAAATTCAGTACTAGACAAAGCAGCATTAAGAACTAAAACCGGGCATTTTATTTTAACAAATTTGGATTAACGAAGGACAGCATAGTAAACAGAATCAGAACTTATAACTTTGGGAGCGGCTGCGGCGCAGTCTGCAGCAGCATAACTTTTCAACATTTGGCTCAGAAAGACAGGTCACACCTCTCATAGAGTCAAAAGGAGATTTCGATGCAGTCCGACAAATCAGAATATGTAACTTGGGTGCAGGCCCAAACCAACAAGGTAAAAGAATCCATAGACATAATTATCGAAAAACTGAAGGAACCACATCAAGAAACTGAGAAGTGGCGTAAAAACATCACTCATAACAATTTTTACAAAACTCTGTATAATGTCCTTAAGTTCAGCCGTGAGCTTCTTTCAAAGATCCTGCCACAACATGCTCTGGAGGTATTGGATCTAACTTCGCTGGCTCATATTCCGGAAACCATGCACAACTTTGAAGGCCGGGAACGCCTTTGTGATATGGCATTTATCGTAGATTACAAAAATAATAAAGATAAACATGCCATTATCGTGCTCGAATTTCAGAGCACCGCACGCAAGGGTTTTGTTTGGCGGATGTTTGAGTACAAATGTTCTATGGTTCACGATCTGCAAGACATTAATTCCAATTTTGCAGATAAAAAACTCCCTCGTATTTATATGGTGGCTTATTACAACGGCAATAGAAAATGGAACTCGCCGCTGAATATGTTGGAGCTTTTTGATGATCCTGTTGACGGCGAAAAAGATGAGGATGCGTTAAACAGCATTTACTACCTGTTTGATGTCAGACACCGCGACCATGAAGAACTTGACGGGATAAATGACCTGACATCGCTGATTTTTCGTGTTGAGCGGGCCTTGTATTTAAAAGATCAGAAACAATCAATGAGCCTGATTTTAGATATAATGAATTTGGCACAGAAGCTCCTCTACGAACAGGAGCAAAATGACGATAAAGACCAGGACAATGATAAAAAGTATCGGTTCAATGGGGTAGTTTATCGTGCAATTCTGCGCTGGTGCGAACGTGTTACCATGACATTTGGTTTAAGGGCATTTGTTGCAAGAAGAGAGCCGGAGGATGCGATGGATATTGCGAAAGCTTTTTATGATAAAGCTAAAGAAGATGGCGTAATTATAGGCATTGAAAAAGGCAAAGCTGAAGGCAGAGCTGAAAAAACCGCTTCGGATATTTGTAAAATTTTTAAGCTTGCTTTTAAAACTGCCGCTCCTGAAAAACTGGTTAAGTTAGTTTCCAGCCTGCAGAAAAAGGGAGATCAGAACAACTTAGACAAACTGCAGCAGTTCATCTATGAAGAAAAAGGCAGCAAAGACGACTTTTTGCGTTACGCCGAATCCCTGGGGACTTAATGTTCCTTTAAGCTAAGCGGGCTTGGTGCCCGCTGTTAAATCTACCGCCTAATCCACCCTGGCCTGCTCGCGGATGGTAAAGGGATGAATGGATTTGCGGTCTGCGCTTAACACAAAGTACTGCGGCAGATTAAAGTGGGTGGTTTCAGCCCGGTTTTCTTCACTCTGCTTGGTGTAATAGCGGTTGATGGCGTTGACCAGGGCGGCACGTGAGCCCACATAGTGATAGTAGGTCTTGACCTCATTGTTCTCGTTCACAATGTAGATATCCCAGCCGTCCTCCACCGGTGCAAAGAAGTACTGCATGATGCCGATGTTGGAATAGCGGTCGACCAGCGGCGGCACCTGCAGCGAGTACTCCGGCCGCATGCCGTAACGGGTGTGCACGCCAAAGGAATTGTCCTCGGCACTGAGCATATTGTGCCTGACGATGTAGACGCCTCTGTCCTGCACCCTCCTGGCGGCATAGGTATTGTGCCCCACCTCAAAGATGAACTCTTCATCCCGGTCATTGGCCACGCAGGCAAAGGCCTGGCGGATCACGGCCTGCAGGTCATAGCACAGGCTTTCCTGCTCCCTTGCTGAATAGGAGAACACGTGAATGAGGCGCCCAAGGTCTTTTGACGAGCCGTCCGTGCTCTTGGCAATGCGCAGCAGCGTGGCCAAAAGCTCCACTACCCCCTGCTCCCCGTCGGGCAGTTCCAGGGCAATGGTCTCACCCCAGGAATTGATGGTAATAAGAGAAATCGACCCGATAAGGCAGATGCGCTGGCGCCCGGCACACAAAGTAGAGCCCACATTGAGCACATCGGCGCTGGTCAGGCGGTTTTCAAGCGTGGCGTCGCGCTCTAAATTTAAAATCACCGCGCAGGCCTTGATGTCGCGCGGGCGCAGCAGTGCACTGTCGCTGACCTTGTCCATGGCAGCCGGGGCCAGCACATTCATGATGTCATCGGCCAGGCGCTTGATCTTCTCGGCGGTCACCGCCTCAAGCGATCCGGCGCAGTCGATGTCAGTCGAGCGGGTGAGCAGCTGATTGAAGCAGGCCCAGGTCACCACCTCGGCCAGCTGGCTGCCTACATACACACTGCGGCTGTTTAAGATCTCCACCCCGTCAAGCGGGGCGGCGTACAAATGCCAGCCGCTGCGGCAGATGCTGTCCTTGCCGGCCTTGATGAAGGTCAAATTCTTCTCTTCAAGGGAATAGCGGAACTCTGAGGAATAGACCACCACCTTGTTCTGATATTTGTCATAGGCCGTATAGAGCTTGCGCGAGAGCACCCCGGCGTCATCGGAGGTGATGGCATACTCAATGCCGTGGCGCACCGAGAAACTGAGCAGTGCACGGTAGCTCTTGATCAGCGCAGCAAAGAGCTCGGCATAAAACTCACGCACGTAATGGATTTTCCACAGGGCGCGGTTTTCCAAAGTCTCCTTCTCCTCCGTGCTCCAGCGCCAGATCTCAGCGAGATCATCAAGAAAGCGGCGTCTGAACTTAATCACCGAGCTGTCGGCAGTAAGGCCGCGCAGCCCGAGGAAGATCTTTAAGTAAAAGCACTTTCTGACCATCTGCAGGCGCTTGATGTCCCCCTGGCGCAGCAGATAGTCATGCACCTTTTTGTACATCACATAGTAAGGATCAAGCTCCAGATCGTATTTGCCGCTGCCGAAGATCAGCTTGTCCTTCATCTGGGATGAGAGCAGCACGCTCTGCGGGTACTCATCGGCATAGACCTCCATCAGCAGGATCTTGAGCACCGCCTTGAAGGGATATTCAATGCCCTTGTACAACAGCCACAGCCCTGAACCAAAGTACTCGGCAGGCGAGGAATTGACCACTGAGCCAAAGTCAAAATACTCACGCGGGCTTAACACCCCGCTGTGGGCAAACTCAGTCAAATAGCCCTCATAGTCCTCAATCTCCTCCAGGTTGGAAATAAAAAACCAGGCAAGGTAACGGCCGCACAGGCGCACTGCGCTGCGGTAGAACTCATCGAGCAGAAAGAGGTTCTGCGCCGAGCCGCAGTTGTCGCCGCCCACCTGCTCGTCAGGGGGCATGGTAAAGCGGTCATCCTTGGTGACAAAGAGATTTAAATCCACACCCATGCACTTGGCAAAGGAGCAGACAAAGGTGCACTTTTCGGTGAGGGCGGTAATTTCGTCATCGCCAAGGGTATGGGGCACGCAGACCCAGATATCAAAATCCGAGCGGCAGCCCTGGCCGATGGAGGCGGTGCTGCCCATGCCGTAAAGCGCCAGGATGCAGCACTCTGAGGGCTTTGGGCCCGCAGGCAGGTGGCCTGTGACATCCCGGACATAAGCCTCCTGCTCAGGGGTCAGCTCAAAGCCGTCAATGCCGCAGGGCACGCCGTCAGTACGGTAGCCCGGGAACTCTTTTTCGTTGTAGTGCAGAAAGACCGGCAGCAGCTGCAGCATGCGGCGGGCATCGGCGGACATCACCGCCAGGGCCTGCTCGATTTTCTGGGCATTGACCGCATCAAAGCGCTCTTTGCGCTGCAGATATTTGGCCGCCAGGGAGCCTGCCTGAAACATGCTGCCCTGCTGCTGTACAGAAATGCTTTCTGCCATCGCTCTCCTGCCTGCTGCCCTGAGTGCCTGAAGGCCGCGGCCTTGTACTGCGGTTGTGGGCCTCCTCACCTGGGAAGCTTAAAACCGGGCGCTCAGGGAGCTTTACGATTAAACCTGTTTAAAGTCCGGGCCAAACCCGCGCGGGGCAAAACAAAGCGGCTGGTCTTTCTTCCTTACTGCAGCAGGCCTGCCTGCCGTTATGCCGTAAGGCCTTTTGCAAGCCCGGGCAGCACTGCCCTGCCTGCGCTGCCTGCACTGCTGCCGGAAGCTTGCTTAGCTGACAGAGGGCACAGCAGGTGCAGCTCTTGGCGGCTTAAACTTTTTGCTTTGCTTTTTGCGGTGGTTTGTGCTCTTTGCTTTAAGGACGCCTCATTTTAACGGTTTTTGCAGGCGGTTGCGCAGCTGATCACAAATTTGCCCGCGGCTCTTTTCCACGGCCACACCCATAAGAGCGCCTTAAAGTGCTAAAATCTCTGATTAAATGACCTTTTCCATCAGCAATCGATTTGGACAGCAAGCCATGCACGAAAGCACAAAGCAAGGCGCGAAGGCGCAGGAGAAGCAAAATCCCGCCGCACAGCCTGATCTCAATTCCGCTGCAGAGCCGCAGAACAATGCCGCTCTGACAGATGAAGCTGCACAAAAAGCTGCAGAGAAAACTTCAGCCGCTGCTGCACCGGCAGAGGACAGAGCAGCAGCTGAGCCTGCTGCAGACAAGGCTGCACCGGCAGAGCCTGCAAAAGAGCAGGAGCAGGCTCCGGCAGGTGAGAGCAGTCAGGCACAGAACCTCGCAGCTGAGGCTGCAGATTTAATGGCTAAAGCAGAGGATCTGGCACAAAAGAGCGCGGCCGAAACAAAGGCTGCCAAAGAGGCTGCAGCAGCTGAGGAACAGACTTCTAAAAACAACCAAAACCCAATTCAGGATCAAGAGAGCACGATGGTTTCCATGAAAAACGAAAACACTCAGAGCACTCCCGCTCCGCAGCAGGTGATCGTCAAGCGCGGCGGTGCCGGACTTACCATTTTCTGCGTACTGCTGGCCGCGGCCATTGCAGGCGTGGGCTTTTACGGCTATCAGGAGCTGCAGACCCTCAAGGCCGGGCAGAGCGCACTGTCACAGTCCAATGCTGACTTAAGCGCGGCACAGGCCAGCCTGACTGAGGCCAATGCACGGGTGTCGGGGCTTATCGCACAAAACGACAAGTTAAGCGCGGACAATCAGGCCCTGTACCAGCAAAATCAGGCCCTGTCGGCAAAGCTCAATGAGCTTGTGGCAAAGCAGGATGAAACCAATCAGGGCGTGGCGGCAGTCTATCAGCGCCTTGACCGCTATGAAGCCCGCGACCCGAACGAATGGCGCATCGCCGAGAGCTATTTCAATGTAGCCGAGGCTTACCGCCAGGCGGTGTTCGGCGGAAACATCAAGGCAGCGATGTGGAATCTGCAGCAGGCAGACAGTCTGCTGGCCAATTTGCAGGATAAGAACATCGTAGCGGTGCGCGAGGGCATCGCCAAAGATCTGTCCGCCCTCTCGGGGCTGCCGGAGATTGATGTGATGGGCATCAGCCTTCGTTTAGAGCAGCTCTACCGCGACACTGACGCACTGGTGCTCTCGGGCTATTCCGATCCGGAAAAACGGGCACATGCCTTTGACAAGAGCACTGAGCCCACCTCAAGTTTTGCTGACTGGAAGAACAATCTGGTCAACTCCGCCAAAGAGTTCAGCTCACGCTTTGTGGAGATAAGACGCAGAAGCGCCGATGCGGCGGTGGAGTTCTTAAGCCCGCAGCAGGAGCTGTATCTGCGCGAGAACATCAAGACCCGCATTCTGCTGGCCAAGTTCAATTTGGCAGGCGGGCAGCAGGAGCAGTACAGCGCCAATTTAAGCGAGGCCCTGCGCATGGTGGAGGCCTACTTTGACAAGGAAAGCACCATGGTGCAGGCAGTCATCAATCAGCTCAACTCCCTCAAGGATCAGGCTGTGGTGCCGGAGATCCCCAGAGCACTCGAAAGCCTGAGGATCTTTGACAAACTCGCGCAGGAACACTTAAAGAACATTCAGGGGTAGCCTTATGCTGAAGATTTTAATTTTCATCATCATCTTATGCGCTGCCATCTTCGCAGGGCCGTATCTTGCAGATCAGCAGGGCTATGTGCACATTGCAACTGACAATTACATTGTGGAGACCTCGCTTACCACGGCGGTGGTGCTCGCCATTGTCAGCTTCATCGTGCTGTACTTTGTGGTAAGTCTGCTGCTCAAGATCCTGCGCATGCCCCGCGGCACACGCTCCTTCTTCAAAAGAAGAGGTCAAAAGAAAACCCTCAATCTGCAGCAGGATGCAGTGCTCGCCTATGAAGAAGAGGACTACAGCCGGGCCTTGGCCCTGGTAAAGCGCTCGGGCAGGATGGAGAACCTGCCGGTGGAGAGCCTCTTTATCGGAGCGCGGGCGGCCTTTGCGCTGCAGCAGTATGAGCTGTGCTCCAAGTTCCTCGATGAAGCCAAAAAGCGCAGCAAACAGTCCCTGATTTCAAGCTCCATTATCAGAGCCAAGTTAAACCTTGAGATCGGAAACGGCAAAGCCGCGCTTGAAGTGCTCGACGAGCTCAAGCAGACTTACAGCTCCAAGCTCATTACCAAGCTGACTTTGCAGTGCTACAACGTCGAGCACGATGAAGACAAGATTGCCAAGATGACCCCGCTCCTCGTGCGCCAGCAGCTTATCTCCAAGGAAACGGCGCAGGAGCAGGCGCGCTCGGGGCTTATCGACAACATCAGCAAGGCAAAAGACAGTTCGGAGCTGAGCACCGTCATTTCTGGCATGGACAAGAAGGCAAAGCAGGATCCGGCGGTGGTCGGGGCGCTGACTACCAGACTGCTGGAGCTTGGCGATGCCAGCAGTGCACGCAAGTACAGCCTGGCGCTGCTCAAGAACAACCTCGATCCGGGCTTTTTGGGCTGCGTGGCCCGCTGGCCGATTTCCATCCCGGATGTGCTGAGCTTCTTAAAGAAGCAGGCTGAGGACAACAAGATTGCCTCGGGCGTCAATGTGCCGCTGCTCAAAGCTCTGGGCAACCTCGAATTTAAATCAGGCCAAATCAAGGATGCACAGGAGCACCTGGAAAAAGCGCTGGAGCTCAAGCAGAGCGGGGAAATCTACTATATGTTAGCCCAGATCATGTCAGCCCAGCGGCTGTATGACAAAGCCTGCGAGTACTATCAGTCAGCGCTGGAGCGCAGCAAGGCCTGAGGCGCAAGGCGTGATGCCGGCAAAGGCAGGCTTAAAGAGTGAAGCGTGCTTTAACTTTGTAAAGCCGTGCGCTTTGTGTGCGCTTTGTGCGCTTTGTCTGCGCATTTGTCCGCAGGGCGTTTAAAATATACCAAAGCCAGCAGGACGGCCTGCTGATTTAGAAGAAGAACAATAAATAGAAGAAGAAAAACAACACACAGGCAGTCCGGCTTTTTGAGTAAACTACTGACGGCAGCGATGCATATCCCTGCCGTCTCTTTTTGTCTGCACTTTGAGCACTGCAAGCACTTTGAGCATTTTCAGCACATTGAGCACTGGCACAACTGGCACAAACTGCGGATCTGCCTTCCTGCTTTATTTCTTTATTGACCGGATCGCCATTAAAGCAGCGGGGCGGATATGGCCGGGCGGGCAGGCGGCCGGACGGTAAGTAAGGTAAGGTAAGGAAGACCGCCGCAGGAGGATGTGGCGATGATGAAGGTGGTGGTGGAGAAACAGCAGCCGCCGCAGGCGCAGGATCTTTGCTGCACCGTTTGCGCTTACTGCGGCGGCTCTGCTCCTGAAAAGCTCTGCCCGATGAGCCTGAGGAGCCGGTCTGCAGCCGGGGGCAGCGCCTTAAGATCGGTGGCAAACAGGCCAATCTCAAAGCTGACATCGGGTTTGACTGCAAAGCGCTCAAATTCAGGCGCCAGGGTCTTAGCGGTGAACTCCGAGATAATGCCGATGCCTACTCCCTGCCGTACCAGCTCCACTGCGCTCTCGGCGTTCTGCACCAGGAGCATGTGCCCGGGGCGCAGCTCAGTGTGCGGGGCAAAGTCCTGCAGGGTCTCGCAGGCCGGGCGGTTCACTATCAACCGGCCCGGCGGATCACTGAGGCTTATCTCAGTGCCCTGCTGCCCCGGCGGAAAAACGGCGCACAAATGATCGCGCTGCAGCGGCTGCACGGCAAAGCGCCCAAAGGGTGAGCAGGACAGTGCAAAGTCGGCGGCATGACGCTCAATGAGCTCAAAGAGCTCCGAGGGCGTGCCCTCCAAAATCTGCAGCTCCACCTGCGGATAGGCTGAAGTGAAAAGCTGCAGGGGCCTGGCCAGCACGATGGAAATGAGCGAGCTTAAGCAGGCAATGCGCACCCGGCCTGAGAGCAGGCCGTTCTCCTCCCGGGCGGTCTCACGGATGCGCTCTTCAAGCTCCTGCATCTGCAGCACGAGGCTCAGGATCTTCTCCCCCACGGGGGTGAGCAGCATGCCCTGTCTGCGATCATGCGTGAGCAGGGTTACCCCAAGCTCATCCTCCAGGGCGGCCACGGCATTGCTCACTGCCGGCTGCACAATGTGCAGCTGCCTGGCGGCCTTGCTGATGCTGCGGCACTGTGCAGCGCAGGCAAAGACCTGCAGCTGGCGGCTTACCATCATCATTTTTTAGTGATACAACCATAAGAAAAATAAAATTTTACTGATACTAAATCTTCCCATATATTGAACAGCAGAACAAGCCCCGGCGCTGCTGCGGCGCTGGCCGGCTTAAGCTTAAATTTTCAGGAGGAAGATATGCAGACCATTTTTATTACCGGAGCATCATCAGGCATCGGGCGTGAGACCGCCAAATACTTTGCCCAGCACGGCTGGCGGGTCATCGCTGCCATGCGCAATCTTCAGAAGGCAGGCGATCTCAAAGACTACGCCAATATCGTGCTCACCGAGCTTGATTTGTTAAAGCCCGAACAGATCCGCTCTGCCTGTGCCCAGGCCCTGGAGCAGTGGGACATCGACGTGCTGCTTAACAACGCAGGTTACGGCATCATGGGCCCCTTTGAGCGCCTGCCTGAAAGTGAGATCAGAAAACTCTTTGACACCGATGTCATCGGCACCATGCTGGTCACACAGCAGTTTATTCCCCATTTCAAGCGCCGCCGCGCCGGTGCCATACTTACCACCACCTCACTTGCCGGCATCATAGCCCTGCCCCGTGACGGCGCCTATGGTGCGGCCAAACGCGCGCAGCAGGGCATGGTCGAATCCCTTTACTATGAGTTAAAGCCCTTTGGGGTCAGGGTGATGTCCATGATCCCGGGCGGGACCAAGACCAACTTTCAGACGCCGGTAAATGATCTTACAGGCTTCGAAGAAGCCGCAAGACGCCAGCGCGCTTATCTGCTGCACGGCGACGCTGAGTTCCCGGGCCCGGAGGAGGCCGCGGAGGTAATTTTCAATGCCGTGCACGACGGGCGCGATCAGGTGAACTATCCCACTGACAGCGTCTGCCGGGCCCTGTACGAGGACTACCTCAGCCAGAATTACGAGGACTTTAAGCTGCACTTTGCCAAAATGCTGTTTGACTAAGCCTCAGGTGCGGCAGCTGCCCGGGCGGCCGCGGCGGCAGAGCAGCTGCGCACAAACCTGCCCTCCGGTGCCGGACTGAAGGAGCCGAGCAATACCGGCTGCTCTGAGCCGGTGACCGCCTTGAGATCACACAGCCGCCCGTGCGAGCTTAAGTAAGCAAAATAAGCAAAGGCCTGCGCCTCCACAAAGTCGGGGTCTATGCCGAGGCTGCTGCACAGCAGCACCGAGTGCTGCGGCCCATCCGGCATTTTGCACACTTCACACATGTTGTGGATGCTCTTGAGCAGGGCGGTATTGCGCACTCCGCCGCCGCATAAAATGACGTCATAGGCCTCATTGATGCCGCGGTTGTACATGAACTCCTTGATGTCAGCGGCAATCAGTGCAGCAGTAAGATCGCACAGGGTGTGCAAAAGATCTGCGCCCAGACGGCGGCGCTCGCCGTCAGCTTCAGTCTTTAAGCACTCATCGAGGTACGGGGCAATAAACTCCCGGCCAAAGAGCTCCCTGCCGCAGGACTTGGGGGCCGGCTTTATAAAGTAAGGCTCATGGAGCATGGCCTGAAGCCAGGCGGCATTAGTGATGCCGCCCTGGGCCAGATAGCCGTCCTCGTCATAGGGGCGGTTAAACAGCTCGCGGCACACCAGATCCATCAGGGTGTTGGCAGGGCCGCAGTCAAAGCCCAGCTCCACTTTGCCGCCGGGGGCGAGCACTGTCATATTGGCAATGCCGCCCAAATTCACCACAAAGACCCAGCGCTCAGGGCGGGCAAAGCATTTGGCATGAAAGAGCGGAGTGAGCGGCGCCCCCTGCCCCCCGGCGGCAATGTCCTGCGCTCTGAAGTCTGACCACACGTCAATGCCGGTGAGCAGCGCGGTCATCGGGGCATTGTCAAGCTGCAGCGAAAAGCCCTTTTCCGGGCGGTGGCGCACGGTCTGGCCGTGAGAGCCGATGGCAGTGATTTGCGCCGGATCAAGGCCTGCCAGCTCCAACAGGCGGTTTACCAGCACTGCGCTGAAGGCGGCCACGGCATTTTGGGCCGTGCCGGCCTTTTCAAGTTCATTGGGCCCTGAACTGCACAGTTCGTGCAGCCTCCCCTTAATGTGCTCCGGCCATTCATCTGAGAGCGTCTTGAGGCAGGCAAAGCTGCCGTCCTGCCTGACCTCACACAAAGCGGCATCCATGCCGTCAATGCTGGTGCCTGACATTAAACCGATGTAATACTCACTTGCCATAGAAAAGCCTCCTGCCTTAATTTTTGTGCTGCCAACTGCGGCCGTGCAGTATTGTAGCCCGATGGGGCAGGCTGCAAAAAGCACTTACACGAAAATTTGCCGCGTGCTAACATTTGCGCATGGCAAACCTTCTTAACCGTCACATAAGGTGCCGCTGCGGGCGCTGCACCTCACGCAAACTGCGCAAACTGCAGGCCGCCGCCTCCGGCGTGCCTCACGGCCATCACTCACCCCTGTAAGGCCTTAGGCAGTCAGCGCTGAACCCTAAGGCCGCCGCATGATGCAGCGCAGCGGACACCCTCTTTTTAAAGCTGAAAGCTGTAAGCAAAAAGCAGCAGACACACTAAGGCATAACTGTGCCTGCAGCGGGCGTCCGGGGGGCAGCTGAGAGGCTCAGGCCTGACAGCTGAAGATTGGCAGATAACAAGCGAAAAGCGAAAAAGCGAAAAGCAAAAAACGCAACAAAGCGAAAAAGCTGTAAGCGAAACAGCAAAAAGCTGAACAGGAAAAAGAAACAAGTCCAAAGGTGAGGTGGCAGATGAATTTATTGGTATTCTCACAAAGACCGGCGGTCAAGACCCTGCTGCTGTTTGTGATCCTGCTGTGCGCAGCGGCGCTGCTCATTATGCTCGGCAGGCGCAATGATGCAGTCACCCAGGCCCAGCAGTACCATGCCGGAGTGCTGTGTGCTGATGACGTGAACTTAGCTCCGGTAAACGTGGGCGGGCGCCTGAGGGCCCGCCACGTCAGGGAATCGGATGTGGTGCAGCAGGGCGATCTGCTCCTGGAGCTTGAAGATGACGACTACCGCATTGCAGCAGAACGCATTCAGGCCCAGATTGAAAGCCAGCAGGCACAGATTGAGGCCTACAGCCGCAGCATTGAGATTGAAAGCTCCAAACTTGACACACAGGAGCAGAACTCCTGGCGGGAGATTGAACGGCAGCTGGCCTTAATTGACAGTGCACAGGCCTCCTTAAAGGAGCAGCAGGCCAACTTCAAGCGCATGCAGAGCCTGCTTGCCAAAAAAGCGGTCTCCAAGTCCGACTATGATGCCGCCGAGGCCTCATATGTGGCTGCCAAATCCACGCTCACTGAGGCGCAGAAGACCCTCTCCTCCCTCACCGTGGGCGTGCCGGAGGCCGAGCTTGAAAAAGTAAAAACCACCCGCACCGCTGAAGGCCTGCGCCTGCAGGCCATCGCCGATGAACGCGACAACATCGCCAATATGCAAAATACCCTGGCCTCCATGCGCGCATCCCTTAAAGAACTGCAAGCAGAGCTTGCGGCGCAGGAGCTCAACCTCTCGCGCACCAAACTCTATGCCCCCTGCAGCGGCATTATCCGCGAGCTGATGTTTGAAGAAGGCGAGCTGGTAAACCCGGGCGTTACCGCACTGCGCCTGGAGACTACCCGGCGCTACTTTGATGTGTATGTGCCTGAGACCATGGCCGCCAGGCTGCACGCTGGCGACAGCATTGAGGTCTATGCCCCGGCGCTTGACAAGACCGTGTCAGGACACGTGCGCTATGTCAATCCGGCGCCGTCCTTTGCCGATCTGCGCATGAGCCGCGAGCAGGGGCAGGCTGATCTCACCTCCTTTGAGATGCGGGTGTATGTGGATGACCCCGAGCTCATTCCTGGCATGATGCTGGAGGTGGAGGAGTTATGACCCTGCAAAGCTTTGCAGAGAGCGTGCTCTCGGAAATCGAGGCCATGCGCTCGGGGCGCTTTATCCCCTATCACAAGCTGGCCTTAATGGCAGCCACCCTGACCATGATCCTCTTTGGCGTGATCTTCTCGCACGGCAGTGTCTTTGAAGGCACCATTGAGGTGGTGGATTTGGATCACAGCCGCCTGTCGCAGAACATTATCGACAGCCTCAACAGCTCTTCCTACATCAAGGTCCATCAGGTGTTCCACTACCCGGTCGACCCGGTGTATCTCACCCGCCATGACCGGGCTCTTGGTGTCCTCTATCTCCCTGAAGATCTGGAAAAGGACGTGGCCGCGGGCAAAAAGGCGGTCAATATCGGCTATTTTGCTGACTACTCCAATGAAGCACAAAATGCCGAGGTGCTGGAGAACATCAATGAGATCACCGCCATCTATGCCGGGGCGGCGGCGGTGAACCTCGCAGGCGGCAAGTCTGTCGTGAAGGCCCTCTCAGGCACTGATGATGACAGTGAAGGCAGCAGCCTCTCCGTCAAAATCAGACGGCTGTTCAATCCGACCTTTTCCTCGACCAACTCGACCATCATCAGTTTTATCTACTTCTTCTCCTCGCTCTACCTCGGCCTTACCACCCTGATGGTCACCGGCAGGCTGCGCGTTACCGGGGTGTGGGACAATGTGGTGCTGCGCCAGAGCCCGCTGGAGCTTATTGCCCGCCTGGTGCCCTATGCCCTGATTTACACCACTGCCATCAGCGTGATGACTGCCCTTTTGGTGTGCTTTGGGCAGCTGCGCTTTGCAGGCTCTTATCTTGCCTACCTGCCCTCCCTTTTCATGACCGGATTGTGCTTTGGCATGCTGGCGCTGCTCTACTCCTGGTCATCGCCCGACCCGGGGCATGGCGCGTCCTTCATGATCTTTCTGGTGCCCCCGGGCTTCATCTTAGGCGGCGCGACCATGGCAGTGGGTGTGGTGCCGCACTGGGCCTTTGTGCTCTCCCATGCCTTTCCCTTAGTGTGGCAGTACAGCTTCTGGCGTGACTTTGCGCTGCGCGGCATCGAATTTACCGGCATGTTCGAGCTCTACGGCATGTACCTTGCGTACATCAGCGTGCTGGGCATCCTCATCAGCCTGCGCTTTTACCATGAACTGAAGAAAAAGAGTGAACCGGTGCCCCCGCCGCTGCTGCAGTAACCAAAGCTGCGCTGGAGACGGCGGGGCTGACGGAGTTGGTGGTGGAGGTGGTGGAGGTGGTGGCGGAGACTGCGGCGGCGGGTGCAGTGGTGGAGGTGAGTTCTGCGGCGGCGGAGGCGGTGAGGTTCCGGCGGGATGGAGCGGCAAAGTGCGGCAGGCAGCGGGTTTGATTCAGGCTGGGCGGCTGATGAAGAAAGGAGAATTGGTGGTGGAAGAGCCGTGGTGATGGAGGTGGAGGTGGATGAGGAGGCGGAGGGAGACTGCGGCGGCGGAGGCAGTGGTGGTGGAGGTGAATTCTGCGGCTGC
>JADINH010000093.1 GCA_017694225.1 Candidatus Avisuccinivibrio stercorigallinarum
GCTTCCCTCCACCCAGAGAAAAGAGCGCAGCAAAAATCAGGGCAGCTTCAGCGGCTTTTTCGTTGCCCTGCCCTTGTTTGTGTTCCTGACCACCTTTTTCCAATTTGGCGATCCGAGTATCAGCGCCGTCGCCACTTTTGTGACCGCTTTCGTATGCATCGTCTTTGCCGGCCTGATGCGCAGATTTAAGAGGAGGAACAACTGATGAGCTTTTTCACTGCCGGAGCCGTGTGGTGCATTCTGGCTTTTATCATTTTAGGCAGCGAGATGATGCTCGGCACCTTGTATCTGCTCTGTGCCGCAGCCGGCTGTTTTGCCGCCGCCTTGATGTATCTGCTCGATTTTGACCTGCCGCTGCAGCTGTTCACCGCCGCCCTGGTGACTTTTTTGGGATCCTGCGCAGTGTTCTACATCCGCCGCCGCATCAAACCCACCTACCGCGAGGATTTGAACTCCCTGGACGCCGGACAGCGCGTGCAGGTTGAGAAAGTCAATCCTGACGGCAGCGCTGAGGTGACTTACCGCGGTGCCAAGTGGACGGCTGTGGCGCCGCATGATCCTTTAACCCCGGGCACCTGGGAGATCTTAAAGGCCGACGGCACCAGACTGATTTTAAAAAAGAAGCTGTTCTAATAAGTAATTTGAGGAAATTGAGGTATTTATGGTTATTTCACAGACTTTGATTGTGGCTGCGGTGGTTGCCATTGTGGCTTTGATCTTTGCGGTGCAGTCCATCAAGGTGGTGCCGCAGCAGACCGCCTGGGTGGTGGAGCGCCTGGGCAAGTTCCATGCAGTGTTAAATCCGGGACTTAATTTCATCATCCCCTTTATCGACCGCGTGGCCTACAAGCATTCCTTAAAGGAAATCCCGCTTGATACCCCCTCGCAGGTGTGCATCACCCGTGACAATACCCAGCTCTCAGTTGACGGTGTGCTGTTCTTTCAGGTGACCGATCCCAAAAGAGCAAGTTACGGCACCTCAAATTACATCATCGCCATCACGCAGCTGGCCCAGACCACTCTGCGCTCGGTGGTGGGCAAGATGGAGCTTGACAAGACTTTTGAGGAGCGTGATGCCATCAACAACAGCGTGGTGGCAGCCATCGACGAGGCCGCGCTCAACTGGGGCGTCAAAGTGCTGCGCTATGAAATCAAGGATTTAACCCCTCCGGCCGTAATTTTGCAGGCCATGCAGCAGCAGATCACCGCCGAACGTGAAAAGCGCGCCGTGATCGCCGAATCTGAAGGCAAGAAACAGCAGCAGATCAACATCGCCATCGGTGAAAAGGAAGCGGCCATCGCCCGCTCTGAAGGTGAAAAGCAGGCTGAAATCAACAAAGCCCAGGGTCAGGCTGCCGCCACCGTAGCCATCGCCGAGGCCATGGCTGAGGCCATCCGCAACATCGCCAAAGCCTCTGAGGAAAAAGGCGGCATGACTGCGGTCAATCTGCAGGTGGCAGAGAAATACGTCGAGGCCTTCTCAAACCTGGCCAAGACCGGCAATACCCTGATTGTGCCGGGCAACCTTGGCGATATGTCAAGCCTGATTGCCTCAGCCATGCAGATTGTAAAATCCACCGGGGGCAGTGCTGCACTGCCTAAGACCCTGGTGAAATAACTGCAGGCCTGAAAAGATTTAGACACCATTAACAAGGAGGGGCCCGGAGACGGGCCTTAAACATGTCAGAGCAAAACGACAACAAGAACTTTGTAAATTACGGTAAGGTGCAGGGCGGCTCCAGGCACACCCTGTGCTCTATGGTCTGGAAGGTGCTGTGCACCATCGGTGCGGCGCTGACCTTTATCCGCAATCTGATTGCCAATTTAGTCATGCTGTTGGTGATCGCCTTTATCGTGATCGCCTACAATGCCGCCACTTCATTTAAAGAAGAGGCCGAGGCCGTATTCAGCGGGGAGAGCGCCATCCCGGCACAAACGGCCAAGGCGCAGATCCTCTATCTGCCGCTCTCTGGCACCATTTCAGAAATTCCCTTTGGCAACTCGCAGTTTGAAACCTTATACCGGCAGTTTAACGACAATCTCTCCGGCATACAGAGCCATGAGCTCACCTCCATTGAGCGCGCACTCGATGCCGCCTGCGAAGATGAAAACATCAAGCTCATTCTCCTTGACCTGGAGGGCATGCGCCCGATTTCCATGACCGCCGCCTCGCGCATTGCCGCCAAGCTGACCAGGCTCAATGAGGCCGGCAAGGAAACTGCAGTCACTGCCGTAAACTACAGCCAGGGCGCTTATATCATTGCCGCCGCGGCCTCCAGGATCTACCTTGATCCGCTGGGCAGCGTGGATTTAAAGGGCATCTCCCTGTCATCGCTCTACTATAAGAGCCTGCTGGACAAGATCTCACTTACCCCCTACGTCTTTAAGGCCGGGCATTTTAAGTCAGCCGTCGAGCCCTTCACGGAGGACGGCATGTCCCCTGACGTCAAGGCTGAATATCAGGACATTGCCGCTAATTTATGGAGCATTTACGAAAAGAAGCTGCATGTGAGAAAAGCCCTGTCGCGCTCTGTGATCCTGCCTGAGGCTGCAGACTATATCAGGCAGCTGGAGCTGTATAAAGGCGACAGCGCCATGATGCAGTTTGAGAACAATTTAGCCGACGAGCTCATCACCCAGGATGCGCTCTACACTGAGCTTGCAGACCAGTACAGCGCCGATCGTGATGATCCGCTGCTGCCTCTCATGATTGACTACCGCGACTTCCTGCGCCTGCAGCCGCGCAAGGCCTTAAAGGATGAGCGCATTGCCGTGGTTTACGGCGTGGGCTCAATTACCCAGAGCTCCAATGAAGTGACGGCCTTTACCGCGGACAATGTCACCGCCATCCTGCACAACCTGGCCTCTGATGACAGCGTCAAAGCCGTGGTGCTTTACATCAACTCCCCGGGAGGCGATGCAGCGGCGAGCGAAGACATCCGCCGCAGCCTGCAGCAGCTGCGCGACCTTGGCAAAAAGGTGGTGGTCTCCATTCAGGGCATGGGTGCCTCCGGCGCCTACTGGGTGTCAACGGCCTCCGATAAAATTCTGGCCACCGAGGAATCCATTGTGGGCTCCATCGGCGTGTTTGCCGTCTCCATGGGCTTTCATCAGCTCTTAAATTCCATCGGCGTCTATCAGGACGGCGTGGCCACCCATGAATTTGCCAAAACTCCGGTGGCCGAAGAGCTCGGGCCGAACATGCGCCGCTACTATGAGCTCTCGGTAGAGCACACCTACAAGACCTTTATCAACCTCGCTGCCGCCTCGCGCGGCCTGTCGCCTGACAACTACCTCTCCTATGCCGAAGGGCAGATCTTCCTGGCGCAGCAGGCACAGGATCTGGGCTTAATCGACGGCATCGGCACTTTTGATGATGCCAAGGCAGAGGCAGCCAAACTCCTTGGCGGCACACTTGAGGATTATTCAGTGGTGAATGCCGCCCTGCCGCAGGATGAGCGCCTGTCAGCCCTGGAGGGCTTTATCTTCAGGACTTCACAGGCCCTGCTGCCCGAGCCCCTTACCCGGGCCTTGTTTGAGTTAAAGCTGATGCAGCAAAAGAGCGAGGCGCCCTTAAAAGAGCGCATTGAGCTGTCAGCCTGTCTGCAGCAGCCGCTCATTTAAGGCCTGAAATGCGCCGCCTGCGCGCCCGGTTTCGGGCACGCGGGATTACAGCTGCCGCCGGGGCGCTTACCACGTGCCCTGACCTCTGAAGCTGCGGTTGCTGTGGCGGCGCTCCGGGCCGTACAGCTCGGTGTCAATGGTGGTGGCCAGATGCTCAAGATTGGGCGCCGAGCACAGAACCTTGAGGGAGGTGGGGGCCACCAGACCCTCGGTGGCTGAGGCCTCATTAAAGCGGCGAGGCACGCCGTCCGGCTCTGAGGTGTCAATCAATACCTGCCAGCGCCGGTGCAGGCCGATTTTGGGCAGGCGGAACATCACCTCGGACAGGCCCTGATTGATGATGATGCACCAGCGCTCGCCGTTGATGTCGCGCTCGCCCATGTAAAGGAGCAGCGCCTTGACCGCCGGATCATTCCAGTCCCAGTCTTCCATCAAATGGCCGTCTGGCTTTCTCCAGCGCACCAGGGTCTTGTCTTCCTTTTGATAGAAGTTGTCATCGTCAAGCGCCAGCTCCTGCAGCACCTTGGAGTTAAGGCGGATGCGGGTCATTCTGCCGATAAAGGAGATGAACTCATCCTGGCTGCGGCTGATTTTCCAGTTGTAATAAGAGAGATCATTGTCCTGGCAGTAGGCATTGTTATTGCCCTGCTGCGTGCGCCCCAGTTCGTCCCCACCCAAAATATGCGGCATGCCCTGGGCGATGATGAGGCTGGCCATCAGATTGCGCTTTAACTGCTCGCGCCGGCGCAGCACCTCCGGATCGCTGGTCGGGCCCTCGACGCCGCAGTTGGTGGAAAAGTTCTCCCCGCTGCCGTCGCGGTTGTCCTCGCCGTTGAGATCATTGTGCTTAAAGGCGTAGGACACCAGATCTTCCAGGGTAAAGCCGTCGTGATAGGTCACGTAATTGAGGCTGGCCGTCATCGCCCTTTCGCCCTTGTGGAAGAAGTCGCGCGAGCCCATCAGGCGGGTGGCGATTTCACCGAGCATCCCCGGCTCGCCGCGCCAGAAGCGGCGCATGCTGTCGCGGAAATGATCATTCTGCTCTGACCAGTGCACCGGGAAGTTGCCAAGGTTGTAGCCAAGCTCCCCCAAATCCCAGGGCTCGGCTATCATGAGGAGCGGACTTAAGCTCTTGGAGCAGTCACAGAGCTTAAAAAAGGCTGAGTTCATATCAAAGGCAAAGTGCCTGCCGCCTTCATGGCTCTCGCGCCCGAGGGTTACGGCAAGATCAAAGCGGAAGCCGTCAACATGCATCTGCTCGGCCCAGTAGAGCATGGCGCGGTGCACGGTCATCAGGCCGATGGTGCTGTCAAGGTTAAAGGAATTGCCGCAGCCGCTGCAGTTAAGCGGCAGGTTGTAGTCAGTATGTCCGCCGGCGTCACGGGCGTAGGCAAAGTATTTGCGGGCATCCAGGCCCTTAAAGGACAGCACCGGGCCGTCCACCCCGCCTTCGGCGGTGTGATTGAACACTACATCGAGGATCACGCCGATGCCGTTTTGATGCAAAGTGCGCACCATGGTCTTAAATTCGGTGACTGCATGCTTTGGATTGGAGGCATAGCGCGGATCAGGGGCCATAAAGCACACCGGATTGTAGCCCCAGTAATTGACAAGGCCGCGCGCGGCCACGCCGGACTCAGTCATGCTTGCGGCAATGGGCATTAACTGCACAATGGTAATGCCCATGCGCTTAAAATGCGCGATGATCTCCGGGCAGCACAGGCCTAAATAGGTGCCGCGCAGATGCTGCGGCACCGCCGGGTGCAGCATGGTCAGGCCTTTGACATGGGCCTCATAGACCACGCTCTGGCGGCGGTAATTAAACACCCGCTTGTCGCCCTGCCAGTCAAAGTCATCCGGGCCCTGCAGCACGGCTTTGGGAATAAACTTTTCGTTGTGGTTAAAGTATAGATCGTCTGAATACTTAAAGTGCTTGTTAAGCTCCATGGCATAGGGATCAACGAGGAACCTGCCCGCCTTAAAGTACAATCCGCGGGCGTGATCTTCCTGCCCCAAAGCCTCAATGGCGTAGAGAAAGCCGGGCTTGAGGCCGCCGACGCGCGCATACCACACGCCGCCTTCACGATCGGTCAGGGTAAGGGCGCAGAGCTTGCTCTCGTCAGGGAGGTAAAAGTGCAGACGCATACCCTCAGCGGCCGGTGACCAGATGCCGAAGGTGTAGCTGCCGTCAGCATTTAAAGTGGCGCCGAAGTTAAGTCCCTTGCCCACACCGGGCATGGGAAGAAGTTCAATCTCAGCCATAGCCTGCCCCCATTGTTCCTGATATTAGGATCTGCTGCATGACCTTACGGCTGTTCAGCACTTAATTAAGAAGCTGAGCCGTCGTGCGCAGGGCAATAAGATCAGGCCGACTCTAATACTTTTACAGTTTGCTTATTTTTGCCTTTTTTGCCATTCTAGCATGTGCTTTTAGAGCCATTGAGGCTCTGCACAGATCAATTTTAAAAATGCGCGCGCCCTCGCAAAATTATCAGATTTGCGCAGCTTTGGGGCGTAAAAAACGCCTGCCGGAGCAGACGTTTTTAAAACTTTGCGCATAAGGCAGGATCCGGGCATCCCCGGATCACTGCTGTGCCAATTAATCACCCACGCGCTTGACGAAGATGGTAGCCAGCGGCGGCAGATCGAGCACGATGGAGTGGAACTGTGACTGCCAGGAGACGGTTGAGGCCTGCATCTGCTTCGGGCCGGTGCTGTAGCCTGAACCCCAGTACTTCTTATCATCAGTATTCATCACCACCTCGTACTTGCCCGGACGCGGCACGCCCAGACGGTAAGCCACATACGGCACCGGGGTGAAGTTGGACACCATGATGGTCTCGTCCTGATGATCCTCGGAGGTGCGCAGCATGGCGAACACGGAGTGCTCGGCATCGTTGACATCGAGCCACTTGAAGCAGTCAGGATTGTAGTCATTCACATAGAGCACCGGATCGGCGGTGTACATGTGGTTGAGGTCTTTGACCAGCTCCTGAATGCCGTGGTGCTTGTCAAACTGCAAGAGCCACCACTCCAGCTGGGCATCGTGATTCCACTCAGAGCCCTGGCCGAACTCAGTGCCCATGAAGTTTAAGATCTTGCCCGGATGCCCGTACTGATAACCGAGGAAGGCGCGCAGATTGGCTGCCTGCTGCCACTCATCGCCCGGCATCTTGTAGAGCAGGGAGTGCTTGCCGTGGGTCACCTCATCGTGGGAAATGGAGAGGATGAAGTTCTCATTGTAGGCATAGATCATGGAGAAGGACATCTCGCCGTGGTGGTACTTGCGGAAGTAAGGATCCTGCGACATGTACTCCAGGCTGTCGTGCATCCAGCCCATGTTCCACTTAAAGCCAAAGCCCAGGCCGCCGGTGTAAGTCGGACGGGACACGCCGGTGAAGGCGGTGGACTCTTCGGCGATGGTCATGGCGCCCGGATGCAGGCGGTAAACGGTCTCGTTAAACCACTTGAGGAAGGACACGGCCTCATAGTTGATATTGCCGCCGTCCACATTAGGCACCCACTCGCCGTCCTTTCTGGAGTAATCCCAGTAGAGCATGGAGGCCACAGCATCCACGCGCAGGCCGTCCACGTGATAGTAGTCAAGCCATACCAGGGCGGAGGCGACGAGGAAGTTTCTTACAGTGTCACGGCCGAAGTCGTAGATTAAGGAGTTCCAGTCCGGATGCCAGCCGCGGCGCGGATCTTCGTATTCGTAAAGAGGTGTGCCGTCAAAGCGGGCCAGGCCGTGGGCATCGGTCGGGAAGTGCGCCGGCACCCAGTCCAAAATCACGCCGATATTGTTCTGATGGCAGGTGTCCACGAAGAACTTGAAATCATCAATGGTGCCAAAGCGTGAGGTCGGAGCAAACAGGCCGGTGGGCTGATAGCCCCAGGAGCCGGAGAACGGGTGTTCCATCACCGGCATGAGCTCGATGTGGGTGTAACCCATTTCCTTGACGTATTTAACCAGTTCATCGGCCATCTCGCGGTAAGAGAGGCTGGAGCCGTCAGCCTTGCGCTTCCAGGAGGCCAGATGCACCTCGTAGATGCTCATCGGCTGCTTTAACTTGTCATTTAACTGCGACTTCTGCCAGGCGCTGTCATTCCACTTATAGGTGGTCTGATCGCAGATGATGGAGGCAAAGGAAGGATACTGCTCGTGATAGAAGCCCACCGGATCGGACTTGTGCGGCAGGCGGTTGCCCTGCGGATCTTTGATTTCAAACTTATAGCGCTGTCCTGCAGTGAGGCCAGGCACAAACAGCACCCAGTGGCCTAACAAGGAGCGGGCCATCGGATGGCGGCGGCCGTCCCAGAAGTTGAAGTCGCCGATCACGCTGACACAGGTGGCAGAAGGAGCGTAAACTGCAAACTTGGTGCCCTTAACCTTGACGCCGTCGATGTCAAGCTCAATGAGCTGTGCGCCTAAGGTCTTGTAGAGATTGGCCGGGCTTTCGTACATGGTGGACAGGCCGTAGAAAGCCTCATCGCGGAACTGATAAGGATCAATCACCTCAATGGAGGAGTCGGGGTACTTGACCTTGAACTTATAGTTAAAAGGCTGGGTAACCTCCGGAAGCTCCTTTTCGAACAAGCCGTCAGGTGCGGTGCAGTCCAATGTGCAGATTTCTTTGCCGCCGTTTAAAGACAGGCAGGTGACCTCCTTTGCACCCGGAAGCCAGGCACGCAGGATATACCCCCTGCCGCCGTGGTTGGGCTGCAGGCCGAGCACCTCAAAAGGCTTGGTAAGTCTTGCACCATTTAATTCATCAATAAGCATTGCTGCCTCCTGTTGTCAGTCTTTGCTTGCACTTTCTCTGGCCCTGGTCATGGCATCGGTAAGTTCAATCACATAAGGCATAGAGAAAATTTCATCTAAATTAAGGGTAAGTTTACGCCTCCAGTTGGGATATTCACGGAAGGTGCCCGGAATATTGACCGGCTTTTCCACTCCGATGAAGTCCTCTAACTGAGCGCTGTACAAAGCACAGCTGCCGCGGCACATGTGCACCTGCAGCCCCTTTGCGAGCATAGGTGTCATCTCAGGGCAGTCCTCTGCGTGGCAGGGCACCTCCGGGCCGACCGAGAGCAAACCGTGCAGACTGTCTAAAATCCGCTGTTTGGCGTTTTTGCGGTCAGCTGAGAGCCGTCCGGCGATCAGGGCAGAATAAATGCCGAGCTTTTCACCTAAGGAAAGATCAAGTTCACCCCACCAGCCCTTTAAGGTGGCCATGTCATGCGTAGTCAGTGCTGACAGGGCCTGCGGCTCATAATCCTGCGGGGCGATAAAGCCGCCGTCTCCGGCGCGCTCACCAAAGAAAAGCTTGTAGGAATAGGTGCCGTACTGCTTTAAGGCAATGCGCAGCGGATCGGGGATGGTACCCAAATCCTCGGCAATGATAAGACACTGATTGCGCACCGACTCAAGGGCGAGGATGCCGAGCATGTCATGCATGTTGTTCTCGACATAGGCGCCGTTTACCGGATCGTTCTCAGGCGGCACCCACCACAAACGGGCCAGGCCCGCTGCATGATCGATGCGCAGCGCGCCGCAGGACTGCATGTTCTTGCGGTAAAGCTCAATGATGGGCGCATAGGCCGCCTGCTTTAAGCGGTGCGGATCCATCGGGGCAAGGCCCCAGGACTGGCCCAAAGGCCCCAGAGGATCAGGCGGCGCACCGATAGACGAGCTGCGCCGGTAGATGCCAAGTTCATCTGACCACACATCACAGCTGCCAGGGGCAACGCCCACTGCAAGATCACGGTAGGCGCCGATCACCATATGCTCTTTTTTAGCTGCAGCCATGGCGGCATCGAGCTGTTCCTGGGCGATAAACTGCAGATAGCAGTAAAAACGCACTTCATCGGCATGCTCGTCCTGCCAGGCCTTGATGAAAGGTGAGCTGGCCTGCTGATATTCGCGGGGGAAGACGTTAAAGCCGTAGGCGTTGTGTCCCTGGGCGTATAAAGAGGCCTGCAGCGCATCATAGGTGGCCATGTTCAGAAGCGACTGCCCGCCTTTTTCTATAAAGTCGATGAACTTGCGCCCGCGCAGGGAGCGCTTGTCATCAAGGCGCAGTTTGGAAAAGAGCACGCGCAGCACCGAGAGCTTTAACTCCAGCACCTGGCGGTAATCCACAAACTCGCGCTCGCGCAGGGCGCGCAGCTTCTGCTGAAAGGCCTTGCCCGAGACCATGTCCACGGCCTGCGGACAGGAGGAGTACTCCGGAATATCCTCCACCCGGATGTAAATGATGTTAAGCCAGGCGCGCGAGGATGGCGAGTACGGGCTTACCATGTCAGGATCGGGGTTGGCCGGGTAGCCTGCATGCAGCGGATTGACGCCGACAAATTCGCCGC
>JADINH010000094.1 GCA_017694225.1 Candidatus Avisuccinivibrio stercorigallinarum
GCTTTAAGCGCAATGCCTGAGTTTAGCTGAGCGCAAGGCGGGACTTACAAGAGGGATTTATGGCACAGGACAGAGCACTGCATTTGGTCTTGGATCTGCGCAAAAAAGAAGAGGAAAAAGCGCAGGAGCTCTTTGTGCAAACGCTGCAGGAAATTGCCCGCTATGAAAAGCAGATAGCTCAGATCTACGATTACAAAAAGCTCTACGCCGATGAAATGGCCGCAGCCGGTGCCCGGGGTTTTTCGGCGGTGCAGCTTACGGCCTACAATGACTTTATCCACAAGCTTGAGGTAATAGCTGAGCGCCAGGAGCAGGAGCTCGTGCAGCTTCGGCAGGTCAGTGAGCAGCGGCGCGCACAGTATCTTGAAAAACAGCAGCAGCGCAAGGTGATCGAGACCTTAATTCAAAAACATGAGCAGGCAAGAATTAAGGCCGAGCTTAAAGCCGAGCAGAAACTGCTCGATGAATATGTCACCGCCCGGGCAGCCCGCCAGCGCTCCTAAAGCGCATTTCTTTCCCGTTATTTTCAGCGCTTTAAAAAAGTTGGCAAAGTCCTTGCTAAGTAAGCATTGCAGGATGTGAAAAAAGCCTGCACAGGCTTGGCAGAAACATCCTGTAAAACAGAAAATCTGCTTATTTATCAAGGAAATACTGAGGAATACAGTATGCAGGCAGTAAATAACTATCAGGCAGTAAGCGGCAGTGAATACACTGCAGGCGGCAAAAATTACCAGCCTCTCAACAAGGAAGGCTTTGCCTCCATCTTGTCCTCGCTGACTACAGCCGCCGCGCAGGGCTCAAGCAGTGCATTGAATTTGGTAAGTTCCATTAATGCACAGGCCTCAAAGCTCTATGCCGCCAATGCTCAGGAGAACAGAAATCAAGGCCGCGCAGACGTCTCAAAGCTTGATCAGCGTGAAGATGATGATGACAAGCGTGAGGATAAGCCTGAAAAGGCTGATGCGGCCGGTCGTGAGGACAGCGCCGCAGCCGCTGCAGCCTTATTAAAGTCTGGGGCTGAGGCATCTTCTCAGGCTGTTAATAGCCGGGGGCAGGCTGATCTGCTGGCGGCCAGAAATGGCAGCGCAGCGGCAAATGAGGCGGTGCTCAGGCAGCAGAGCCTGCTGCAAAGCCGGGAGGCCTTAAATGCCGCCAGTGATTTTGTAAAGCAGGGGCAGGGTTTTGCCTCTGACTTCCAGCGCCTTAATGCCGCCCAGGCCTCTGATGTCGATGCCCTGGCCAAAATGGTCAATGTCGAGCAGATAAGCCTCAAGGACATCAGCCTCAATCAAGGCCTCAAGGACGGGGCGGCAGATCCTGCCGGCCGGGCGGCTGCCTCTGAGCTTGCTTTAGAGGACGGCCTTGCAGAGCAGCTGCAGCTTAAGGACAAACTGGCCTCAGAACTTGCCGCCAAAGGCACTGACAGCGCAAGGCAGACCCGCCCGGGGGCTGAGCTTGAACAGGCGCTAAAGCAGAACAGCACGCAAACTCAGACACCAAGCGGGGCTCCGCAGGCCCTGCAGGTTTTAAGCTCAGCCGCCCAAAAGAGTGCAGTCAAAGCTGCAGATTACAATGTGGAGAACCTGCGCCAGCGCCAGAGCCTTACTCTGGAGAGCAGATTAAGCACCCGTGAGGGAGCCATGGCCGCGCTGCAGGAGGGGATGAGTGCCGGCAGCAGCTCTGCCTCTGCCGTAAGCTCAGTGCAGCAGACTTTGACTGGCAGCGGCAGTGAGGGCGGCAGTGCCGGCTCACAGCACTTTGGTTTTAACTTAAATCAAAGCAAGGCCGCCGGGGCAGCTCAGGGGCAGAGTGCTCAGGGCAGCTTCAGCCTGTATTTAAGTGAGCACAACACTAAGGAAAACGCCGAGCAGATCGCCCGTCAGGTGATGCAGATGGCCGCGCGCAATCTGCGCCAGCTCACCATAGATTTAAATCCGGCCTCATTGGGGCGCATGCAGATTGCCGTGACCATGAACCCGTCCAATGAGGCGCTGCAGGTGTCAATTGGAGCGGGCAGTGCCAAAACCCGGGGTTTAATCTCCAGCTCGCTTGACAGCCTGCGCCAGATTTTGGGTAAAAGCGGCATTGCGGTGGATGACAGCCTGGAGCTTGAGGATGAAGGCACGTTTCTTGCAAACCGTGAGCAGAGCCTTATGAGATCACAAATCTTTGACGGACAGGCCCGCGCCGGTTTTTAAGCTTAATCAAAGCCTCTGAAGCTGTGCGATAATAAAATTAATCAGGCTTCGGAGGTTTTTTGAATGAGCGATGATGTCGAAAACAGCGGCAGCGGCCGCAAAAAGGGCAGACTGCGCAAATGGCTCCTCATTGCGCTTGCCGCCGTCATTGTGCTGGGCGGCGCCAGCTACACCGGCATAGCCTATTTAAATAATCTCCCGCCCTTTGAACCAAGCGGCCCGACCCCTGAGGAAATTGCAGCCGAGCGCGTGGCTCAGGAACAGGCCATGCAGCAGGATTTAACCGAGCGCTTTGTGACCTTTCCGCAGGCTTTTACCTTTAATGTGCAGGACGGCACCCGCATGCACATGATGCAGATTGAAGTGGCCCTGATGGTGATAGGTCCGCAGAATGAGGAACTGGCCAAGCAGCACAGCTCCTTAATTCAGGCAGTGATTTCCGAGGTGACAGCAAGGCAGACTTATGCCTCCCTGGTCAATCAGACCGGCAGGCAGCGCTTAAAGCGCCTGCTGCTTGAAGCCATCCGCTCGAAGATGTCGGGCGTGGTGCAGCGTCCGGTGGTGGAGCAGGTGCTGTTTACCAATTTTGTAATGCAGTAGGACGGCAGGCTTTTGTATGACAGAGTTTTTAACCCAGGATGAAATTGATGCCCTGCTGCACGGCGCAGACGACGTCGAGCCTGAAAAGGTTGAAGACGACGGCGGCATCAAGGTTTTTGACTTCGGCTCGCAGGAGCGCATTGTCCGCGGCCGCATGCCGACTTTGGAACTGGTGGACGAGCGTTTTGCCAGACACATGCGCATTTCGCTCTTCAACATGATGCGCCACAGCGCCGAGGTGATCTGGATCGGCGTCAAGATGATGAAGTTTGGCGAGTATGTGCAGACTTTGTATGTGCCGACCTCACTTAACATGGTGCGCTTCCGTCCGCTCAAGGGCACGGCCTTAATCACCCTGGAGGCCCATCTGGTATTCATTTTGGTGGAGAATTTCTTTGGCGGTGAGGGCCGTTTCCGTGCCAAGATTGAAGGCCGTGAGTTCACTCCCACCGAAAGGCGCATCATTCAGAAACTGCTCAAGATGATCTTTGAGGACTACAAGGAAGCCTGGGCGCCGGTGATGGACGTGGAGTTTGAATACCTTGACAGTGAGGTCAACCCCTCGATGGCCAATATCGTAAGCCCAAGCGAGGTGCTGGTGGTCAATCAGTTCCATATTGAGCTTGACGGCGGCGGGGGTGACATGCACATTGCCTTCCCGTATTCGATGATTGAGCCAATCCGCGAACTGCTCGATGCCGGTGTGCAGAGCGACAAGGGTGACACCGATGTGCGCTGGAACCGGGCGCTGCGCGAGGAGGTAATGGATGTGCCGGTGGATCTGCGTGTCAAATTGATGGACGCTGAGGTCACGCTGCGCCAGATTTTAAACTTCAAGGCAGGCGACATTCTGCGCGTGGATATGCCCGATGATCTTTTGGTTTATATTGAAGATCTGCCGAGCTATCACGCCAAGCTCGGGCGCACCAAGGACAAGCTGGCCATTAAGATCAGTGATGTGTTAAAGCGTCCGCCTTCAATGAAAAGCGATATATCATTTATTAAAGGCAGCGGCGTCAATCTCGATGACGACGATGATCTGGAAGAGTTTGATGACGATTAACAGGAGAGCAGCTTAATGTCTGACAATGATAACAAGTTAGCTGAAGAATGGGCTGCGGCCTTGGGTGAGCAGGGGGCAGCCTCAGCAGGCGGCACCGGCGGTGCTGGCAGTGACGTGGATTTTGGGGAAGCCGCTCCGGCTTCGATTGAACAGTTCAACGAAAATCCCACTGCCTCCAAGGCACCGCTGACCCGCGAAGAGCGCAAAAAGCTCGATGCCATTATGGACATCCCGGTGACCATTACCATGGAAGTGGGGCATGCCAAGATCTCGATCCGCAATCTGCTGCAGTTAAATCAGGGCTCGGTAATTGAGCTCGAGCGCCTGGCCGGTGAGCCTCTGGATGTGCTGGTCAACGGCACCTTGATTGCACACGGCGAAGTGGTGGTGGTAAATGACAAGTTCGGCATCAGACTTACCGATGTGATAAGCCAGGTCGAACGCATCAAGAAGCTGCGCTGAGCAGATCGCCATGAAGAGCATTACTTTTAAGAAAAAGTTCACAGCGCTGCTCAAGGCAGCTCTGCTGCCCCTTTGCTCTCTGCCCGGCGTGGTGCTGGCTGAAACCACAGCGGCGGTGAGCGCTGCAGAGCAAAAGGCAGGCGGGCAGGGCGTTCTCGCTGAAAACACACTTTCTGACGCCGGCGGCCTGCTGCGCTGGTTTTTGTCCACCGTGGCGGTGCTCGCGGTCATTGTGGTGCTGGCTTATATCCTAAAGAAAAGCCGTTTTGTGCGCCTGAAAAACCGCGGCATGCAGGTGACTTCATCCCTTGCCTTAAGTCCCAAGGAAAAGGTGATCATCCTGGAGGTGGAAGGAAAGCGTCTGCTGCTGGGCGTCAGCGCGCAGAATATCAATTTCCTTTACGATCTGACCGCAAAAGAAGCTGAGAAAGAAGCTGAGAAAGAAGCTTCTGATGTTGCTGGTGCAGCTTCTGCAGCTCCCAAAACCTCAGCAGAGAACACTGCAGTTAAGAGTGCATCGCTCCCCGAGGAACTGCACACTGCTGCGCAGGCGCAGTTTGAGGCCCGGGCACAGGCTTTGGATCTGCCTCAGACCGAAAACGAGACGACCACAGTTGCAGCAGCGGCTCAGAATGAGACTGAAGCTGAGGCTGCGGAGATTGCGCAGGAGAAGGCGGAACTTGAACAGCGCGCTGAGGATTTTGCTGCCCTGCTTGAAGATGCGGGGCCAAAGCCTGCCGAACCTGCAGCAGACAATGAGCACAGCGTGAGCAGTGAGCGCAGTGCCAGGGAAGTTCACAGTGCAAAGAGCGGGCGCTTTTCCCTGCGCTCACGCTCCCGCCGCGGCATAAAGGAGGAGCAGTGAGATTTACCCGTCCGCACAGTGCAGTTGAGGCCCGGCAGATGCTGCCCGGCCTGCTGCGCACTTTAGGCATCAGCTCGGTGCTGACGCTGTCGTGCATTGTGATGCTGTATTTTGCCACAGCGCAGGCGGCCGACCTTGATATGACAGCCTTTACCGTGCACACCAACCCCGACGGCACGCAGGATTACTCGCTCTCGCTGCAGGTCATTATCTTAATGACCCTGCTGACCTTCCTGCCCTCCATCGTGATCATGATGACCTCCTTTACCCGCATCGTGATTGTGCTGGCCATTTTGCGTCAGGCCCTGGGCCTGCAGACCTCGCCGTCCAATCAGATCATCATCGGCCTGGCCATCTTCCTTACGCTCTTTATCATGACCCCGGTGTTTGATGACATCTACGCTCAGGCCATTGAACCTTATTTAAACGATGAAATTCAGGCCCGTGAGGCTTTAACTATCGGGCAGCAGCCGCTGCACAAGTTTATGCTGGAGCAGACCAGGCTTACCGATTTAAATGCCTTTGTGGACTTTGCGGGCGTTGAGGTGGACAGCCCGGAGAATGTGCCGATGCGCGTGCTCATTCCGGCCTTTATGGTAAGTGAGCTCAAGACCGCCTTTCAAATCGGCTTCATGCTTTTCCTGCCCTTTCTTATCATTGACCTCGTGGTGGCCTCCATTTTGATGGCCATGGGCATGATGATGCTCTCACCGATGATCGTGTCCCTGCCCTTTAAGCTGATGCTCTTTGTGCTGGTGGACGGCTGGACGCTTATCATGGGCACTTTGATGGCAAGCTACGGCATCGGTGTGCCGGGATAAAGCAGAAAGGAGGCTGTGCTCCATGGAACCTGAAGTCTTTGTCGATGTCATTCGCAGTGCGCTCGGCCTGGTGGCGCTGCTGGTCAGTGCCTCCATTCTGCCCTCCCTGGTGGTGGGCCTTTTGGTCTCCATCTTTCAGGCGGCAACTTCGATTAATGAACAGACCCTGTCCTTTCTGCCGCGTCTTATCGTCACCGTGGTGGCGCTGATGTTCGGTGCGCACTGGGGCCTTGAAAAGCTGACCTCCTTTTTCCATGAGATGGTAAATCTCATCCCGCAGGTGGTGGGTTAGCAGGGAAGGGGGCAGGGGCATGAATTTTTTGGAGCCCATTGTACTTGACGGCCTGGCATCCCTGCTCTGGCCTTTCTGCCGCATCGGCGCCTTTTTGATGGCGATGTTCATCTTCGGCGGCGGTACGGTGCCAGCCCGGGTGCGCCTGTTAATGGCCCTGACCATCACGGTATGCATGATTGGCTCCATCCCAAAAGTGCCGGCCAATCCTGAGCTTTTTTCTTTGGACGGCATCTTAACCACCATCAGCCAAATTTTGGTGGGCGCCGGTCTTGGCTTTATGACGCAGTTTTTAGCCCAGGCCTTTATCATTGCCGGCCAGGCGGTGGCTATGCAGACCGGCCTTGGTTTTGCCTCCATGGTCGATCCGGTATCCGGCACCAACGCCCCGGTGGTGGGCCAGTTCTTTAATGTGCTTACTACCTTGATTTTCCTGGCGCTGGACGGCCACCTGGTGTTTATGCGCCTGCTGCTCTTCAGTTTTGAGACCATTCCGGTGGGGCCGCAGATCTTTACTCCCCAGGAGCTGACCTATCTTATCTACTTTGGTGCGGTGATGTTTCAGGGGGCGCTGGCCATGGCCATTTCCGCCATCTGCACCATGCTGGTGGTCAACTTCACCTTTGGCGTGATGACCAGGGCCGCACCGCAGCTTAACGTGTTCTCCATGGGCTTTGCCGTGAGCATGGCCGCGGGACTTTTGGTGCTGTGGTACTGCCTGACCGCCTTTATGGGCAATTTCACCTTAGTTATCAATGCCCTGATGGAAAGCACCTGCTCTTTGATGGGCACCAGCTGCAGCGGAGTGTGGTAGATAAGGAAAGGGAGCAGGGCCCTGCAGCCCTGCTCTGAGATGATTTTCTTTAGTTTTGCTGTTTTTCGCTCTTGGCGGCTTTTTCAGCCTTCTCAGCTTTTTCTTTGTTCTGCTCCTTGAAGGTATAGCAGGGCTTGTACTTGCGCTGTGAGAGCAGGATGCGCCCCTGTTTGATGAAATCGCGCAGCAGTTTCTCCATGTTGGCGATGATGTCGGGATCACCGTCGAGCACAAAGGGCCCGTGCTCCTGCACCATCTTGATGCCGTATTCCTTGACGTTTCCGGTCACGATGCCCGAGAAGGCGCGGCGCAGATTGGCTGCCAGCTTCCAGGGCTCCTGATCTTTGTGCAGATCGAGGGCGGCCATGTTCTCATGATTGACCTCAAAAGGCAGCTGCAGCAGATCCGGAATGTATAAAGACCAGTTGTAGCAGTAGCTGTCATGGGTCAGGGTGCGGTGCTCATGGCTGTTCTGCAGGCCTTCGGTGACCAGGCGGGCCACTTCATTCGGGTCATCGATCACAATGCTGTAATAGCGTCCGATCTCCGGCCCGAAGGTGTTCTTTAAGAACTTGTCAAGCGCATCAAAATAAGGCTTGCTCTTCTTGTTGCCGGTCAGAATAAGCGGGATCGGATTGTGGCGGTTTTCAGCGCACAGTTTGATGCCGAGGATGTAAAGCAGCTCCTCAGCCGTACCCGGGCCGCCGGGGAAGACAATCAGCACGTGGCCAAAGCGCACGAAGGCTTCAAGACGCTTTTCAATATCCGGCAGGATCACGAGCTCCGAGACCATGGAGTTGGGCGGCTCAGCTGCAATGATGGATGGCTCGGTAAGACCGATGCGCCGGCAGCCGGTGGCGTTTTGCAGCACGTGGCCGATAAGGCTGCCCTTCATGGGCGCTTCCATGATGCCCGGGCCGCAGCCGGTGCAGATGTCGATTTTGCGCAGACCTAAGGCCACGCCCACCTGATAGGCATAGTCATATTCATCCTGCGGGATGGAATGGCCGCCCCAGCACACTGCGATATTGGGCTCGCGCGAGCTGTGCAGGGCATTGGCATTTCTTAAGATCTGGAAGATGCCGTTGGTGATGAGCTCCTGCTTGGTAAGATGTTTGGCGGCAGGCGAGCTGGCCATGAGCTGGGTCAACTGATCCTGATAGACATTGATCTGCACGATGTCGCGCAGCACCGAATAGAGGTGATGCTGCAGGGTCTCGATGATCTCGCCGTCCACCATGGAGGACTGCGGCGGATTGATAAGCTCGATTTTAAGGCCGCGCTCATTGCGCACCACATCAATTTCAAAGCTCTGAAAGTTTTCGAGCAGTTCCTGTGAATTGTCGGTTAAGTTGCCGCTGTTGAGCACAGCGAGCGAACAGTTGCGGTAGAGCTCGTAAAGCTCGCCTTTTGAGGTGTGGGAAATGCTGTCCGCCTCAAGCTGCGTGAGCAGCGCCATATTGCCCTGCGGCCAAACTGCTTTTACGCTCATATTGAAAAATCCTTGTGGTTGATGCTTTTTGTTAACACAGATCTCAGCATACAAAAATCAGATTAAATTTCCATAGCGCAGCACAAAATTTTGTGAGGCAGGCGCCTTTTTCAAGCCGCTCCGCGCCCCGGGAGCGGCATACTGTACTTACTGCCTGAAAGTGCGCACGATGGAGCTGCCGTCCACCGCAAAATCCGAGCGCAGCGGATTGATGTCGATGCCGCCGCGGCGGGTAAAGCAGGCGGCCACTTCAAGGCGCTCAATCTTCAGACGGCTCTTTAAGTCGTGATAGATAAGCTCCACGCACTGCTCATGGAAGCCGCGGTGCAGACGCAGGCTCATTAAATAACAGAACAGATCCTGATGGTTAATCTGCGTGCCCTGATAATGGATCATCACCGAGGCATGATCAGGCTGTCCGGTGACCGGGCAGAGAGTGCGCAGAAGATTGGTGCGCAGAATTTCCTCCACGCGCGGGCCGGGCTTTTTCACCAGGATGTCCGGGCGGTAGT
>JADINH010000095.1 GCA_017694225.1 Candidatus Avisuccinivibrio stercorigallinarum
CTTTTTGCCCTTGCCCTTCTTCTTGTGCTTGTGAGCAGGCTTGACCTCTGCGTCATCCTCATCTTCATCAAGCGCAAAATCCGGGTTTACGGCCGGCCTCGGGGTGACGCCGCTGCGAATTAAATCGCCCAAAGTAAGCGGCGCTGAACTCTGCTTTTGCTGCTCCGGACGTTTGGGCAGCAGCTCGTCCACTTTTGAGGAAGCTACTTTATCACGAGATGCCTCAGCCTGGGGATTTTTTTGTTCAGCTGCGGCAGCCTGCAGCTCCTGCTTTGCTGCCTCGGCTTTGGCCTCTTCGTCTGCCTTCTTTAAAGCCTTGTCAGAACCGGAGGTGAGATCGGCAATGCTGTCAAAAAGCGGCTTGGCCGCAGAGGCCACATCAACCGTGGTGACATCCTCGGGCTTTACAAAGATGGCATCGCGCGAGACCGGGGTCTTCTGCTTTGCCTTTTTCGAGCGCGGCAGCAGCAGATCAATCTTGTGCTCCTTGACCTGCACTGAGCCGATTAACACATCAAGCTTGTCGCCGATCTTTAAGGTGATGCCGCCGCCTTCAATGCACTGGCGCTGCTCGTTGACTTCCATATAGCTGTCAGCGATATTGCCGATGTACAGAAGGCCGTCAATTAAGAAGTCCTCCAAATGCACAAAGGCGCCAAAGTGGGTCACTGCACTGATGGTGCCGCGGGTGACCTCGCCCTCAAAGCGCTTTAAGAGAATGCACTTGAGCTCAGTATCCACATCATTTTCAGCGTAGTCAGCTGCAATCTCGCGATCGGTGCAGCGCGCACCGAGCACGGCAAGCTCCGGCTTATTGTAGGTGCGTGCGCCGATGCGCCCCCAGTCCGGATGGCTGCCCTTTTCGAGCACGGCCTTGATGGAGCGGTGCAGCTGCAGATCGGCATAGCGGCGGATGGGGGAGGTAAAGTGGGCGTACTTCTCCAGCGCCAGGCCGAAGTGGCCTATGTTGTCGGGCTGATAAACGGCCTTTGACATCGAGCGCAGCAGCAGATCGCCGAGGATGCGGGCATCCGGGCGCTTTTCAATGCTGTGGCAGAAATTGTTGTAGTCAACCGGGGTGGGCTTGTCCGGGTGTCCGATGGAAAGCCCAAAGCAGGCCAGGCCGCCGTTTAAGGCTGAGAGCTTGTCAGCCGACGGCTGGGCGTGCACGCGGTATAAGGTCTGGGCCTTGTGCTCGGCAATGAAGCTGGCGGCTGCCACGTTGGCGGCGATCATGCACTCTTCAATCAGCTTGTGGGCATCATTGCGCACCACCGGATTTAAGCCCACCACCTTAAGTTCTTCATTGAACACAAAGTGCACTTCCTCGCGCTCCACCGCAAAGCCGCCGCGGGCATCACGGGCTTTGGCCAGCACCTTGTAGAGCTCATGCAGGCGCTTGACATGCTCTATCATCGGCTGATGCTCTTCCTGCGAAACCGTGCCCTTTTCAATCATCTGCCAGGCCTCAGTATAGGTAAGGCGGGCATGGGAGTTCATTACGGCCGGATAGAACTCGTAACTGGTGGTCTTGCCGCGGCTGTTTATCACCATCTCGCAGACCATGCACAGGCGGTCTACATAAGGATTTAAGGAGCAGATGCCGTTGGAGAGCTTTTCTGGCAGCATCGGGATGACGTAATTGGGGAAGTAGACCGAGTTGCAGCGCTGCACGGCCTCTTTATCAAGCACCGTGCCCGGCCTGACGTAATAGGACACATCGGCAATAGCCACATAGAGGCGGAAATTGCGCCCTTCCTTGGCGACGTAGACCGCATCATCAAAGTCGCGGGCATCCTCGCCGTCAATGGTCATCAAAGGCAGCTCACGCAGATCGCGCCGGCCCTTAATCTCCTGCTCTGAAACATGATCAGGCACGCGCGCCAGTGCACGCTTCATGCCCTCGGGCCAGGCGCTGGGGATGTCATGGTGCAGGGCAGCCAGCAGGATCAGATTGTTCAATTTGCCCAGATCCTTGACCACCTGGCGGGTCTTGACCTGAATGGCCTTGGGGGTGCGCTTGACGATTTCGGCGATCACCACATTGCCGGGCTTGGCCCCGCCGGTTGAATTGGGCGAGAACACAAACTTAAATGAACTTAAGGCAAAGTCCTCAGTGAGCAGGCGCGGATTGCGCGCGGCCTCCAGGGTGCCGATAATGCAGCGGCGCTCTTTGACGATCTGCTTTACAAAGGCAAGCTTCTTTTCAGGGCTCAGGCTGACTTCAACCAGGTCACCGGGCAGCACCACCAGATTTTCTGCAATAAGCTGGTAATCCTCGCCCTGCTCGTCCTGTACGTAGAAGAGCACCACGGTCTCCTCTTCGTACCACTTCATGTTCATGGTGACCTGTTTTTTGGCCTTGACCTCCAGCTCCTTGGTGACGAGGCTGGCGCTGCGCACATAATAGCTGCCGCCCAGCAGGGTCAAGACACCGTCTGCCTCAAGCTCAGACAACAGCTCGCGGCAGGTGGCGAAATCAACAGCAGTTTTGCTTTTAAAGCCGACATCTTCCAAAAAATAGCGGATTAAACTGTGTGAGGTTTTATCTTTAATATTCAGCGGATGAGTACAGGCCACGATGTACAGCGCTGTTTTAAGATCAGTGCTGACATCGCCCTGAGGGGCATTCTTGTCTGAAAGCAGTTTTTTATAGATTTGTTTCAGCATATTGAGCTCCTTAGACCTTTGGGTGATCGTGCTTGCCTTCCCCTTAGTTTATGCTCAATTTTGCTGCAAAAAAAGCTCTAAGACCTCATTTAGCATGCGAACTCCCAAATTTGTCAGTTTGATCCCATCCCCCTGCTGTCCCCAAAGGTCAGTGCAGACGCACTTTTCAATAAGACCGTCTGCCGCCGCCTGGGCAAATTTAGGCTGCAAAACCTCACGGGGCAGTCCCGCGGCCAGTTCAAAGTCACGGTAAGGCAGCGGACGCAGCAGCCGCAGGCGGTTTAACAGATACTCAAAGGGCAGATCCTCTGCCGCCACCTGAACCCAGGAGGCAGCCGCATCTCCGGCATCAGCACTCCCGGCAGCACTCGCTGCGCAGTTTAAATAAGCGTCCGGAAGCTCTGCGTCAGCGTGGCGCAGCACCCGGCCGCCTGAGGTGGTGATCTTGGAGTGAGCCCCCGCCCCCACCCCCAGGTAATCGCCAAAGAGCCAGTAATTTTCATTGTGCCGGCAGTACTGCCCCTCCTTTGCAAAGGCAGAAATTTCATAGCGCTCAAAACCCGCTGCAGCCAAAAACTCAAAGCCCTCATCTTCAATGTCAGCGAGCGTATCCTCATCAGGCAGCACCGGTGGATGGGCGCCAAAATAGCTGTCCTCCTCCAATGTCAGCTCATACCAGGACAAATGTGAAGCCAGCGGCGCGGCCTCTTTTAAATCCTGCAGGGCATCAGCGCGGCTCTGCCCGGGCAGGCCGTGCATAATATCAAGGTTGAGATTATCAAAGCCAGCCTCACGCGCCCAGATGCAGGCCTGCCGGGCCTGCGCTGCATTATGGATGCGCCCTATCGCTTTAAGGCAGCGGTCATTAAAGCTTTGAATGCCCAGGCTCAGGCGGTTGACCCCCAAGGCGCGCAGCTCTTTGAGATAAGAGACGTTAAGCAGCGTCCCCGGATTGCACTCCATGGAGATCTCAGCCCCAGCCTGAAGATACGGCTCCACCTCCTTTAAGATCTGCTCCAGGCAGTGAAGAGGCAGCAGCGAGGGTGTGCCCCCGCCGATGAAGACTGAAATGAATTTGCGCCCGCTTAACAGGCCGATCCGGGATTTAAAGTCTGAGATTAACCTCTGCGTATAGGCCGCATCACTGACCCGCCCCTTAAACTCAGCCTTGGGATGGGAGTTGAAATCGCAGTAGGGGCACTTTCTCAGGCAGAAAGGATAGTGCAGATAGAGCCCGAGCTGCAGATGCTCAGGCGTCAGGCAGACCTCAGTCATGGCGTTTGCTGATCTTCAAGCGTTCAAGTTAAATGGCTTAATCAAGCGGATATTTCTGCAGCAGCACGCACAGCTTTTTCATGGCCCGGCCGCGGTGGGAAATTAAATTCTTGGTCTGCTCGGGCAGCTGCGCGGCGGTAAGTCCGCGGCCCTGCAGCACAAACAGCGGATCGTAGCCAAAGCCGCGGGAGCCCGCAGGTTTCAGGCCGATAAAGCCGTCCCAGGTGGCAAGAGCGGTAAGCGGCAGCGGATCATCCGGATGGCGCACCAGAGCCAGGGCGCAGACATAGCGGGCGGTGCGCTCTTCAATGCGCTCCCAGGCCTTTAAGCTCTCCAGCAGCTTTGCATTATTGGCTTCATCATTGCCATGCTCGGCAAAACGCGCCGAGTGAATGCCGGGCGCACCTTTTAAGAGATCCACGCAGATGCCGGAGTCGTCCGCGAGGGCCGGAAGGCCGGTCTGAATTGAAGCATGACGGGCTTTGATCAGGGCATTTTCCAAAAAGGAAAGGCCGTTTTCCTCGGCGTCAGCCACGCCAAATTCCTTTTGCAGCTTGATGGTAAAGCCAAGGGGGGCAAGCAGCTGCCCAAATTCACGGGCCTTGCCCTGATTGGACGAGGCCAGCACTATCACCTTATTATCCAGCATAGTATTTCTTTCCTGAACGCTTTAAGGCCTTAAGGGCTGACAGGCTGACCCTGCCCACTGCCTCCTCAAGGCTCGGATGGTAAAAGTCAAAGGAGGCCAAATCCTCCACCGTAAGTTTCTGGCGCATGGCCAGGGTTAAAAAGTGCGCCAGGTGATCGGCCCCTTCAGCGCAAATCTCGGCACCCAGCGGCAGATGGGTTTCTTCATCGCAGTACAGGCGGATGATGCCGCCCTCGCGGCGGATGATGCGGTAACGCCCGTCATCGAGGCGCACCTCAGCTGCCACAAAGTGATGGCCCTGCCGCGCCCGGGACTTCATTTCATCAAGCGACATCCCCACTACGGCAAGGCCCGGCGAGGTAAAGGTCATGGCCGCCTCACAGGGCACTGCACTCTCCTTTAAATTGGGAAAGCGCGCGGCATTAAGGCCGGCCAGACTGCCCTCACGCCTGGCCCTGGCCGTACTCATTGAGTTCTGCGCGGCATCACCGGCGGCAAAGATATGGGGCATCTCGGTCTGCATGGTCTCATAGTTCATGTTAATAAGGCCGTGCTCATTGTAGGACAGCCCCAGGGCCCGCAAATTGAGCTCATCGAGATTGGGAATGCGGATGCCGGCGGCCAAGACCTGATCTGCCACCAGGAAGTTTTCATAGCGGCTTTCATCAAGGTAATAAATGCCGTAGCTCTCGCCCACCTTTTCAATGGCGGTAAGCTCAGAGCTGACCTCAAAGGAAAACTCATGCTGCAAAAGCTCGCGTGCCACGGCGGTGACCTGCTCATCTGTAAGCTTCCAGATCCTGCCGTCGCCAAATACCGTGACCTCAACCCCGAGATTGGACAGCGCCTGACCCAGGGACAGGCCGATAAGGCCGCTGCCGAAGATGGCCAGCGACTTTGGCAGCCGGTCCTGCTCAAAGAAATCATTTGAGGTCTTGATGCCGCCCAAACGGCCAAGCTCATAGGGAATGGCCGGGCTCGCGCCAGTGGCGATCACAGCGCATTTAAAGGAGATCATGGTCTCTTCATTGACCGTAACGCGGTTGGGATCCAAAAAGCGCACCTGACCGATAATGCGCTGCGTCTCCGGGATCTTATAGATAAAGGAGAGAATGTCATTGGTCGAGCGCGCTCTGACCTGACGCATGGCATTGAGCACTTCACTGTTGTCAAAGCCGGTGCTCAGCTTGTGCTTCAAACCAAAATTCTGGGCATCCTTTAAATGCATGCAGCACTGTCCGGCCGCCTGCAGCAGTGCAGTCGGGACGTCACCGCTGCGCTGCGCGGTGGTGCCAAGCGGGCCGCGCTCGGCCAGAATGCAGTAGGCTCCGGCGCTGCTGGCCGCCTGATAGGCTTCAATTCCGGCACTGCCTGCACCGATCACCAGCACATCGCAGTCCAGATGCTTTGTTTCCATGGAAAAGCTCTTAACTACCTTCAAAGGCTTAAAAATGCCGATTTAACTTTTCTGATCTTAATTTCTTTGGGACAAATTGGCAAACTGCTAAATTCCCCGCTCCCTTTTGCTACACTAAGTTCAGTTAAGACAGAGGATGTTTAGGAACAAACTTCACCATGGTTAATGTAGATTTCTCCGCCTACAAGGGCCTTATCTTTGACCTTGACGGCACTTTGATTGATTCCATGCCCTGGCACACCAAAGCCTGGCAGCAGGTCTGCGCCGAGCACGGCTTTAGCATCGATCCTGATTTGATTTACAAGTTAGGCGGCATGGCCAGCCGCGGCATCGTGCAGCTCTTTAAGGATGAAGGCAAAAACGTGGGTGATATTGATGAGTTCACCAACCGCAAGATCGAGCTTTACCGCCAGAATATCGACAAAGTTCAGCTCTTTGAGCCCATTTTTCAGATCTTAAAGGACGCCAAGGCCCGCGGACAGAAGTGCGCCATCGGCACCGGCACACAGCGCATCAACGCCGAGGATATTGTGAAAAAACGCCATTTAACCGCCCTGATTGATGCCATTGTGAGCTCTGATGACGTCAAAAAGCACAAACCCAATCCCGACACCTTTTTAAAAGCCGCAGAGCTGATGGGATTTAAGCCTGAGGAATGCCTGGTGTTTGATGACGGCCCGGTGGGACTTGCCGCCGCCAGGGCTGGTCACATGGACTGCGTTGAAGTGCTCAATGGTGAGTGCATTAATTTCTTTAAGAATGCTTAAGCCGCTGGAATAGAAAATAATAAACCCTGCAGCGAAACTTAAGCTGCAGGTTTTACAGGCCGTCCCGGCCTGTACATTCAAGCATAGACCAGTCTATTTCTTTTGCTCAGTGCCGCCGTGCAGATCGATGTTGACCTGACCTGAGCCCTTTTTTAATGACAGCGTGGAAATCTTATCTTTGTAGATAAGCTGCTGGCGGTTCTTAATATCTTTAATGGAGATGGTATACTGGTCAAAAGCCTCTATTACACCTTCAAACTTTACTCCGGTGATCAAGAAGACGCAGATCTGCGCTTTATTATCAACCAGCCACTGCAAAGCTGCATTTTGCCCGCCGTCGAGCATAAAAGCTGTTGATAGTGTTCTTTTGCTTAACTTTTGATCATCGAGATTTTTCTCTGTCGGTTGATCCTTATACATACTGCCTCGTTTTGTTCTTATTATTGTGTCAGGCGTTAGTTTGTTTTGCGAAGACAGAATTCTGCCCTCGAACTGCAATTTTCGGCAGCCCAAAAACAGCGGCTGAAAGAAATCTGCAGTTTAAAATAAGATACAAGCAAAGCACAGATTAGTCAAAGATAAAAAGTAGAAATTGTGCGCGTGTTCAGGTCTTGAGCATCAAGACAGTGCTGAGGCTCTTAAGGATTTAGACTTTGAGATGATAATGCACCAGATGGTGCGCCTTAGTGGACTCGAACCACCGACCCCTACCGTGTGAAGGTAATGCTCTAACCAACTGAGCTAAAGGCGCAAATTGTGCTTCTTGAATGGTGCGCCTTAGTGGACTCGAACCACCGACCCCCACCATGTCAAGGTGATGCTCTAACCAACTGAGCTAAAGGCGCGTTTCAGAAAACGTGTGCCATTATATCAGCAAATTTTCAGGTGGCAAGCGTTTTTTAAACTTTTTTCGCACTTTTTTCATCACTTCTTAACGAAAAGCAGCCAAAACGCCGATGTTTATGCCGTTTTTGCGCCAAAATCTTTTTGCGCTTCTTCTCAAAATCTAAGGGCCATCGTTCTGCAAGGCACAAACGGTCTTAGCAACCGGAAAAAGCTCACTTCTGCCCTGATCCAGCACTCAAAGCGGGGAAAAACGTAGATTTTTAAGGCAAAACCTGGCAAAAACTTAAAAAAGAGGCAGATCCGCTTTTGTTCAGCTGACAGCCGCGGGATCAAAAACAGGAGCGGCCGTAAGACTGCTCCTGTGTAATTGAGGGTTACTTTTGACTATTAAGAGTTAAAACTTGAGCTCAGTCTGCGGGCCGGTGACGATGGCATCGCCTTCAGAGCTGTTGATGTCTACATTGACCAGCTCGCCCTGCACATAGCGCGCCTGTACCCCGAGGCGGCTGTCAATTTTGACATTCTCAAAGCGCACGTCCCTGACTACGCTCTCGGGCAGGCCTGAGAGCAGTGCTGCAATCTCTGCGCCCGTGGCGGTGAGATCTTTAATGTAGACGCCCTTAATGTACGGGGTAAAAGCTGTAACCTCAGCGCTTTCTATCGGATCAACCAGGCCAAGGCCTGCTGCCCCTGACTGCCCGGCATAAGAGCAGGTCACCAGGATCGGGGTCTGCACCTTATCCATCTGCACGTTCTCCACATACAGCGGGCCGATATTATTGCCGCGATCACGCGCTGACTTGATGCGCACACCATTCTCCGTGGCATCAAAGGTCAAATTGCGCACCGTGACGGTGCCGATGCCGTTTGCGGTCTCAGAGCCCACCGACACCCCGTGCCCGGCGTGCATCAGACTGTTCTCAATCACAATGTCATCTGACGGGGCTGAGCCGTCCTGATTGACCCCTGATTTGATGGCCACGTTGTCATCGCCGGTGAAGATCTCCACATTGCGGATAAAGACATGCTGCGATGACACCACGTCGATGCCGTCGGTATTCGGGGACTCCACCGGAGCGGTGATCTTGACGTTTTCAACACCGAGGTATTTGGAGTTGCGCAGCACAATATTCCACATCGGCGAGTTTTTAAGCTCCACACCGTAAATCATCATGCCATTGACTTCATTGGCCTCGATAAACCACGGACGGGGCATGCCGTTGGCCAGCTTGACCCCGGGGAAGCGCTCAGTAAAAGCAGCCTCATTGCCCGCACGCACCTGACGGCGCAGCTCCAGGGCATCATCCCACCAATACTTGTCACCTGAGCCGTCAATCACGCCGCTGCCGGTGATGATGACGTTCTCGACCTTATTGGCCAGCAGGAAAGCTTCATTGGGCTTAGCCGGAGCGCCGATATAGGCGGCCACAAAATCGTTATTGCGGTTGTCAGCCTTGAGCACTGAGCCCTCAAGCAGATTGAGCACAATATTGGACTTTAAGTTTAAAGGCCCTGACAGCCACACGCCCGGCCCGAGGCGCACTTCACCGCCGCCTGCAGCTGAGCACTTGTCGATGGCCTGCTGAATGGCCGCAGTGTTTAAGGTGCTGCCGTCTGCAGCGCCGCCGAAATCCTCCGGAAGGCAGGTTTCTGCTGCAGCCAGGGTGGACAGCCCGAGGCTTGAGAGCAGAGCAGCTTCACAGATGTGTTTGAACAGCATGATTGGTCTCCTGACAATATGTAATGGCGCTGATTGTAGGACTACTTGTCAGATGACATTTAAAGAATTTCGCAGAAATTTGACCTGGATCGCGAAAAAATCCAGTTTTGCAATCAAAGTGAACAGACAAATTACAGAAATGAAACAGGCCCCGGGGTTGGCGGAGCCTGCATGCACAGCTTTAAGGCAGCTGAGGCTTAAATGTTATAGATCTCAAGATCTTCGCTTGATTCATTCCAGGCCTTGTCAGCCTTGGCATCATCAGAGCGCTGCTGATCGAGGTATGCAAAGTACTCCTCGTCAATGCCCGGAGTGATGTACTGCCCGGAGAACACTGAGGTCTCAAACTCGGTTAAGGCCGGGTTCTCCTCGCGCACTGCATCCTCCAGATCTTCAAGGCTCTGATAAATGAGGGCATCAGCGTGAATCTGGCGGCAGATCTCGTCCTTGTCACGGCCGAAGGCGATAAGCTCCTTGGCGGTGGGCATATCAATGCCGTAGACATTGGGATAGCGGATCTCCGGGGCGGCAGAGGCGAAGTACACTGCCTTGGCGCCGGCCTCATGGGCCATATCCACAATCTGCTCAGAGGTGGTGCCGCGCACGATGGAGTCGTCAACAAGCAGCACCTTCTTGCCGGCAAATTCAGCCGGGATCGGGTTTAACTTGTTGCGCACTGACTTCTTGCGCTGCTTCTGGCCCGGCATAATGAAGGTGCGGCCGATATAGCGGTTCTTCACAAAGCCCTGGCGGTAAGGCTTGCCTAAAATGCGGGCGATCTGCACAGCGATGTCGCAGGAGGTCTCAGGGATCGGGATCACCACGTCGATGTCCAGATCCTGATATTTCTCCTTAATCTGGCGGGCAAGCTTGGTGCCCATGCGCACGCGGGCGGCGTACACTGACACGCCGTTCATGATGCTGTCCGGGCGGGCAAAGTACACATACTCAAAGATGCAGGGCTGCAGCTTGACGTTCTTGGCGCAGATAGCCGAGCTGATGTTGCCGTCCTTGTCAATAAAGATGGCCTCGCCGGGCTTAACGTCGCGCAGCAGCTTAAAACCGTCCACATCCAGGGCCACGCTCTCTGAGGCCACCATGTATTCTGTGCGCCCCTCTTCATCCACGCGGGTGCCGATGACCATCGGGCGGATGCCCAAAGGATCACGGAAAGCCACTAGGCCCACACCGATGATTAAGGAGACCACGGCATAGGCGCCCCTGATGACCTCATTGACGCCGCTTACCGCTGCGAAAATCTCATTGGGGCCGGGCTTGGCGCAGTCGAACTTGGAGAGCTGCCAGGCAAAGATGTTGAGCAGCATCTCAGAGTCGGAGGTGGTGTTCACATGACGGTGCACGCTCTCGCACAGGGCCTTGAGTTCACGGGAATTGGTCAGATTGCCGTTGTGGGCCAGCGCAATACCGTAAGGTGAATTTACATAAAAAGGCTGGGCCTCGGCTGCTGAGGAGGAACCGGCTGTCGGATAGCGCACATGGCCGATGCCGATGTTGCCCTTCAGGCGGCGCATGTGCTTTTGCTCAAACACATCACTCACCAGGCCGTTGGCCTTGCGCTGTCTGAAATTATCGCCGTCTAAGGTGACAATACCGGCAGCATCCTGGCCACGGTGCTGCAGCACCGTGAGCGCATCATACAAGGCTAAATTAACCGGCGAAAAGCCGACAATGCCAACTACACCGCACATCTTACGCTCCTGAAGTTAACGAATTTAAAGGTGTGGAAAGATAAACAAAAAACCAATTTACAATGCGCTGCAGCTCGGGAATAAACAGCGAGTCTGCATACACCGGATTGTTCATTAAAAATGACAATACACCAAACTTAAAACCGATCTGCAAAATGGCCAGCACCGCACAGACCACCAGCACGCCGCGCAGCACCCCGAAGGCTACGCCCAGCAGGCGGTCAGTGCCGGAAAGACCGGCCTTTTTGACCAGACTGCGCAGGATATTGCCGCAGGTGCCGACGGTAAGCAGCGTGACGATGAACAAAATGAAGATGGCCGCTGCGTTTCTGGTGATGCCGTCCTGAAAGTAAGTAAGCTTGGCAGCAAGCGGCGAGTAGAACTTGCCTGCAACGACAAAGGCGCCCACCCAGGCGCCTAAGGATATTGCCTCGCGCAGAAAACCGCGCCAGAGCGATAAAATGCCGGAGCTTGCTACAACGGCTAAAATGGCCCAATCTGCTGGTGTAAGCATTACACGCGCATACCAGGTTTGAGCACCTCAAGACCGTTCATGTAAGGTCTTAAGACCTCAGGCACGGTCACAGAGCCGTCAGCATTCTGATAATTCTCAAGCACTGCCACCAGGGTGCGGCCGACCGCCAGGCCTGAGCCGTTTAAGGTGTGCACCAGCTCAATCTTCCCGTCCTTGCGGCGCAGGCGGGCCTGCATTCTGCGGGCCTGGAAATCGGTGCAGTTTGAGCAGGACGAAATCTCGCGGTAGGTGTTCTGTGCAGGCAGCCAGACTTCGATGTCGTAAGTCTTAGCTGAGCTGAAGCCCATATCGCCGGTGCACAGGGTAATGACGCGGTACGGAAGCTTTAAGGCCTGCAGAACGCTCTCAGCGTCGCGGGTCAGCTCCTCAAGCGCCTGCCAGCTGTCCTCAGGCTTTTCAATGCGCACCATCTCGACCTTGTCAAACTGATGCATGCGGATAAGACCGCGGGTGTCCTTGCCCGCTGAGCCTGCCTCAGAGCGGAAGCACGGAGTGTGGGCGGTGAACTTCATCGGAAGCTCGTCCTCGGGAATGATCTCATCGCGCACGATGTTGGTCAGCGGCACTTCAGCGGTCGGAATAAGGCAGAAGTGGCGGTTGACGTCATCACCGTCGGCATCGCCGTTTAAGGAGGTGTGGAACAGATCCTCGGCAAACTTGGGCATCTGGCCGGTGCCGTACAGGGAATCAAGGTTCACAAGATAAGGCACATAGGTCTCAACATAGCCCTGATCGCGGCAGTGCAAATCGAGCATCAAATGCACTAAGGCGCGGTGCAGGCGGCAGACTGCGCCGGTCATTAAGGCAAAACGGGCGCCTGAAATCTTGCGGGCATTGGCAAAATCAAGCATGCCCAGGCCTTCGCCGATGGCCACATGATCTTTGACCTCAAAATCAAAGTGCGGAATTTCTCCCACGCGGCGCACTTCCACATTGTGGGTTTCATCGGGGCCTAACGGCACGGAAGGATCAGGCAGATTAGGGATGGTCAGGGCAATTTCCTTAATCTCAGAGAGCACTGCATCCTGTCTGGTCTTTACTTCATTTAACTCTTCGCCGATTTTGGAGACTTCAGCCTTAATGGCGGTGACATCCTCACCGGCCTTGATGGCCTGGCCGATGGACTTGGACAGTGAATTGCGCTTGGCCTGCAGATCCTGAGTGGCCACCATTAATGACTTGCGCTGTGCTTCAAGCGCAGTTAACTTTTCTACATCTAAGTGATAATTGCGGCCTTCAAGGCGTTTGGCTGCCTCCTCAATGTCGCCGCGGATATATCTTGAATCGAGCATAAATAAGTGCCGTTTACTTCTATAAAAACAGTGGGTGACTAAAGCCTTGTGCTTCGTCTTAAGCGCTGCAGATTTTAACACACGCAGGCCTTATTTAGGCCGATAATTTAAGCACGCTCAAATTTACGCACCTGGGCAGCTGGCAGTCATATACAGCCTTGCGGCTGAGCCTTAATTTTCAGAATAAAGCGCGGCCTCACGCTCGATTATCTCCTCAGGGATCGGAAATTTACCGTTTGCAACTGTCATCTGCTTCCACGAACTGCAAATATGTTTAGCATATCTAACCAAATCCCCCGGCCACCGATTTATCCAGAAATAGACAGTTTTAGCTGCAAAAGCCGGAAGCTTTTCTGTTTCAGAATAATGTATTCCAATTGGCATAGAGCCATACATGGCGTACTGATAGTAAACACCGGGTATTACCGGGCCGAACCTCCAAACTTCAAAGCAGTAGTCATCAATCAACCTTTTGCCGATGCTCTTATAGGAAGCAAGCTGACAGAAATACATAAGCTTCTGCAGCTGCAAATTGCTTACCGGCCTGCCCTGTTCACGCGCAAAATTAATGATAAGGTGTGCTAAAACCAGCGCTTTCACAACAACCACCCTCTTTCCAATCCCCTGACAGCGCTATCTCAGGAACTCTTAAACTGCCTGGCAAGCTTCTCTGCCATCTGTTCGCGATGCTCTTTGCTGTAGCGCTGCTGTTTGCTCTGCGCGTCACGCTGATGCAGATAATCAAGCTTGGCCGCCAGCTTCTGCTCCAGCCCCCGGTCTGAGGGCTCATAGTACTGCCGGCCGTCAAGCTCTTCTGGCATAAAGCACTCACCGTCGGCATAAGCCCCGGGGAAGTCATGGGCATAGCGGTATCCCTGATGATAGCCAAGATCATCCATGAGCTTGGTCGGTGCATTGCGCAGATACAAAGGCACTTCGTAGGAGGGAAGTTTTACGGCATCTTCCTTGGCCTTGCCAAAAGCCAGATACAGCTTGTTGCTCTTAGGCGCCAACGCCAGATAGACTGCTGCCTCGGCAATTGCCCTTTCTCCTTCGGCAGCTCCCACACGGGTGAAAATATCCCAGGCATTTAAGGCCACGGTCATGGCTTTGGGATCTGCAAGCCCCACATCTTCAGTGGCAATAGCCAAAAGGCGGCGGGCCACATAAAGCGGATCACCTCCGGCCTGCAAAATGCGCGCATACCAGTACAAAGCGGCATCCGGAGCCGAGCCGCGCACCGATTTATGGAAGGCTGAAATCAGGTCGTAATACGCATCTCCGCCCTTGTCGTAATTGATAAGCCGCCTGCCTGCCACGGCTCCGACCATGGCGTAGGTGATGACGCGCTCACCATTTTGGTCTTCAGCGGCCAGGTCAGAGAGCATCTCCAAAGTATTGAGCAGATGCCTCCCGTCGCCGTCAGCCAGCGAAATCACCGCCTGCCTGACTTTGTCATCGAGCTTGAGCTTGAGATCACGCAGCCCGCGCTCTGAGTTTAAGGCAAGATCAATTAGATCCGAGAGCTCCTCTTCACTGAGCTTTTTGAGCACATAAACGCGGCAGCGTGAGAGCAGAGCTGAATTGAGCTCAAAGGACGGATTTTCCGTGGTAGCGCCGATAAAGACAATGGTGCCGTTTTCAATATAGGGCAGAAAAGCATCCTGCTGCGTCTTGTTAAAGCGGTGCACTTCATCGACAAACAGGATGGTGCGGATGCCGGCGAGGCGGCGCTTGTGCGCGCGGTCAATGGCAGCCCGGATGTCTTTGATGCCGGCGGTGACAGCAGAGAGCTGCTCTAACACCGCATTCAGGCTTGAGGCAATGATAAGCGCCAGGGTAGTTTTGCCCACACCAGGCGGCCCCCAGAAGATCATGGAATAAGCCTGCGCGTTCTCCAGCGCCCGGCGCAGCGGCCGTCCCGGGCCGACTAAGTGGCTCTGTCCGATGTATTCATCAAGGTTCTTAGGGCGCAGGCGGGCGGCCAGCGGTGCAAAACTGCCCTCACTGTCCGCAGCAAAAGCCGCAGGTGCGGTATCACCGTCGATGGCGGCAAAGAGATCATCGCTCATCGGCTGTCTCGACATCAGGCGGCAGTTTAAGCTCAAAGGCATCAGCCGCGGTCTCAAAGCGCTGGGCCTTTAAATCATAGGTGCTGAAGCTGCCGTCCTTAAAGTAAATAGCAAGGGAGCTTAAGTAAGAGCCGGAAAATGAAAGTTCCAGCTTCACAAAATCAGCTGAGGCAGCAAGGGCCTCCACCGGCCTTATCTGATAGAGCCTGCCTTTTTGAACTTCAGTGATTTCATAGTTCTGCCAGACCTTGGGGTCTTTGGTGATAAGAAGCGCAAAAGGCGTGCGCTCAAGGGCAGAAAGCGGCAGGATGGTGAGCTGATTTACAAAGGGATCAAAGTAATACACCCCGTCAGCTCTGGTGTAGAGATAAAGCTCATCCATGCCCTCAGTGTGCAGCATAAAAGACTGCGGCTTTTTCAGAGCCAGCGTGCCGGAGGATTCAGATACTGTTTTGCCCTCGCTGTCCTTTACCACCTGGGTAAATTCAGCTGAAAAGGCTTCAATCGAGGCAATCTTTTCTTCAAGGGGCTCTGCAGCTGCGCACAGCGGCAGCAGCGCTGAAAGCAGTGCGGTCAGCCCCAAAGTCTTTAATCGTTTAACCATTGATAACTCCTTCCCGGTTGAGCTGCACCCACAGCTTCTTGGCACGGGCATAACCGATGCTGAACATTACCTGCAGCTCGGAAATCGGTACGGCCTTCTGCTTGCGGGCGTAATAATCCCTGGCATATTCAGCTGCCTTGTCAAACAGCGCATCGAGCTTGTCAATGCCGCTGACCTCACTGTCACTGCCGTCATCCACATCCAGATTGTCCTCCGGGCGCTCGGTCACGCGGTCTACATATTCAGGGCGGCCGTGCTGCTTCCAGGTCTCCACCACGCGGGCCACATCGGAGTTGGATACAAAGGCGCCGTGGGCGCGGAAGGTGGCATTGCGATTAAAGCCGTTGAACTTGCCGAGCATGTCGCCCATGCCGAGCAGACACTCAGCACCGCTTTCATTGAGCACCAGATTGGACTCAGTATGGTTCTGCACAGTAAAGGCAATGCGTGAGGGCATATTGGCGCGGATGCCGCCGGTGATGATGTCAGCACGCGGAGTCTGGGTGGCCAGAATAATGTGAATGCCGCAGGCGCGGGACTTGGCGGCCAGACGTGCCAGAGCCTGCTCCGGGGTCTCTTCACCCTTTTTGCCGCGCCCTGAGGTCTGGGCCATTAAGTCTGCAAACTCCTCAATCACGATCACGATATAAGGCAGCTTCTTTAAGGCCGGAGGGTTGCCGCCCATTTCAGGCTTCCAGGCCGGATCTGCCACCAGCTCGCCGTTTAACTGGGCTCTTTCAATGATGTCGTTGTACTCAGAGAGCTTGCGCACGCTGAAAGCCTCAATAAGCTTATAGCGCCGCTCCATTTCATCAACACACCACTGCAGCGCAGCTGAGGTCTTCTCAGCCACATCGGAGATCACCGGAGTAATGAGGTGCGGCAGATCGTTATAAAGCGAGAACTCCAGGCGCTTGGGGTCGATCATGATAAGACGCAGCTCCGCCGGAGAGCGCTTTAAGAGCAGGGAAATCAGCATGGCATTGAGGCCTGCTGACTTGCCTGAGCCGGTGGTGCCGGCAATAAGCAGGTGCGGAGCGGTGGCCAGATCCACCACCACCGGACTGCCCACTACATCTTCACCCAGGCACAAAGGCAGCTCAGCGGTGGTGGTCGCAAAGGTTTCAGTATCCACCACTTCACGCAGGGAAATCAGGCGGCGCTGCGGTGAGGGCACTTCAAGGCCGGCATACATCGTCCCGGGCAGTGAACTGATGGCGCGCACGGTGCCGCTCTGCACCTTTAAGTTGCGCTCCAGATCCTGCACCAGATTGTTGATGGAGGAAAAACGCACGCCAGGCTCAAGCTCCAGGGCATAGCGGGTAATCACCGGGCCGTTTTCATAGGAGACCACATGGGCCTTGATGTTGAAATCACTGAGCACGCGGTCAATCTGATTGGCCTGTTCAACCAGCAGCGTGCGGTCAATTTCCGCCGTCACCGGTGAAGGGGTCAGCAGATCAATCCCCGGACGCCAGTTGTCATAAAAGGTGTTCGGAGCCGACACTGAGCTCGGAATAAAGTTGAAATCAAGCGGCTTTGACACCAGCGGGGCATTGGGCGCCTCGACATTCAGGCCGTTGGCGGTGGACTGCATGTAGGAGGGCAGATTGGAAGTGCTGCTGTTCTGTCCCTGATTGTATTCGCGGTAAGTGCTCTCTGCAGCAGGTGCAGAGACAGCTGTCCCCTGAGGCGCAGCTGAAGCGCTCACGGTGGCAAATGACAGGCCGGAGTTCAGGCCAGGCTGAGAGGGCACCGGCTGCGGCGGCTGCCCAGACGGGGCTGCAGGCTGCACATATTCAGGCTGCGGCTGAGCTGATGCTGCAGGTGCAGCTGCGGGTGCAGCCGGGGCAGCAGCAGCCGGCTGGGAGGGAACAGCCTCTGCGGGCTCTGCAAAGTCTTGAGCCGGTGCGCTGTACGCAGCGCTGCCCTCTGTAAACTGCTCCTCTTCCTTGGCTGCAGGCACCGTTTCCTGCGCTGCAGTCTCCGCAGCAGCCGAAACTTCAGGCTCAGAGCTCCCGGCCTCAAGCTCATGCTCTGCAGAGAGCACGCCGCGGCTGGCACTGGGATAGCGCACAGCCAGATCTTTTTCATTGATGTGTTCTTTGTCATCACGCAACGCATCTGAAGGCGGAGCTTTTTCCCCGGCTTCCCCCTGCTTTTGCATTCCCTCAGGCAGACTGTTTACTTCAAAGGAGGGCTTGTCCTCATCCTTGGCAAAATCCGCAAAGTTGATGATATTGCCCTGAGCTGCAGGCTTTAACTGTGAAGGGCCGTAGCTGTCAGCACTCGGGCTTAAGTCCGCATATTCCTGCATTGAACCGGCTGGCGGCACTGCCGCACCAGCAGCAAAAGGAGCAGCGGGCATGGCAGGCGCTGTAGTCTGCACCACAGTGCTTGGGCCGGAGGCTGAGAGAGTTCCCTGCTGTCCTGGCAGCTGTCCTGACAGCTGTGCCTGCTCCCCAGCATACGGCGCTGCCATGGCAGGGGCCGGTGCCGGGCTGGTGAAGATATTGGTGTGCACTTCATTTTCATCAAACACCGGATCGGGCGCGGCAGGCTCAGGCACATGATGGGTGATCACAGTATGCACTTCATTGGGATCATCAAGCGGATTGACCGGCTGCAGAGCTGCACTCTCAGGGGCCTGCACGGTCACAATGGTGGATACCCCGCCATCTGCATCCTGCTCCCGCGCAGTGGAGACTGCATTGGAATAACCTGACTTGGGCATTACCACAGCCGGGCTTCGGGTGATGATGGTGGAAACTGAATTGTCCTCAGCCGGTGCAGAGGTCATGGCATTGGGACGGTCAAACATGCCGCCCTCGGGGATCTCATGACCGGAGATGGTGCGGCTTTGCTGCACATAGGTGGCAGGACGCAGATCAGCCTGCGCATTAAAGCCTGAGCCCATGCCGGCTGACTGGGCAAAAGACTGGGCCCTCACAGCAGGGGCAGGCTCATTTTGATAATGCGGCTGATAGATATTGCCAAAGCCAGGTTCCACGCGCTGCATATTTTCTGCAGCGCCTGCCGGGGCTGAGGCCTTGGTGAAATGACCTGCACCGGCGGCAGGGCCGATGCCGCCTGCAGCACCGGAGAAATCGGGAATGCTGTCATCATCGCCAAAGGATGGTTCTGCCTTATATAAAGAAGAAGCGCCCTTGGAGGAGGCACCAAAAACCGGCTGGGCTGCAGCGCTCTGACCGGGCATGGCAGCACTGCCCATCTGCCCGGATGCGCTAAATTGCTGGGCTGAAGTAAAAGCAGATCCTGCGGGTGCAGCGGGTGCAGCTGAGGCAACAGCAGCAGAGCCCACAGCCCCCGCCGCTGCAGCTGAAAGTGCACCGCTTTGACTGAAGGCAGTCCCGGAGGATGACAATTCGCTGGCCTCGCTGCCAGAGGAGCTCTCCTCAATGGAGATCTGGCTGCTGCCATCTGAAGCAAAACGCGGATCCAGCTCCTGCACGATGATGCTGCCAGGCTCTGGAGTACTCTGAGGCTGCGCAGCAGGAGCTGCGGACTTGTTATCAAGCTCTTCCTTGTCTTTGCCGCGGCTGACCAAGCGCATCACCAGTGCGCCGAGGCTCTCACACAGCTGCAGCGGATTGCGCCCGATAATGAGCAAAAGGCCGGTCAGGCTCAATAACAAAGCGGCAATCGCCGACAGGCTGTCGCTGAGCACTGCCCCTAAA
>JADINH010000096.1 GCA_017694225.1 Candidatus Avisuccinivibrio stercorigallinarum
CGCCACCCTGGCTTTCTTAGGCGGCGGCAGTCTGGCAGCCGGCGGCTTGGGTATGGCCGGGGGCATGGCAGTATTGGGCGGCATGGTGGCAGCTCCGGCTTTGGCGGTGCTTGGCGTGGTATTAAGTGCCAAAGCCAGTGCCAATAAGGACAAGGCTTACAGCAATCTGGCTGAAGCCAAAAAGGTGGCGCAGGAGCTGCAGACTGTCTGTGTCAGCTGCGCTGGCATCAGAGCCCGGGCCTGCATGTTTGACCGCTTGCTGCTGCGCCTTGATCTGATGCTTTATCCGCTGCTGCTCAAGCTGCGCTCTGTAATAGAGCGTGAAGGCACGGATGTGGCAGCGTATTCTGAGCAGTCTTTGGCCCTGCTTGCGGAGATCTTTGCCATTATGCAGGCAGTCAAGTCTGTGCTGGATACAGCATTGCTGAGCGAAGACGGTTCTTTAACTGAGGCCTCAGCCAAAACGGCAGAGAACTGCGCTAAATTCTGCCATGACAGAGAGCAGCAATAATGTAAGCAGTGCAGACTTTGTCTGCAGCAGATGCGGCGCCTGCTGCTCGCATCTGGAGTGCTTCGGGGAGGCTTATGCCGATCTCGATGACGGCAGCGGGGTCTGCCGTTATTACGACCCCAAAAGCCGGCTATGCACCTGCTATGCCACCCGGCCGCTTAAGTGCCGGGTAAAAGAGGGCTACAGTGCTTACTTTGCTGGGCAGTGCAGTTATGACGAATATCTGCAGCTGGTATCTGCAGGCTGCCGGATGCTGCAGTCTCTTGGCAGCAAATTTAACGATTAAACTGTGAGTGCTGCCCAGGGCAGTGCCATCAACTGTACCGCAGGCAGCGCCGCGGGCAGCAGGGTATGCTGCATCCTTCTTAATTAATCCTTGAGGTTTTTGTAATAGGAAGAGCTGGGATCGGTAAGCCCGAGCAGAATTTGGGCGGCCTCATGATCCCCAAGGCGCGCGGCCTGCTCCAGCAGTTTGGCTCCGATCTCAATGGTGGAGCGGTGCTGCACAAAGATGCGTCCGGCTGTGGCATAGCCGTTTTTCTCACCGTTGATGTTGAGGGTGCGCTGCAGCCAGAAGGCTCCGTCAGTGAGCTTCCCCTGGGCATAAAAGCGCTGTGAGATGCGCGCGGCCTGGCCGGCCCGGGTCACCATGGCCTTGAGGGGCTCGAAATGATGGAGCTGGGCGGCTTTTTGTGCGCAGCTTTCAAACACGGCATTGGTGCGGTACTGCTGCAGGGCTAAAGGCTCGGGGAAGTCCTTGTCCTGGCGGGAGGCGGTGTAGTCTTTGGTGATGGTGTCAAGCTCAGAGACATCCCCCATCACGCAGGCCAGACAGCTGCGCATAAAGGAGCGCTGCAGCGTGCTTAATTCATCGAGGTTAAGCTCGCGCAGGCTGTCCTCTTCACGCACCAGCTGCTCCTGCCCCTCCTCTTCAATGCTGCAGCCTGAGGTCAGCACAGCAGCTGACAGTACTGCCGCAGCAAGGCAGGCAAGTTTATTAATCGCGGCCAATGGTGGAAGTGGCCTCGGGGTTGGCCTCAAGGGTCTCCGGCATCAGCGCGCCGCCAGGGAGCAGGGCCGGACTTACGGCATTGAACTCAGCGGGTTTTTCAAAGTCGCCTGAAACATCAATCAGGGTGGAGCCTGAGAAGAGCACAATCAAATTTCTGATCTGAGGATCGCCCCAGCCCTCGCGCAGGTAATGCACGTAGTACCAGCGGCTGTTGTCAAAGGGATCAACCAGCATCGGGGTGCCTAAGATGTAACGCACCTGCTCGGCGCTCATGCCATAGCGCAGCATGTCCACGCGCTCCTGTTCAACGAAGTTGCCCTGGGCCAGATCGGCGCGGAAGGCACAGCCATTGAGGGTGATGATGCCCGCAGTCAGCATGGCTGCAAGCGCTAGTCTCTTAAACTGCATATTAAAAACCTTAACATTGAATTTTTCCTAATTTTAGCGCACTGCAGGGCTTTGCAAAAGATGGCAGCACAATTTGAAGCGGCCACGGGCAGGATGCGCTGCTGCAGTCTGCAAAGCATCGGATTTTCATAGGGTTTGGTGCAAAGGGCGGGTAAAAATAGCCCTTGAAAAGGGCAGGGGCTGTCCCCATGTAAGGGGCAGTTGACCTTTTTTTAGTGCAAAAGAGATATTAAAGATGCAGACAGAAGAGCAGAATTTACAGGACGCCATGAACGCCCAGAATGCAGAGGCTTATCAGGATACCAAAATGCAGGAGACTACCTCCCAGGTTTCTGAAGCAGAGGCCGCAGCTGCAGCTGAGGCCGTGGCTGCTGCCGCTGACGCTGACGGAGAAACTGCAGGCGCAGAGGAGCAGAGCTCCGATCCGCAGATGGAAATTGCGCTGCTGCGCACTCAGGTGCAGGTCTTGGCACAGAAGGCCAAGGAAGATCACGATTCCATGCTGCGTGCCGTGGCTGAGGCTGACAATGCCCGCAAGCGCGCTGAGGCTGATGTGGAGCGCGAGCGCAAGTTCGCCATGGAAAAATTCATCAAGGCCATCATTCCGGTCTATGACTCCTTAGACCGTGCCTTAGAGCTGTCAGACCGAAATGACCCTGCCTCCAAGGCCACGCTTGACGGTGTGGAGAGCACCATCACCCTGCTGCTCAAGGAGCTGGGCGCCTTTGGGCTGGAGTGCATCAATCCGGTGGGCGAGGCCTTCAATCCCAATGTGCATCAGGCCATTTCCGTGGCTCCGAGTGCTGAGATGGCCCCCAATCATGTGCTGGCGGTCATGCAGAAGGGCTTTATCTTAAACGGCCGCGTGGTGCGCCCGGCCATGGTCATGGTGTCAAAGGCCGCCGAGCCTGCAGAAAACAAGGAAAGCGGCTCAATAAATGTTCAGGCCTAGCCTTGAAATTTAAATTAGCTGACTCCATTTTAGGTGTAGAACAAAGAATTTGACGGCTGTCACAAAATACAGCCAAGCTATTGCGGAGAAAAGAGAAATATTATGGGTAAGATCATAGGTATTGACTTAGGTACTACTAATT
>JADINH010000097.1 GCA_017694225.1 Candidatus Avisuccinivibrio stercorigallinarum
AGGCAGTGAGGGTGAGTTAAAACAGCTCCTTTCCGCCACTGCCGGCACTTTGGGCCTCATTGTGCTTTTGGTTTCGATTTTTGGCATGATAGCCTCCCCGGCGCTGACCGCCCTGTTTGGTTTTGGCTGGTTTGAGGCCTGGCTCAATGACGCTCCTGATGCCCACAAGTTTACGGAAGCCTCCTTTCTCCTGCGGATCACCTTTCCCTACTTGTTTTTCATCACCCTGACCGCGCTGTGCTGTTCGCTGTTAAACGTCTACGGACGCTTTGCGGTGCCGGCGGCCGCACCCTGCCTGCTTAACATCGTGCTCATCATTGCCGCGGTTTATATTGCCCCGGGCTTTGACGATCCCAATATGGTGCTGGCCGCGGCCATGAGCTTTGGCGGTGTGGTGCAGCTTGTCTTCGTGCTGCCCTCCATCTGCAAATTAAAGCTCTTTGTGCTGCCCCGCTTCTCCTGGAACCATCCCGGGGTAAAGCAGATCCGCACCTTGATGATCCCGGGGCTTATCGGGGTGTCGGCAAGTCAGATCAACCTCCTCGTTAACACCGTGCTGGCCACCTTTCTGGCCACCGGCTCGATTTCTTATCTCTATTACTCCGACCGCCTGCTGGAGTTTCCCATCGGCATCTTTGCCGTGGCCATCTCCACGGTTATTCTGCCCGCCCTGGCGCGCAGCAAGTCTGCCGCGCAGAGCGCCCAGTATGAAAAAACCCTCGACTGGGGCGTGCGCCTGGTGCTCTTTTTAGGCATCCCCTCGGCCCTGGGCATCCTCGCGCTGCGCGAGCCTATTTTGCGCGTGATCTTCATGCGCGGCGCCTTTACCTCCGAGCATGTCTATCTCTCTGCCGCCTCTTTGATGGCCTCAGTCTCCGGGCTGTGCTGCATTATGCTGGTGCGCGTGCTGGTGCAGGGCTTTGCCGCGCTGCAGGACACCAAAACTCCGGTGCGCTGCGCAGTCACCGCCATGGGCGCGAACATCGTGTTCAATCTGATTTTGGTCTGGCCGCTCGATTACGTGGGTCTGGCGCTCTCCACCGCCCTGGCCGCCTTTGTCAACGCAGGTCAGTTAATTTACCTGCTCATAAAACGCGGCATCTATAAGCCCTCTGGCTATACCTTAATCTTCTGCCTCAAGGTGCTGGCCGCCGGTCTTGTCATGGCCTTTGCAGTGCGTTATCTGATGCCGCCGGTTGAAGAGTGGTTTGCCATGAGCACCATCTACTCCATTGTGTATTTGGCAGCCTATGTCACCCTGGGTGCAGTTGTCTTTGCGGCGGTTGTGCTGCTGCTGGGCATCCGCCCGCGCGAGCTTAAGGCTTAAAACTTAAGTTTCTTCTTTTCTGCTGCAGCTGCCCATCTGAGGCAGCTGCAGCCTGTGAATTATTTTTTGCGGCAATTATTTTTGTAAATCTGCATCACGCCTTTGACCGAGATCACGCTCAAATGCCTTGAAAAGCCTTACAATGAGGGCATGGCTCAATAAAAAATAAGGATGGTGTGATATGCGTAAGTACAACAATATCTTAGTGGTCGTAGAGCCCAAGCGTGAGCGGCAGGTAGCACTTGAGCGCGCGATTGAAATCGGCAGATACAATCCCAATATCACCATTACCGTGCTGCGCCTTATCTATGATTTTTCGTATGACATCCACATCTTAAACCGCCACAAGGCGCAGGAGACCCGTGATGATGTCACCAACACCCATTTGGAAAGCGTCAAACAGCTGATTGCCGAGTACGGCAAAGACAGCGAAGTAAAACTCATTCCCAAGGTAATCTGGGCTAAGGATTTAGGTCAGGGCATTGTCGATGAAATGAACAGCGGCGCCTATGATCTCTTAGTCAAGGGAGCCAATCACCACGGCATTTTGGACAGCATTATCTTCACGCCGGTGGACTGGTATGTGCTCAGAAATGCGCAGATCCCGGTAGTGATCGCCAAGGAGCACGACTGGTCAGAGCACGGCAATATCGTGGTGGCCCTGGATTTTGCCAGCGAGGAGAAGCGCCTGTTCAACGTCAGCGTGCTGCGTGAGGCCCAGATGCTCTCCAAGGTCACCGGAGGCACTATTCATCTGGTGAACAGCGCACCGGTCATTCTGCCTACCATTATGCTGGAGGCGCCCAATTACGCCCCTGAGATTTATGCCGAGAATGTCATCAAGGAGCACAAAAAGCACCTGCTGGCCTTTGCCAAACAGCACAATATCCCGGAGGAGAACTGCCACATTGCAGAGGGCATGCCCGATGATGTCATTCCCAATATGTGCCGCAAGCTCTCACCGCAGGCGGTGTTCATCGGCTCAGCCGGCCGCCAGGGCATCTCCGCGGCCCTCATTGGCAATACCTGCGAGGAGATCGTGGACTACATTGAGGCCGATCTCTTTGTGTTAAACCGCAGAACTTTAAGCAAAGAGCTGGAGAAGAAGGAAGATTAATCGTTGCGCAGGCAGCTGCGCCTGCTGCCTTGCAGGCAGTGTTCAGAATCTTTTATCATCGTCGTCATCATCAGGGCCCCGCGGGGCCCTGCTTTTTTACCGCTTTACCGAACCCGGCCAAATGACCATTTGCGCATTACCGGAATGTCATATTCAACCTTGAAGTGACCAAAACTGCCGCTGCCAAGCCGCGGTCTGACAAATTTAATGTCTTTGATAAACTCTGCGTCCCTGGTATTGAGCAGGTTCAAAAATTCCTGAGCAGAGAGATTCTCTTTGTATCTTAGAAAATAGAAAGAATAGCTCATATCGCACACCTCACATCATCTGCCGGCGGGGCGGCAAATGGGTATTCTGGATTTGTAAGTTTTAACGTGTGCTATTTTAACTGAAAAAGGCAGTGCGCAGACAGCTTTTACCTGTGTACCTTGGATTACGCCGGGCTAATCTGAAATCGGCAGCTCCGGATAGGCTTTCTTGACCGCCTCACGGGCCACGTACTTTAATTTGAGCGCGGTGTTCTTGGCCTTTCTCACAAAGTTGATGCTGCCAAATTTGATGCTGCCATCGGAAATGGAGTAATCGAGGGTGCCAAAAGGGGCCTGCAGCTGCCCGTTGTCCTCGTTATACCAGCCGGGCATAAAGCGAGGCTGCGAAGATGTCCAGTAAGCGCCAACCCCGTCTTCGACCTCATAATGGCTGCGGGTCAGGCGGATGTAATAGCTGACCCCGCCTGCTTTGACGATTTCAAATTCGTACATCACGATATCGCGCTGATCGCTTTCATCAATGCCCACCCAGATGCCGACGTAGTCGTCATAGTATGGAGTACAGGCAGACAAGCTCAGTACTGCTGCGGCCATGCACAACAGAAGCATCAATTTGCGCCAAACACTTACTGCTGTCTGCATCTTTACCTCCGCTGCATGCTGTCCTGCTCTTAAGAAAAGCTCAAAGCTCAAGCTTTATGTGAAGCCTTTGTGTACACCTAAAAATCCTGCACAGCATAGCAAAAAGAGCTCAATTTTCAAACAGGCTGCAAGCTGCAGTGCACAGATCTAATACCATAACGGCAGGAAAAGTCCCGGGCTTTAAATCTTTGCCCTCTGCGCCTGCTAAGATTAAGCTCACGAACACTTAACTCAACAGGGAAAGCGCCATGAACTACTTCACCGCCGATCCGCACTTTGGGCACGGGAACATCATCAAATACTGCAACCGGCCTTTTGCCGATGCCGCTGAAATGGATGCCGTGCTCACTGCAAACTGGAACAGCAGAGTACAGCCTGAGGATGACATCTACATCCTGGGGGACTTCTGCATGAGCTCCAGTCCGGCCAAAGCAGAGGCTTATCTGCTGTCCCTCAACGGGCGCAAGCATTTGATCCGCGGCAACCACGACACATTCTTAAAGAAACACCCAGAGCGCTTTGCCGGGCTTTTGTGCGAGATCTGCGATTACAAAGAGCTGCACCTGCCCTCCGGGCGCACCTATATTTTGATGCACTACCCGCTGCTCTTCTGGAACGGTTCGGCCGATCCCAATGTGGTGCAGCTCTACGGCCATATCCATAACAACGAATACTGCAATGCCCTTACCGGCAGAATGCTGCGCTCGCTTAACGTCGGGGTGGATCTGCACGGTTTTGCACCGCTCAGCGAAGACCAGGTGTGGGCTCTGGTGCAGGAGCGCAGCGCCAGGCTGCAGGACAGCCCCCTGCTGATTATCGATGAGCAAAAGGGCTTTGATGGTCAGGCGCGCTGATTTAGTACAGCGATAAATTTACTCACCTGCAGGCAGGACCGCAGAAATCCCGTCTGCAGGCGCTGCCGCGCCTGAAGCTTCGTCTGCTGCTGCCTTTTGAGCACCCAAGAATTTGCGGCAGAAACTGGCCTTTAGTGTTAGACTCAAGGCGGATAAATATGCATGATTTTGCATTACTTACACGAACTTACAGGGGCAGTATATGTTCAATATTCCTGACAACGGTAAAAAGCGCGTGGTCATTGTCGGCGGCGGCTTTGCCGGACTGCAGGCAGCTGAGCGTCTTAAAAAAAGTGACTTTCAGGTGGTGTTAATTGACAAGAACAATTACCATCAGTTCCCGCCGCTCATTTATCAAATTGCCACTGCAGGCTTGAACCCCAATTCCATTTCCTTTCCCTTCCGGAAGATCCTGGAAAAGCGCAGGGACAGCTATTTCCGCCTGGCTGAGCTGCGTGCGGTGTTCCCGGAGGAGAAATACATTCAGACCTCCATTGGCAAGCTTAGCTATGACTACCTCATCTTAGCCAACGGAGCTGACACCAATTTCTACGGCAGTGAGGAAATCGCCTCCCAGGCCATGCCGATGAAGACCGTGGCTGAGGCCATGGGCCTGCGCAACGCGCTGCTGTCAAACTTTGAGCGGGCACTGACCTGCTCGACTGAAAAGGAGCGCCAGGAGCTGCTTAACGTGGTGATCGTAGGCGGCGGCCCCTCGGGTGTGGAAATTGCAGGCGCCATCGCTGAAATGCGCCGCTATGTGCTGCCCCGCGATTACCCTGATCTTGATGCCGCGAAGATGCACATCTACCTGGTGGACGGCGGCACCAGGCTCCTCAACGCCATGTCACAGAAGGCCTCAGATGCAGCGCTCAAGTTTCTGCGCCAGTTTAACGTTGAGGTGATGTTGGGCGAGCTCGTGACCGGCTATAAGGACAGAACGGTGTACTTAAGCTCCGGGCGCACTATTCCCTCGCTGACCTTTATCTGGGTGGGCGGCGTACAGGGCAATGCAGTGCCCGGCCTGCCCGCGCAGTGCACCGGCCCGGGCAGACGCATCTGGGTGGATGCCTTCCATCAGGTGCGCGGGGTCAAAGACATTTTTGCCATCGGCGATGTGGCGCTGATGGACGGCGATCTCAATTACAAAAAGGGCCACCCGATGATGGCGCAGCCTGCCATTCAGCAGGCGCACAATCTGGCCCATAACTTGATCGCCAAAGAAAAAGGCGGAGAGATAAAGCCCTTTGCCTATAAGGATCTGGGCTCCATGGCCACCATCGGACGCAACCGTGCAGTGGCGGACATTAATGCCCTGCATGTCACCGGCATCGTGGCCTGGTTTTTGTGGATGGCGGTGCATCTGCGCTCCATCCTCGGCGTGCACAACAAATTGGCTGTGCTTATGGACTGGACCTGGTCTTACTTTACCTACGACCGCTCCAACCGCATGATCATCACCGCCAAACTGCCGCGCGTGCTGGTTGAAAGGCGCATGCGCGAGCTGCGCACCCACTGGGGCGAGCTCACTCCGGCAGCTGACAAGGCCGCCGATGAAGATGAGGTCATCAAACTGGAGGCCGCAGCTGAAGAGCAGATCTCCGGGGGAAAACCGGCCGCACCGGCACAGGACAAAGCATAACAACAACTACAGGAAAAAAGAGCGCAGGCTCAAATAAGGAATTTGCATGTCATCAAATATTCGTGATTTACAGCCGCAGGAAGTGTTTGCCTACTTTGCAGATCTCTGCACCATTCCCCATATTTCAGGCCATGAAAGCGCCGTGGGTGATTACCTGCTGAATTTTGCTGCCCAGCATAATCTTAAGGCCGAGCGCGACAGCGCGGGCAATGTGATCATCGACAAGCCCGCCTCCGCCGGGCGTGAGGGGCATCCGCTGGTGATTTTACAGAGCCATCAGGACATGGTGCCGGCCGTGCGCGATGACGTCAAACATGACTTTTTAACTGATCCGATCCGCCCGGTGATCCGTGACGGCAAGATCTTTGCTGACGGGACTTCATTAGGTGCTGACGACGGCATCGGCATGTCACTGGCCTTGGCCCTGCTGGCTGACGAAAAGCTGGAGCACGGCCCGCTGCGCGCGGTCTTTACCGTTGAGGAAGAGACCACCATGAAGGGCGCGGCCGCGCTTGATGCCAAATATCTGCAGGGGCAGTATTTAATCAACCTCGACTCAGAGGATGACGGCTATATCTTTATCGCCTCGGCAGGCTCACAGAACCTCAATGTAAGCTACTTTGCAGACGAACGCGAGCACATGGGCGATGATGTCACCGGCCTTAATCTGGAGCTTATCGGCCTCTCCGGCGGCCACAGCGGCACTGACATTCATTTGGGCCGCGCCAACGGCATCATGGTGCTGGCCAAAATGCTCTCTGCCATGGCCGACCGCTTTGATTTCTTCTACTTAGATGAAATTCACGGCGGCACCGTGCGCAATGCCATCCCCAATCAGGCTGGCTGCACCATTGCCGTGCCCAATGAGGATTTTGCAGACTTCAAGCAGGAACTGCTGATTGAATTTGCCAAGTACCGCCTGCTCTTTGAAGACACCGATCCGCAGATGCGCCTGGAGCTTAAGGACGCCGAGGTTGAAGAGGCCTTCTCCTTTGAGGACACCATAAACCTGGTATCTTTCATCTGCACGCTGCCCGACGGCCCGGAGCGCTTCTTCCCCAAGGCCCCGGACGTGGTTGAAACCTCCTGCAATGTGGGCGTCATCAGCACCAAACGCGATGAAGACAAAGTGGAGATCACGCTGCTTGCGCGATCACTGTCGGCCTTTGCGCTTGATAACATGGCTGCCAAAGTCGAGAGCCTGTGCTTTTTGTGCGACAAGACCGATCTGCAGGTGCCGCGGCGCGAAGAGCCCTGGCAGTCCCCTGCGGACAATGACTTGATCCGCGCCCTGTCGCGCAATTATGAAGCCGTCACCGGCCGCAAAATGAAGGTCACCGCCCTGCATGCGGGCCTGGAGACTGCGGCCTTTGCCGAAAAGAATCCTGAACTGCAGCTGGCCTCCTTAGGCCCCACCGTCACCCATCCGCACTCTTTTGCCGAAAGCTGCGACATTGAGGCTGTGCACACCGCCTGGGTAATGCTGCGTCAAACTTTAGCTGAACTTTAAGAAAGGAGCTGTCTATGCGTCAAAACACCACCTCGCCGCGTCCCAATCTGCCCTTTCAGTGCTTCCACACCTGTGCAGCACCTGACGGTACGGCTGAAACTTCTGTGCTGTTCGTGCGCGGAGCCAATCAGAAGCGCCTGCAGTGCACCCTGATGGCCTTCCCGCAGCATGAGGGCGTGCCGGTACAGATGACCTACACCGGTTCGCGCTTTGGCATTCACCGCTTTGAGGCCAAAATGCCCCTCGATGAAGGCTCAAATCTGCAGTTTTACTGCTTTAAAATCAGCCTGTTAAGCCCGGATGGCGAGACGGTGTCAGACGCAGTCTGGTACAGCTCCCTTGGCATGTCCCGTGAGTGCCCGCTGCTGCAGCACTGCTTTGCCTTTGAGCGCGAAAACACCCATCCGGATTTTGTGCCGGATTTAATCTGCTATCAGATCTTCCCCGACCGCTTTGCCTCGGCAAAAGGCTGCTTTGTGATTGACGCACAGCGCTACCCGGCCGACGAGCCCATTCACGCCAATGAATTTGAGTACAAGGACATCGATCAGATTCACTGCGGCGGCGATATTGACGGCATCATCCACATGCTGCCCTATCTGCGCGCGTTAGGCTGCGACGGCGTCTACCTCACCCCGATCTTCAAGGCCCCGTCCGTGTCCAAGTACGACACCGAGGATTACGACGTGGTAGATCCGCACTTTGGCGGCAACGGCGCCTTAAAGCGCCTGCGCATGGCCACCTTTGGCTATGAAATGCGCCTTTTGCTCAACGGGCCCTTCAATCACACCGGCGACATGCACCCCTGGTTTGACCGCCAGGAGCGCACCGGCAAGGGCGCCCACCATCATGCAGACTCGCCCTACCGCGACTTTTACTCCTTTAAGCAGGATGGTGAGCCCTGCTACTGGAAGGACTCCCCGTCCCTGCCCAAGCTCAACTACAGCTCCAAAGGCGTGCAGCTTGCCATCTTCAAGGGCAAAAACAGCGCCCTGCGCAAGTGGCTGCAGGTGCCTTACGGCATTGACGGCTGGGTCATCGATGCCGCCTCGCAGATTGGCGATGAAGGCACAGCAAAGAACAATGTCAAGCGCCTGCGCCAGCTCTGCCGCGCCGCGCGCAAGACGCACCCCGGCTGCCTGATGTTAGGCCAGTTCTCAGCTGACGCACGCTATGTGCTTAACACCGATGAGAACCTTGACGGGGCAGTGAACTACACCGGCTTTTTAAGCCCGATGCGCGCCTTCTTCGGCGGCGTCGATCTGCGCGGCGTGCCTATTCCCTATACCGGTGAAGATCTGCGCCGCACCCTGGAGAATTACTCGGTGGGCATGTCACAGCAGGTCAAGCTCTGTCAGTTAAATCAGCTGGACAACCACTCCCTGCCGCGCTTTTTCAAAATCATCGGCGGCGAGAAATCGCTTTATCTGGCTGCCCTGGCCGTGCTCTACACCTGGCGCGGCATCCCCTGCATCTATCAGGGCGATGAACTGGGCGACGTCATCAATCAGTATGAAATCGGCCCGCGCTCCCCGCTGCCCTTTAAGGCCATGGAAGATCACCATGTCAGCCCCTACAGTGCCCGCATTCAGAGCACCCTGACCGAGCTTGCAGCCCTGCGCCGCTCCAATACCGCGCTCACCATGGGCTCGCTGGTCTTTATCTGCGCCGGCGGTGCTTACTTTGGTTATATCCGCCTCTATCAGGACCGCTTCTCCATCGTGCTGGTCAATGCCTCGCGCCAGAGCGTGAAGATTGAACAGGGCTCCATTCTCTTCCCGCTTCTGGCCGCCATGTATCTGCCTGATGATGCAGTAACCAGCGATGAATGCGCAGACAGCGGCGAGAGCCTGCTTATTCCGCTCTCCGGGCGCAATGTGCGCCGCACCGATCACGGTGAAGGCCTGGAGGCGCTCTATGAGCTGCTCTCTCGCGAGAATCTGCAGGTCTCAGCCTACGGCCAGACCTCAAGCTCGGAGGACTTCAGCAAGGCCTTTATCAGCGAGCTCACTGCAGGCAAGACCATCACCATGCCCGCGCGCACCACGGTGATCGTCAACAACTCCGCCAAGGAAGAGCCGCACAGTGCCGCCAGGTCTGCACAGCAGGACAAAGCACAGCCTGAGGCCTGAGTTTTGGGCATAAGGTAAGCAAGAGGAGATTGCAATGACAAACTTAAAGCTGACTGCCGCCGCTGCGGCGGCAGCGGCGCTGCTGAGCCTGCCCCTGCAGGCGCAGGCTTTTGATCTCTTTGGCCTCTTTTCATCAGATGACAAAGATGCCATTGAGAGCGTACAACAAGGCGTGCTCCCGGACTACAGCACCACAGTAAAAGTCGGGGCTGCCCTAGAGCACTATTTTGACTGCAAGCAAGGCAGTGCTAAATGGTCATCTGAAGTTACCGCCCGTGAGGAAACTCTGGTGCACTATCAGTGCGACCTGAATCAGTTTTCGAATGAACTGCATGATCTGGGATTAATGGAGTCCTTAGTGACCCTGCGCTCTGGCCTTGAGGGCTTTTTAGCTGCCCCCGACAAAGGCACTGAAAGCTTCAGCAAGGCCAAGAAGCTTACTGAAGAAGCGATTCAAAATCTCAAGTCGGTCAACCTGAAGGTAAGCTTTGTGATGAGCGTGACTGATGAAGGCGCCTTTGAGCCGCGCACGGTGGCCGTGCAGCCAGTGTTCAAACAGGGTGAAGCCAAAGACTTTGAGCTGCGCACATCCAAGCTCAAGCTGGTTTTTAAGGACAAGAGCCTGTTTGATCAAAGCGATGATGACATCATCGACTTTGTAACCTCCCTGCCGCAGCTCTATCAGGCTGTCCTCCCTCAAGAGGCGGCATCCGGGGAAGCGATTTAACTACAGCTTCCAGAACTGCGGCTGCAGCTCATAGTAACCGGAGACCTTCAGTTGCTGCGAGCACAGCGGATCAAAGATATTGGCCGCATAACCTGCCACCAGCAGAATGAGTTCAGGCTGATAGAGTGCGCGCTGTTTTGCGTTTGATCGCACTTATATTATTTTTATTAACTTATTTAGACATAAAAATGGGTTACAGCAAAAGACTGGGCGTGAGCCTCTTAGGCAGCGGAAGCCATCGTTTTATCTTGATCACTTCTATTTTATGGCCCCTGCCCTTTCTCTGGTTATTTTACAATGGCAGTCATTTTTATTACTTTCTGGCAGCATACGTCCTCGGCGTGCCCGCCGGATACTTAGGCGGTCTGCTTTTTAATGCCATCAGACGCCATGCCGGAATACTATCACGGCCGGGGAGGCCTGATGTCTTTGGCCTGTGAGGTGTTTTATTGGATGTACGGTCCGCAGATATTCGGCATAGTTGCCGGAGGAACTGCTCCTGCAATTATCCTCATCTACATCTACACTAAAAGCGCAGCTGAGACTCTTGGGATAATCATGGCCGGAGTTTTAATCGCACTGGAGCCTGTAATTGTACCGGTACTGGAGTTTCTTGCTGAGTGGAATGGGCAGCCGCCTGCAAGCTGATTCTGAAGGCTCAGCCGGGCAGAGCCCTGCGCTTAATCTGCCCGGACATTTACGCAGAGCTTAACTGTTATATAATGTCCTAGCTGCAAATATAACTGCCACTTTTATGTTTCGCGTATAAAATGCTTAAACCGCAGTTAGCAGCAATTAACTGCGATGCAGTGCGCATTACTGCGTTATTTGGGAAAAATTATGGAAGCCAGCAAATACATACTCAGCAACCTGCTGCCAGGCGAAGACTTGGTACAGGTATTTGTCTCAAGCAAAGGACTGTTCGGCGGCAAAGTTGATATCGCCCTGACCGATCAGCGCATTTTCGGCCGTCTGAATGACGGCGAGGGATTCAGCCTGACGGCTAAAAAGATTAAAAACGTTGAAGTTAAGCCAGGCGGTTTTTTCAGCGGCAAACCTCAGGTCATCATTACCGGCCCTTACAAGAAGCAGGTGATCTTCCAGAGCGAAGATCCCGCTTTCGACCGCAATAAGATCATTAAAACTCTGAAGCTGAAGTTTTAATGCAGCGCTGCGCTAAAGCAGCTGTACTGAAAAGAAAACCGGCATCTGCCGGTTTTCTTTTGCGCGCTTAATGCCGGATCACTCATCCTTGATGCGGATGAAGTAATTGGCCAGCATGGCAGTCACGCCGCCTGCGGTGATGCCAGAGGAGAAGATGCCGCGGATTACATCCGGCATCTGCTTTAAGATGTCAGGCACCATCTCAACGGAGAGGCCAATCGAGAAGCTCAACGCCATCACTAAGATGGCCTTGCGGTTGATGCGCTGCGAGGCAATGATGCGCATGCCCGAGGCAGCCACAGTGCCGAACATCAGCAGGGTGGCACCGCCGAGCACCGGATCAGGCATTAAAGAGAAGATCACGCCTACGGCCGGGAACAGGCCCAGGATAATGAGCAGACCTGCAATGAAATAACCCACATAGCGGCTGGCCACGCCGGTTAACTGAATCATGCCGTTGTTCTGGGCAAAAATCGAGTTGGGGAAGGAGTTTAAGATGCCCGCGAGGCACGAGTTAAAGCCGTCGGCCAAAATGCCGCCTGCGGCGCGGCGCATGAACTTCTCACCCTCCACCGGCTGGCCTGAAATCATGGAGTTGGCGGTAATGTCGCCGTAGGCCTCAATGGCGGTGATCAGGTACACAATGCCCAGGGCAATGATGGAGGACAGATCAAAGTCCACGCCGTACTTAAAGGGCAGCGGGATGTTGAGCGAAGCAAAGCCTTTGGCCTGTGAAAAATCCACCATGCCAAGGAAATAGGCCACGATGTAGCCGATGATGATGCCGAGCACAATCGAACTCATGCGCAGATAGCGGTTGGCGCTGCGATTGAAGATCAGGATGGACACGAGCACTAAAGCTGCAATACCAAGGTTCTGCAGCGAGCCAAAAGTGCCGTCAGCCATAGCCTTGGCACCGCCGCCGCAGGCGTTGATGCCGACCTTGATAAGGCTCATGCCAATTAAGGTCACCACGATGCCGGACACCAGCGGAGTGATAATTCTGCGGGTGTACTTCAGGCAGCGGGAAATGGCCATCTCCACCACTGAACCTGCGATCACCGCACCGATGATCATGGACAGGCCGCCGGTAAGACCGGCTGCAATGATAGGAGAGATAAAGGAGAAGCTGGTGCCCTGAATGCACAGCAGGCCGCAGCCGATGGGGCCTAACTTGCGGCACTGAATAAAGGTGGAAATGCCCGAGGCAAAAAGCGACATGGAAACTAAGTAGGAAGTGATCTCCAGATCCCAGCCGATGGCGCCGGCAATAATGAGCGGCGGCGTGATGATGGCCACGAAGATGGCCAAAAGATGCTGCACCGCAGCAAAGAGGGCATCCTTAAAGGGCGGCTTGTCATCAAGACCATAAATCAAGTCTGCCTTGTAGTCCTCATAGCGTGAGGTTTCTGCGGCTTGGGCCGGCGCTGCGGCCTGCACCTTTTCTTTATTTTGCTCAGTCATAAAAGACCCTAAAAACCAAGTGAAAGAACAAAAAAATGAAAATAATGCCCTGCCGCCACAGACACCGGCAGCAGTGCAATAAAAACTTCGTAAGACACACTTAGGACTGAGGAAAAACCTCTGCCCTGAAAATACTGAAAGCCCCAGCTACAGCTGAAGCTTTCTTTGAAAACCTTAATCGCGGAACTTGATGGCGCAGTTGTCGAGGCTGTCGATGATGGCCAGGCTCTCAACCTTGATGCCCTGCTCGCGCAGGTAATCACCGCCGTGCTGGAAGGACTTTTCAATCAAAAAGCCCATGCCGGCGATCTCAGCACCAGCCTTCTGCACTAAATCAATGATGCCCTTGGCGGCGTTGCCATTGGCCAGGAAGTCATCGATGAACAGAACCTTGTCGCCGGGCTTTAAGAAATCCTTGGAGCAGCACACATCATAGCTTCTGTTCTTGGTAAAGGAGAACACCGTGGTGGTGAGCATATTGTCCATGGTAGACGGCTTCTTCTTTTTGGCAAATACTACCGGCAGATGGAGTAAAAAGCCCAGCATGATGGCCGGAGCAATACCGGAGGCTTCAATGGTCAGGATCTTGTTGTACTCGACGGCCGCAAAACGCTTGATGAACTCCACGCTCATCTGCTCTAGCAGATCGGGATCAATCTGATGATTGATAAAACCGTCTACCTTTAAAATGCCGCCCTCAAGGCACTTGCCGTCTTTTAAAATGCGCTCTTTAAGAGCACTGAAGCAGGTATTGCCGTTCATTTACACCGCCTTGTGCTGAAAAAATTTGGGCTATTTTACCTCAAAGCGCCGCTGTTGCAGCAGTAAATTTTACAAAAAGCGCTGCAGACGGCTTTCTCTGATTTTGGGCGAATACTTCTGGACTAAAGCTCCGGCAGCTCGTCAATATGGCAGTGCAGCAACGAAGCGGCCTCATCCTCGTCAAGCTCTCCATCAGCAAGGAGCCCGAGCACATCAATGACGTAAGGCCGGCCCAGCATGAGCTCCAGCCTCTGCCATAGCTGGTCTGCCTTGAGGTAAAAATGGAATGTGCCTGCACAGCGCTCACGCCTGCAGGTGCAATATAGCACAAGCCCGGAGCGCACTGGCATAAAAATGCCCCGCCGGGATGCTCCGCAGCAGGGCTTTTATTAAGGCTTTGCTTAATGCTTAAGCCTTGGGCGGCTCAGTGGCGGCCTCATTGGCCTCAATCACCGAGGAGGTGTCAGTGGCAATGGCAGCCGGAACCACCTGGGTCTGCATCTGGGCCTGATCGACGGCAGTGTCAATCTTATTGCCGTGCACTAACTGCGACAGTGCGCGCTCTAACATGGCCACAGCCACATAGCGGTTGGCAGTGTCGCGGATGGCCTGCAGGAAGGTCAGATACATCTCAGAGGAGTGCATGCTGACGTGGGTGCTGCCGATGCGATCCACGAGCTCAATCTGGAACTTGTCCACATCACGGTTTAACTTCTTGCCGTGCTTGATGAAGGCTTCCACATGATCACGCACCGGATTGACGGCAATCTGATGCATGTCATCGGACATGGTCTTGAGGCGGCGCAGCAATTCATACAGGCTGTCCTGCAGACCGTCACCGAAGATGGTGTGGCGGTTGGCTACATGGGATACGGCCTGATCAATGCAGTAGCGCATGGACTTGGAGGCCTCACGCATGTTCGAGAAGGTCAGATAGAAGAAGTGCTTGGCGTCAATGGTGCCGGCAGCTTCCTGATCTGAGTTCTTTTCAAGGGCCAGGGTGTAGTACTCCGCACGCTCACGGGAGATCTGATCGAGCACATTGGATGCCTTGTTGCGGGCTTTGCGCAGCTTGAACTCATTGTCAGAGAAGAAGGCGTCCAGTGCGCGCTCCAGGCACTCAATGTTGCGGTCAAGGAACTGCGGCACGGCAGCGGACACGGCAGCCAAAATCTTGGTGTTGTCACCGCGCGCGTCGATGACTGAAGCCACAGTCTCGGAGGTCTTCTGCTTGGCAAAGTTGCTCTTGTAGATGACGAACACGGAGATCACCATCAGGATGAACATCGAGGGTATGCCAAAGCCAAAGAAAATCAGCGTGACGATAAAGGCCGCAGTAAATGCCGAAAGACCGGTAAGGAACCAGCCTGCGATCACGGTGATCACACCAGAGATGCGGAACACCGCACTCTCTCTGTCCCAGGCGCCGTCAGCAAAGGAAGTGCCCATAGCCACCATAAAGGTCACATAGGTGGTGGACAGCGGCAGCTTCAATGAAGTGGCCGAAGCGATCAAAATGGAGGCAATGACCAGGCTGATTGACGCTCTGACGTAGTCAAAGGGCAGCGGCACTTCGCCTTTTTTAATCGGCACCGGACGGTAGCGCATGGCAAAGAAGGCCAAGATCGGACGCGGGGTCATGTGCACTACGGTGCGCGAGATGGAAAGACCCAAACGGGTAACCAGGCGGCCTGGCACCGTGGCACCAAACTGCTCATGCTCGCCGCGGGTGGAGCTTGAGAGGTTGATGGAGGTCTGAATCACCCGGCGGGCCTTTCTGGAGGTCCACAGGGTCACCACCATGATTAAGCCTGCAATGGCCAGGTAAAAGGTCGGAGTGTGGGTATTGTCGTTCAGGCTTGACATCATCAGCACGTCAGCCGGGGCGCCCGAGCCCAGCCAGGTCTGGAAGCTCTCCAGGGCAGCTAACGGCACGCCGATGAAGTTCACCAGATCGTTGCCGGCAAAGGAGAAAGCCAGGGCAAAGGTGCCGCCTAAGATGATGATCTTAAAGACATTGAACCTGATGAACACCAAAAGCTGCGCAAATATCGACAGACCGACAAAGAGGCCGAGCAGCAGGGTTGAGGTGTTCTCTTCAATAAAGGCAATGTACTCAGGCTTCATGAAGGAGGCGCCCTTGGCACCTTTCATGATAAGGAAGTAGATGATGGCGGTCAGCGAGAAACCAGTGAAGATGCCGCCTAAGTACTTGACTGACTTGTCAATTCTGAAGGTAAAGAGCAGACGGCAGACAAACTGCACCACCATGCCCGAGAAAAAGGCCACAGCCACCGAGATCAAAATGGCTGACACAATGGTCAGTGAGCGGTCTGACTTGATGTACTCGAAGATCTCTGAGAATGACTGACCACCGTGATAGAGCTTGAATACCGCAGCACAGGTGGCGGCGCCTAAGAGCTCAAAGATAATGGAAACGGTGGTGGAAGTGGGAAGGCCTAAGGAGTTGAAAGCATTGAGGAGCAGCACGTCGGTGATCATCACACCAAAGAAGATGATAATCACCTCCTGAAAGGTGAACATCTCCGGGTGAAATACGCCGCTTCTGGCGACCTCCATCATGCCCGAGGAAAAAGTGGCACCAAACAGCACACCCAGAGAAGCAACCGTCATGA